>NZ_JBXWNE010000001.1:0-519211 GCF_059610225.1 Ruegeria sp. YTSA105
TGGTAGCCCGTAGGGGAATCGAACCCCTCTTTCCAGGTTGAAAACCTGGCGTCCTAACCGATAGACGAACGGGCCACGCTAGCTTGTGGGGGGCCTTTTACGGTTTCACTCTGACCCCCGCAAGCCGAAAAACGCAGGGTTGTGAAAGTTTTTTGGCGGTGGCGAATGCGGCCTTAGATCGCCTCGGCGGCATCTTCCAATCTGAGTTGTACGGTTTGCCGTCCACCCCATGTGTTCACCTCAAGTCGTCCGGCGAAATGAAAGCGCGCGCCGCCGTGATTGGTCAGCCGTTCCCCCATTGGTCCGTCAAAGGCGCCAAACGCAATGGCATCCAACCCGGCACCCACCCCGTCCGACAGCGACAGCTTCAGATGGGAGTCGCCGACCCGCTTGGCAAAGCGCACTTGTAAGTCCGGAAAGGCATACCGCGGAGCCGGAGCACTGGCGCCGAAAGGCCCTGCTTTTTCAATCTGTTCAATCAGATCGACAGTGGCCGCGCCGGGCATAAGTGTGCCTTCCAGTTTCAGGTCAGCAGGGCCGGTTTGACCTGCCCCTTGTTTTGCCAGCAATTCGCTGAGCCGTTCCATCGCCGGTTCCAGCTGATCACGCATGACCGTCAGGCCAGCCGCCATCTTGTGGCCGCCGCCCTTGACCAGCAGACCTTCCGCCGCCAGCCGCTGAATCGAGGCACCCAGATCGACACCGGTCACTGATCGGCCCGATCCTTTGCCCTCATCCCCGTCCAGACCGATGACGATGGCCGGGCGGTTGGCGGTTTCTTTGAGGCGCGACGCGACGATGCCGACAACGCCCGGATGCCAGCCTTCCCCGGCCGCCCAGACCAAGGGCGCATCAAGGCCCCGTTCTTCGGCCTGTTCCATGGCGGCTGCCCGAACCGCATTTTCAATATCGCGCCGCTCGGTGTTCAACTCATCCAGCCGTTGGGACAGAGCCTCTGCTTCATGGGTTGAATCGGTGCTGAGCAGCCGGGCACCCAGATCGGCCTGACCGATCCGGCCACCCGCATTGACGCGCGGGCCCAGCATGAACCCCAGATGATAGCTGTTGGGCGCTGAATCCATCCGCGCCACATCCGACAGCGCCACCAACCCCGGTCTTTGTCGTTGCGCCATGACCTTCAGCCCCTGACGCACAAGCGCGCGGTTTGCACCGATCAACGGGGCCACGTCCGCCACCGTGGCCAGCGCCACAAGATCTAGCATTGCAATCAGGTCAGGCCCTTTTGCACCCGCTTCGCGCAGTTGCCGTCCGGCCTCGACCAGCATCAGGAACACAACGGCGGCGGCACAAAAATAGCCAAGATCGCCGCTTTCGTCCTGTCTGTTCGGGTTCACCACGGCCACGCAATCGGGCAAAGTTTCACCACCAAGGTGGTGGTCCAGGACGATGACATCGGCCCCCTTTGCGGCGGCGATGGGTTCATGGCTGAGGGTTCCGCAATCGACGCAGATAATCAGATCATGCGCGGCGGCTAGTTCCTGCATCGCCGGGACGTTGGGGCCATAGCCCTCATCAATCCGGTCAGGCACATAGAGCGTCGCCTGCAGGCCCATCTGACGCAACCACGTGAGTAGCAGAGCAGCCGAACTGCCTCCGTCGACGTCATAATCGGCAAAGATCGCAATACGCTGCTTTAGACGGACCGCAGTCAGAAAACGGGTTGCAGCGGTTTCCATGTCTTTCATCGCGCGCGGATCGGGCAACAGCTCTTTCAGCTTGGGTTCTAGAAATCCCGGAGCTTCCATTGCTGGAACACCGCGCCGGGCCAGAACCTGACAGACGGCCCGAGGCAATCCGGCTTGTTGTACCAGCATCTCGGTCGCGCGCTCTACATCCGCCGAGGGGCCGACCCAGCGACGTGCAGACAGTGAATGTTCAACCCCAAGAAAGCTCATGTCCTGCCCCTGATGTGCCAAGGCCGGACCCTCGCGGACCCGGCCTTATCATTTCTATGGATAGCCCTGCACGATGGTCAGGCGCAAGAACTTAGCCGTCGCTATGCGACCACGTCGGCGTGCGGTAGGACATACGCCGAACCGACCCGGTTTTCGACCGCATCAGCAGAGTGGTGGTTTCAACCCAACCCGGCTCGCGCTTGATACGCGGCAGCAACGAGCCGCCGGTGACGCCGGTTGCGGCAAAGATCACATCGGCGGTTACCATCTCATCGCGCGAATAGATGCGGTCCAGATCGGTGATGCCCGCTTTGGCTGCGCGGCCGCGTTCGTCATCATTGCGGAACAGCAGGCGGCCAAAGATCTGCCCGCCCATACATTTCAGCGCTGCAGCGGCCAGAACGCCCTCGGGGGCGCCGCCTTGGCCCATATACATGTCGATCCCGGTGACTTCGCTTTCGGCGCAGTGCATGACGCCAGCAACATCACCATCGGTGATCAGGCGGATAGATGCACCGGTTTCGCGAACTTCGGCAATCATAGCCTCATGCCGAGGGCGTTCCAGAATGCAGACGGTAAGGTCGGCAGGCTCGCAATCCTTGGCCTTGGCCAGTGCTTCCACACGTTCGCGCGGGCTCATGTCCAGGCTGACAACGCCTTCAGGGAAACCCGGGCCAACGGCCAGTTTGTCCATATAAACGTCCGGTGCATGCAGCATTGATCCGCGCGGGCCCATTGCTATCACAGTTAACGCGTTGGGCATGTCCTTGGCGGTCAGCGTGGTGCCTTCCAGCGGGTCCAACGCGATGTCGACGCCGGGACCATTGCCGGACCCGACCTCCTCACCAATATACAGCATCGGTGCCTCGTCGCGCTCGCCTTCACCGATGACAACGACACCGGCGATATCCAGAAGGTTCAGCTGTTCGCGCATGGCATTCACAGCGGCCTGGTCAGCGGCCTTTTCATCACCCCGTCCAACCAGCGAAGCCGAAGCAAGCGCAGCCTGTTCCGCAACCCGCGCCAGGCCCAGAGACAACAGGCGGTCATTGAAATCAATCTTGGCAGCACTCATTTTCACTATCCTCAGGTCAGTATCGGCGTCTTGTCCGGCATAGCCTGCGTATCGTGCAGGCCGCAAGGGTCAAACCTCTTCAATCCGCAAAGCAACCGGTGTGCCCGAAACAACATCGGTCTCGTGCAGGCCCAGCAAGGCGACATCCAGCGTGGCACGGGTGGTTTTGTGGGTAACTATCAGAACCGGCGCGGTGCTTTCCGCATGGGCGTATTGGCGCATGCGATCAATCGAGACCCCGGCATCGCCCAGGATGGCCGCAACTTTGGCCAAGGCGCCGGGTTTGTCCAGCAGACCTAGACGCAAATAATAGGGGGCAGGGCGACCAGTCAGCGCTGGCACTGCGTCCTGCAACGAACTGGCAGGGCGGCCGAAAGTCGGAATCTGAAGCCCACGTGCCAGATCGCAGACATCGCCCATCACCGCGCTGGCCGTTGGACCCTCGCCAGCTCCGGGGCCACGCAGAACAACCTGCTCGACCGCGTCGCCTTCGATCACCACCATATTGGTGCCGCCTTCAAGCTGGCCCAGGGGCGAGTCACTGGGCACCAGACACGGCTGCATCCGCTGTTCAAGCCCCCGTGCCGTGCGCTGAGCCACGCCCAACAGTTTGATCCGGTATCCCATGTCATGGGCCTGGTCGATGTCATCCAGACTGATCTGCTGAATGCCTTCGATCTCGATCCCGTCGAAATTCGGTTTGGTGCCGAATGCGATTGAGGCAAGCAGCGCCAGTTTATGCGCGGCGTCTATCCCGCCCACATCCAGATTTGGATCGGCTTCAAGGTAACCCAGCTGCGCGCATTCGTCGAACAGGGCGTTATATCCCTGCCGCTGCGATTGCATCCGGGTCAGGATATAGTTGCAGGTGCCATTCATCACCCCCATGACGCGGGTGATTTCGTTGCCCGCAAGTCCTTCGGTCAGGGATTTGATCACTGGAATGCCGCCAGCCACGGCCGCTTCGAAGCGGATCACACGGCCCGCGGCTTCGGCCATTTCGGCCAGTTCCTGACCGTGAATGGCCAACAGGGCCTTGTTGGCGGTGACGACATCCTTACCACTGGCTAGCGCCGCTTCGACCGAGGCTTTGGCAGGTCCGTTTTCCCCGCCCATCAGTTCAACAAAAACATCAATATCGTCGCGCTGTGCCAATGCGACAGGGTCAGTTTCCCAGGCATAATCCGACAGGTTCACACCGCGATCCTTGCCAGCGTCACGCGCGGAAACCGCTGTGATCTGGATGGGACGACCCGTTCGTGCCTGCAGCAGGTCGGCATGGCGGCGCACGATCCTGACGACACCCACACCAACAGTTCCCAAGCCCGCAATTCCAAGCCGCAGCGCCTGTGTCATCCTGTGGGTTCCTTTCCGCTCGAATATCCTAAACTGGGGTGTTTCCCCGTTCCCGCTGCCTTAGCGGGTTCAGCGCCGAGGCGCAATCCGCGACACCCATGCCGGGCGGCAGAAAACCTGAGGATTAATTGGTCTGAGCGTTTTGCAATGCCGTTGCCTTTTTCTTCAACGCCTTGCTGCGGTCGGTCAATTCACTTTCGACCTCTGCCGCTTCGTACAGCGGGTCAACAGGCACAGCGAAAACATCTGCCAGTGGGGTTAATTTGGGGTAGGGGGCCGATTGCACATTTGGCCCTTCGCGGTCTTTCAGCTCGGGAAAATTGGTGCATCCCAGGCAGAGCAAAACTAGGGGCAGAAGAAGAAGGGGCTTCATGATGAAACCTTATTGTGGCAACTGGCATCGGTGATGCACTTTTTGTCCGGTCGTTTCAAGCGGGCTTCTATCTGAACATCCGTTCAGATATGGTGGATACATGGCACGTACACAAGGCTCACACTCGGACATTACCGGCCCGCGTATCCGGCAGGCAGCGCTTCGGCTTTTCGCGCGCCATGGGTATGCTGCTGTTTCCATGCGGAAAATTGCGGGCGAGGTTGGGGTGCAGGCCGGGGCATTGTACAATTACACCCCGGATAAGCAGAGCCTTCTGTTCCGTTTGATGCGCGACCATATGCAGGATTTGTTGTCCGCCTATGGCGAGCAAAAGCAAACTGGCGATCCGCAGGTTGCTTTGCGTCGGTTTGTCGGATTTCACATACGGTTCCACCTGCAGCGCCCTGACGAGGTATTCATCGCCTATATGGAACTTCGGAACCTCACGCCCGAAAACTTCGCCGAAATAGAGGATCTGCGCCGCAAGTATGAAGACGGGCTTGAAGCCATTTTGCGCGAAGGTCAGCGGGCGGGTATCTTTGCGGTCGCGGATACGAAGATTGCGACATTGGCGGTCATCGCCATGCTGAACGGCGTTATGACGTGGTATCGCGCCGGTGGGCGGCTTTCGCTGGACGAGGTTGAAGCCGTCTATTGGGACATGGTCCGAAAGGCGATGACTGCTTAAGGGGCAGTCAATGTGCCGGCCGAATAAACGTCCCGTTGCGCAATTCGCGAAAAGCCTGTTCCAGCTCGGTCCGGGTGTTCATGACGATGGGGCCGTGCCATGCGACCGGCTCATTGATCGGTGCGCCGGAAATCAGCAGGAACCGGACACCTTCGGGACCTGCCTGAACGGTCACTTCGTCACCACTCCCAAACCGAACCAGAGTTCGGTCCCCCGACATGTCACGAATGTTCACCTCTTGGCCGCCAACTTCTTTTTCCAAAAGGACCCCCGCAGGCCGCGAGGCATCAGCAAAGGCGCCCGCGCCTTCGAATACATATGCAAATGCGCGACGGTAGGTGTCTATGGGGAAGGTCTTTTTCACACCTGCCGGAATTTGGATGTCCAGATACTGAGGGTCGGCGGCGATGCCGTCGACTGGGCCTGTCTTGCCCCAAAACGTCCCCACGATCACACGGACAACGGTTCCGTCATCGTCCATGATTTCAGGGATCTCTTTGCGCGGAACGTCCTGATATCGCGGTGTTGTCATCTTTTGGGCCGCGGGTAGATTGCCCCACAGCTGAAACCCGTGCATTTGGCCGGTTTGGCTCCCCTTGGGCATTTCCTGATGCAGGATTCCGGACCCCGCCGTCATCCACTGCACATCACCCGCGCCAAGTGTTCCGTTATTGCCAAGTGAATCCGAATGCTCAACCGAGCCGGACAGGACATAGGTGATTGTCTCGATCCCGCGATGCGGATGCCATGGAAATCCAGCCTGATAATCCTGCGGGCGTTCATTGCGAAAGTCGTCGAACAGCAAAAAAGGATCCAGTTCCGACGGGTCCTGAAAGCCGAAAGCGCGGTGCAGTTTAACGCCTGCCCCCTCCATCGTCGGTATGGCCTTTCGGGTTTCCAAAGTCGGTCTGAGGGACATTGCTGCGCTCCTGTTGCTATGAGGAAGATGTACCGCACTGCCATGGCGGGTCAATTTGCGCTGAAACACGCAACCTGTGCGAAATTCAGCAGGTGCGTTCGCCTCTGTTGTTTGGCTGGGAAAGTGGCTAAACCCAACTGCAAAGTGGGAGAGCAGCAAATGCAACAAGAAGTTCTGGCCGTGGTCAAAGCCTCATCACCCAGGCGGTGGATGGGTGTCGGAATGTTGTCGACCGTGGGCTTTCTGGTTGTTTTCGTCGCGCTTGCCGCGCCGCCGGAGCCATCCTGGCAGGCATTCCTGTTTGTGGTAGGCGCGGCGTCCTTTTGGCTGGCCTATCGCATGTGGCAGGCAACCTCGGATTGGATCGAGCTGACTGAGACCGAGCTGAGAACCGGGGCAGGGCAGCCGATCGCCGCAATAGAAGACATTGAAACCGTCGAAAGAGGCGCGTTTGCCTTCAAGCCGTCGAATGGCTTTCTGGTAACAACCCGGCAATCAGGTGCAAATAGATGGGCGCCGGGGCTGTGGTGGCGCCTGGGACGCCGCGTTGGCATCGGCGGCATGACATCCGCCGCCGAAACCAAATTCATGTCAGAAATATTGTCTGTGATGGTGGCAGAGCGCGGCTAGGTCAGACCTTCAGCGCCACCTCGTTATTCGAAGGCGGGGTGGAAGGCACTAAGAGGCCAACCTTGTCCTAATTCGTTGCGCTTTCCGCACTCGCACCGGAATCCCCTGTGCCAGGGTCCTCGATTTCACCGATCTCGCCAGACCCGTCGGGATTTTCCTCAATTTCAACAACGCCCGACACATTTGCCGCAACCTCATTGGTAAAGCGTGGGCGTGTAAAGACGAAATTTTCAAAGACGTGGTCGCCTTTGAGGAAATCCACCCCATAAATCGAGTCAAAGACCGGAATGTAAGCATTCGCCGTTTCAACAATGATCAGTGTGTCCTGGTTGGGCATAGGCGGCAGGTTATCACGCATGCGGTCAATATTGTCGTCGGTCCAGATGCTGTCGTACCCGCGCGCGGTTGACCATCTGACGTAATGACGATCATCTTCTTCGTCGAACACAACCAGCGACACGCGCAGATTCATCTGTGATCGGTTGTTGACCATCGCCACCAGCAGCGAATGCAATGAGGTGATATATGTGTCCGTGATCGTGCCGGTCTCGCGAGAGATCAAATCGCCAACCGTATATGCCGCTTTAAGGTTAGATGCGCTTTGGCGGAAGCCGTCGAAATACGTGAAGGCGCCTGTGATCGTCCACACCAGCATCGGAAAGACAAGCAAAGCCTCAACCGTGAGTACCCCACTCTCGTCTTTCGTCTTGGATTTCAGAAGATTCCGGAGCTTTGACATGAAAAACATAGGCTTACAGAGGCTCCTGTACGAAGGCAGTCGTCGCGGTAAGTTCGATCTGGCCTGATTCATCCGACAAAATACGCCCCATCGCCGATGTAGGGAAAATCGGATCGACCTTTGCGCAGGCCCGAAGGATCATCAACTCGTTCGAAAGGCCATTTTCGAAAGCGCGAACTGGGTTCACTTCTTCAGAATTGTCAGTGCAATCCGGGACAGGCGGTAGGTTCAACCCGACAAACGCGCTTTGTTGCAGCATCTCCAGCTGCAAGTTGGTGGTACAGCGTTTGATCACTACAACGCGATCACAGATCGTGCTTTTTATCTGATCATGCGTTGGGTTGGTGCCCGTGCCGAGGCGAATGTCGCGAACTGTCTGGTCCACAGCCCGCTCTAACATCGCCTGCTGCAAGGTGACCACCGAATATTCCATCGCACTCAGGATGAAGAACATGAATGCCGGGAAGATGATCACAAACTCGACGGTGACCGCCCCATCTTCCCTGCGTCTCAGGCTTCGCAGCTTTGAAACAAGGGCTCCGATCATTGGGTCAACCGCAGTTTTCTGATCGACGACGCGATAGAAGCAAATGCGTCTTCCAGGTCCAGACCGTTCACATTGTATACATGGCTGTCCGAGCTGGCACAGTCCTTGATGGTTTTGTACCCGGCTCTGGGTGCTTCGAAGGCGATGCCATAGACAATGACGCCCTCATCTTTGGCTGCGTCACAGATATGCTTGGTGCGCTGGTTCTTGGCCGAAGTTTCAACTTTGGCATACGCTTTCGAGTACCACTCGGCCCATGCACTTGACTGCCAGTAATAGTTATATCTTGCATTCCAGGCCAAAGACACACGGTTGAAGAGTTCTGGATAGGTCAGGCGAACAGCCGTACCCAATTCTTCGTTGGCTGGTGTCTCTGGATCAGGATTGCCGAACGGATGGTCCGCCCATGTGTTCTGCTGTGGCCAGAAAAAGTTAGGCTGACCCTGCGAATGGTAGACTGTGTATTCGGAGGCCTCAGCATTGTACCAGACATCCGACAAGCCCTCCCGAAGGGACGGGTTCAGCATATACTGGTCCGTGTTCTGACCGTCGGTCATTACGATTACAATTTTCAAGATGTCCGAGTTATAGTCTGACGGGCGGGTCCGGAAGTGATTTGGAACGATGTTGTCGTCAGCCAGGTCGCTCACAATGCCACGAACGCTTGGGTCCAGGAAGGCCACGCCCCATTTCATGCCGACATCTATCGAGGTGTTCCCGGTTGCAGTCAACGCCTTGATCTGTTTGGTCAATGCCTCCAGATTATCGGTAACAGGCGTAATCGCACTGCCATCGCGGACCGGGCAAACCGGTGTTCTGATCGAGCCTTCGGAATAGGTGAAGGGGTCAAAATGTGCAGTGCGTTCCAGCCTGTCATCACGCTCTAGGTCCGCGTCGCTATACTGTTCAGGGATAAAGTTCACACAATGGGAGTAGTTGTGCTCTGCTGTAACGTTGGTGAATTTGCTCAGGATGGGTTCACCCGCGTTGACCTGAGTTGCGTAAGGCACGATCGAGATCGAAATGCCCGTGCGGTTAGGATCATCTGAATCCAGCATCAGCGTGACAAATTCTGTGGCCGCATCCTGCAGAAGCGCAATTTTGCTCTTCCCGCCAGAACTCGAATAGTTGTTCATTGAGCCTGAGATGTCGAGAACCAGCGAAATTTCAACAGCTCCAATGCTTTCGACGGCCGTGCTGGCCGCGTTAGCGGTCAAGCTGTTGACGCCAGAGAAATGCATAAAGTGGGTTTTAATGGTCGCCTCGGCGGTGGCTGATACTTTACGTGATCCAAAGCCTTCTTCCACCACGACAGAAGTGATTTTGCCGCCCAGCCCGGCCTTCTCGAAATAGGCATCGACAATTTCGCGTGCGGGCTTTTTCTGATCAAGGTCAGCGGCCGCAAGAACGGCGCGGTCCAATGTCGATTGCAGATTGGCGCGGTCGCGTTCGAAATTCATTAGGTCAACGCCAGCCCCAGTCGAGGCGATGATCACCAGGAAACCCAACAATACAAAGATTGTGAATGTACCGTCTTCGCTTTTTGCGAACCGGCGCGCGCTTAGCGCGGATTTAGCGCCGCTTTTGCTTTCGCGTAGAAACTTGGGCATTTTCATCTTGCAGACCTCGCTGAGCAGACATCCAAAGCTGCTAAGGAAAAGTTAACGTATGGAAATTAACTGCGAAACGTGGCGGGAATTGGGCGAAAAGGGCCCAGTTTTGGCTGGTTTGAGGGAAATTGAGGGATAATTCCGGACCGTTGCGCGGGGCTGTATTCGATGCGTGAACAATTCGGCGGATAATGTCTGGGTTTGGCGACTCAGCCAGAGTTCGAATATTTCCCCGTAACTTGAGATTTTATTTCTGCTTAAACATTGATCGTTTAGCAAAGGGGTGCGACAAAACGTCAGAACGCAAGTCGTTCGCCGGCACGGAGGTTTAAATGACGGCCACAAAAGAACCCAGCTTTCGAGAGAGTGTAGATCTTATGTTTAACAGGGCAGCGTCCCTGATGGATCTGCCTCCGGGCCTTGAAGAAAAGATAAGGGTCTGCAACGCCACCTACACTGTACGCTTCGGCGTCCGGCTGCGCGGTGACATACACACGTTCACCGGGTATAGGTCGGTACATTCCGAACATATGGAGCCGGTGAAAGGCGGCATTCGCTATGCTTTGGCGGTGAACCAGGACGAAGTCGAAGCGCTGGCGGCGCTGATGACCTATAAATGCGCCCTGGTCGAAACGCCATTTGGCGGATCAAAGGGCGGCTTGTGTATAGACCCGCGCCAATACGAAGAGCATGAGCTTGAACAGATCACGCGTCGGTTCGCCTATGAGTTGGCCAAGCGCGACCTGATTAACCCGTCACAGAACGTGCCAGCCCCGGATATGGGGACGGGTGAGCGTGAAATGGCGTGGATGGCCGACCAATACGCCCGAATGAACACAACAGACATCAACGCGCGCGCCTGTGTGACAGGCAAGCCGCTGAATGCTGGCGGTATTGCCGGACGGGTCGAGGCCACGGGCCGCGGCATTCAATATGCGCTGCGCGAGTTTTTCCGCCATCCTGAGGACATTCAAAAGGCAGGGCTGTCGGGCAAGTTGGACGGCAAGCGCATTATTGTTCAGGGTCTGGGAAATGTGGGCTACCACGCTGCCAAGTTCCTGAGCGAGGAAGACGGCTCTCGTATCGTGGGCATCATTGAATGGGACGGAGCGCTGTATAATCCCGACGGGATCGACGTCGAGTCGGTTCGCCAATGGATTGTCAAGCATGGCGGCGTCAGCGATTATCCCGACGCCACCCATTCCGCCGAGGGAGGGGCCGTGCTGGAAGAAGAGTGCGACATCCTGATCCCGGCGGCGCTGGAAGGTGTGATCAACCTTGATAATGCCGATCGCATCAAGGCCCCGTTGATCATCGAAGCTGCAAACGGCCCAGTGACAGCTGGAGCAGACGAAGTTCTGCGCGATAGGGGCGTCGTGATCATTCCTGATATGTACGCAAATGCTGGCGGTGTGACCGTTTCGTATTTCGAATGGGTTAAGAACCTAAGCCATATCCGGTTTGGCCGCATGCAGCGTCGCCAGGAAGAGTCGCGGCACGAGTTGATCGTCAGTGAGCTGGAACGGCTGGACCGCTATCTGGGCGATGCCTGGTCCATGTCTCCGAACTTCAAGGCGAAATACCTGAAAGGTGCGGATGAGCTTGAGCTGGTTCGTTCGGGGCTTGATGACACCATGCGGATTGCTTACCAGTCGATGCGTGAAGTCTGGCACAGTCGCGACGATGTCGAGGATCTGAGGACCGCTGCCTACATCGTGGCCATTGACCGTGTCTCGAAAAGCTACCGCGCTAAGGGACTTTGACAATACTCTCTGCGGGCGGTTGGCATCTGATCCATCGCCCGCAGGACCAAGGCGCAACAGGGCTGCGCAAGATGCAATTCGACGATGGCGCGCATCTTCGCCCGGCAGTAGACTTCAGCGACGAGAACGAATCCCGGAGACCCCCATGTTGCGTATTGCCGTTGCGGCTATTTTACTGGCCACACCTCTGGCTGCTCAGGAAACAAAAGAACAAAGCTGCCAGCATCAGGCGGATGTCGTGGCGGCGATCCAGCAGGCGCGACTTGACCGCGTGAAGGAGCGCGACGTGCCGCAAGCCGTGGCCGATACAGGTCCGACCTGGCCCGCGAACTATAATGCCGCGATCCCGCTGATCACCCCTTGGGTCTATGAGCAGAAGATGCGCGATGTGCGCAAAAAGGATCTCGGCGCCACGTGGATGGAGCTGTGCCTGCAGCAGTAATCCAAAACCTTGCGATTTCTTTGCGGACAAACGCGCGCCTTCCCCTTGGCGCGCGTTGCCGTTTCTGTCAGGTTTAACCCATGTCATTACCACCCGGTTTTCTGGATGAGTTGCGCACCCGGCTGAGCTTGTCTCAGGTCGTCGGGCGCAAAGTCATGTGGGACGCGCGCAAGTCCAATCAGGGCAAGGGCGACATGTGGGCTCCGTGCCCGTTCCATCACGAGAAGACAGCTTCGTTCCACGTCGATGACCAAAAGGGTTTCTATTACTGCTTTGGCTGCCATGCCAAAGGGGATGCGATCAGCTTCGTGAAAGAGACCGAGAATGTCTCGTTCATCGAAGCGGTCGAAATTCTCGCGCGTGAGGCCGGAATGCCGATGCCAGAACGTGACCCCAAGGCGCAAGAGAAACAGGATCGTCGCACGCAACTGGCCGAGGTGATGGAACAGGCGGTGCAGTTCTTCCGGTTGCAGCTGAAAACAGGAGCAGGTGGGGAGGCGCGCGATTATCTGGCGCGGCGCGGCTTGAAAGAGCAGGCGCTGGATCGGTGGGAAATCGGCTTTGCTCCCGACGGTTGGCAGGCGCTTTGGGATCACCTACGCGGCAAGAACGTGGCCGAAGATCTGATCCTTGGTGCGGGTCTGGCGAAACCCTCGAACAAAGGTAAAAAGCCATATGACACGTTTCGGAACCGGATCATGTATCCGATCCGGGATCCGCGCGGGCGTTGCATTGCGTTCGGTGGCCGGGCGATGGACCCCAATGACAATGCGAAATATCTGAACTCGCCCGAAACCGAACTGTTCGACAAGGGGCGCAGCCTCTATAACCAAGGCCCCGCGCGGCAGGCTGCCGGCAAAGGACAGCCATTGATCGTGGCCGAAGGATATATGGATGTGATCGCGCTTGCCGAGGCCGGTTTTGGCGCATCGGTGGCCCCATTGGGCACCGCAATCACCGAGCATCAGTTGCAACTGCTGTGGCGTATCTCGGACGAGCCGATCATTGCGCTGGATGGCGACACGGCGGGTTTGCGTGCTGCGATGCGGGCGGTCGATCTGGCCCTGCCGCTGCTTGAGGCAGGAAAGTCCTTGCGCTTTGCGCTGATGCCCGAGGGCAAAGATCCCGATGATCTGTTGCGGGCCGAAGGTCCAACGGCAGTGCAGACGGTGTTGGAAGAGGCCATGCCAATGGTCAGGCTGCTGTGGCAGCGCGAAACCGAAGGCAAGGTGTTCGACAGCCCTGAACGCAAGGCTACGTTGGAACGCACACTCCAAGAAAAGACACTGCTGATCCGAGATGGTTCAATTCGCTCTCATTACGAGCAAGAAATCAAGGATCTGTGTTGGAAACTGTTCCGCCCACAAAGGCAGAAGCAAAACCGCCCCTGGCAACCGCGCGGGAAATGGAAACCTCAGCCACAACCGGCCACACCGGGTGCGCGGGCGTCGTTCCTGGCATCGTCCGACAATGCCGATATCCAGATGCGCGAAGCCGCCATTCTGGCCATCGCCGCATTGAACCCCCAAGTCGTGGTGCAGTTTGAATACCAACTGGAAGAAATGGAGTGCCGTGACCAAGATCACGCTAGCCTGCGCGATGCCATTCTGCGGCACGCGATAGATGATCCTGAGAACCTCAAACAACATATTGCGGAAACTTTGGGACATCACGCCCTTGAAAACCTGCTGGCCCTTCGCCATGTCGCAGTGATCCCCTGCGTGAATAAACCGGGCGACGTTGAAAAGGCCGAAATGACGTTGGCCGAGGAACTCGCCAAAATCAAAGCTCTCAGGGGTCTGGACGCAGAGATCGCCGAAGCCGCAGAGGAGCTGTCTGATCTGGACGATGAAGCGTTGACCTATCGCTTGGCGCAAGCTGCCGAAGAGCGCAACAGAACAAGCCGAAGCCAGAATGAAGACAGGGCCGTTTTCGACATCGCTGACAATGGTGCGCGAATCAACCGTGACGAGAAGGATGCGTTTAAGGCAATCATGTCAGGTATCAATTTCGAGCGAAAACGCCGGTAATGTGGTGTTTTCGTAAGGCACTGGAAAAGAAAAACAGGTAAACGGGTGGCCGAATCACTTCAACGCGCTAATGATTCGGTTCAATCGAATCACCCATCCCTGCAGGAGCATTGAATGGCCGCCAAGGATACAAACGAAGACAGCAAATCCGACGAGCAGGAACAGGAAATCTCGCTGGACATGAGCCAGACTCAGGTCAAGAAGATGATCGCCGAGGCCCGCGAGAAAGGTTACATCACCTACGACCAGCTCAATCAGGTCCTGCCGCCTGATCAGGTCAGCTCGGAACAGATCGAAGACGTTATGTCGATGCTGTCCGAGATGGGGATCAACATCATCGAAGATGAAGAGGCGGAAGAGGAAGAGAATAAAGGCTCGACCGACCTGATCACAACGGAAAGCAACCGTGAGGTCACGCTGGCCGGTGCCGCCACCGAAAAGCTTGATCGTACCGATGACCCGGTGCGCATGTATCTGCGCGAAATGGGTTCGGTCGAACTGCTCAGCCGTGAGGGCGAGATTGCTATCGCCAAGCGGATCGAGGCTGGTCGCAATACGATGATCCTGGGGCTTTGTGAAAGCCCGCTGACCTTCCAGGCGATTACGATCTGGCATGATGAATTGCTGTCCGAAGACATTCTGCTGCGCGACGTCATTGATCTGGAGGCCACTTTCGGCAATCAGATGGACGAAGACGGCGATGTCGAAGAGCCGGTCGTCGACACTTCGACCGTGCAGGCCGCAAAGCCCGCCAAGGAAGAAGGCCCCGAGCTGGATGCCGATGGCAACCCGATTGCGACCGATGATGACGATGACGAAGACGAGCAGGCGAACATGTCGCTGGCTGCTATGGAAGCTGCTCTGAAAGATCAGGTTCTGACTACGCTCGAGCGTATTTCGACTGATTTTGCGATGCTGAGCGAAATGCAGGACAGCCGGATTTCGGCAACCCTGAACGAAGACGGCACATTCAGCGACACGGACGAAGCGACCTATCAGAAGCTGCGCGCCGAGATTGTCGAGCTGGTGAACGGCCTTCATCTGCACAACAACCGGATCGATGCTTTGATCGACCAGCTCTATGGCATCAATCGTCGGATCATGTCGCTGGACAGCTCGATGGTGAAGCTGGCGGATCAGGCCCGCATCAACCGTCGCGAATTTGTTGACGCCTATCGTGGGCGTGAACTGGACCCGAACTGGCTGGCTGAGATGGCTGAAAAGCCGGGCCGAGGCTGGCAGATGTTCATCGAACGCTCGACCTCCAAGGTCGAGGAACTGCGCAACGATATGGCTCAGGTCGGGCAATATGTTGGCCTGGACATCAGCGAATTCCGCCGCATCGTACAGCAGGTCCAGAAAGGCGAGAAAGAGGCGCGCCAGGCCAAGAAAGAAATGGTCGAAGCCAACCTGCGTCTGGTGATCTCGATCGCCAAAAAATACACGAACCGTGGTCTGCAATTCCTTGATCTTATTCAGGAAGGTAACATTGGCCTGATGAAGGCCGTAGACAAGTTCGAATACCGCCGCGGGTATAAGTTCTCGACCTATGCCACCTGGTGGATCCGTCAGGCGATCACCCGGTCCATCGCGGATCAGGCACGCACGATCCGTATCCCGGTCCATATGATCGAGACGATCAACAAGTTGGTTCGGACCGGTCGTCAGATGCTGCATGAAATCGGCCGCGAGCCGACGCCGGAAGAACTGGCCGAAAAGCTGCAGATGCCGCTGGAGAAGGTCCGCAAGGTGATGAAGATCGCCAAGGAACCGATCAGCCTGGAAACGCCGATTGGCGACGAAGAAGACAGCCAGCTTGGCGATTTCATTGAGGACAAGAATGCTGTGCTGCCGCTGGACAGTGCTATTCAGGAAAACCTCAAGGAAACGACCACGCGTGTTCTGGCCTCACTTACCCCGCGGGAAGAACGGGTTCTGCGGATGCGGTTTGGCATCGGTATGAACACCGACCACACTCTGGAAGAGGTCGGCCAACAGTTCAGCGTGACGCGCGAACGTATCCGTCAGATCGAGGCGAAGGCGCTGCGAAAACTGAAACACCCCAGCAGGTCGCGAAAGTTGCGGTCGTTCCTGGATCAGTAACCCAGAAAGGCGCCTCGACCGAGGCGCCTTTTTCGTTTGAAACCACTGTTCACGGTGGCTTGTAGAAACATCAATTTGGCGAGAACTCACAAGAAGCCCGCTGCGCGTCTTCCTATATCCGCAATGTCCACTCATGGGACGGGCCGGGGCGAGGCTGCAAGGCTGACGACCCCCGGCTACCTCAAAGTTACGATCACGGGTCCAGGCGGCTGCGGAAAGCGCTGGGCGCGCGACCCGTCCACCGTTTGAAAGCGGTGGAAAAGGCGGGTTGGTCTGCGTAGCCAAGTGAGAATGCAATTTCAGATAGCTGCATACCGTTGGTGATGAAAGTTTGGGCCAGATCACAGCGCAGATCGTCTGCGATCTCTCGATAGCTTGACCCTTCATCCTTTAGCCGACGTGCAAATGTTCGCGGGCTCATGCCGAGATTGGCGGCTATGTCATCGGCTTGCGGAAAATTCCCCGGCATCGAACGTGTAATCAGACCCTCGACCTGCGCCCGCAATTTTTGCTTAGGCGAAGCCCGCTCTGCCAAGACGCGTTCCCCGTACTCAATCAGATGCTCTCGAAGCATCGGGTCATATGTGGGCACGGGAAGATCCAGAGATGAAGGCGACAGAACAATCTCTAGGTTTTCTGCTCCAAACTCTACCGAAAATCCTGCAAGCTTTTGAAATAGATTTCTTTTCTCTCCAACCTCGTGTTGAAAGCGAATTGCGATGGGGTGGAAGTCTGACTGCGTCAGGTTCCGCATTCGCGCCAGTGTCCCAAACATCAAAAACTCTGTGCGTCTGTGATACCGGGCAAAACTTGCGTCTTCCCAGTCCGCCTCGAAGGACACAAAATTCCCGGCATGGCGCAGACTGAAGGTGATTGTGGGATCTATGATGCGAGAGAAGCGGGTTGTGTTTTCAAACACCTGTCGGAGGTCACGAGAGTACTTGCTGATATAGGCCGTAATGCTAGAGGCCGAACTGACTTTTGAACCCGCATAGGCGGCAAAAGTTATGTCGCGCATAGCGTCGCAGGCATATCTGATGAACATCGCCTCAGTTTGCGCACTGTAGACTGTAGTGGGGGGAGCGATTGCCGCTCGGCTTAGACCGCTGCGTTCCAAAAGCTGGTCTGCCAACTCTGGGCCGCCCGAACGCTCATCTACCGTTCGGGTCAAGTGTTGAATTCTGGCAATATCAAGTTCCATATCCAATTCTTAATGCTTTCGCGAAAAATTTGAACCCAGTTTGCAGGAGTGCAGGCAAACCCATCTGGCAGGTTTTCACAAGTTTCTGGCACTTTTCAGCAAGGATATAGCAGCGCAAAGGCATAGTTACCCCGTGTTGTCGGGTCAGCACCTTATGGGGATGAGGGTAGAGCTCCGGTCGTCTCAGACTAGCGATCGGTGGCTCCCCGGCACGTTTCATCTGAAAACCTACGTGTCGCATTGCGGATTTTACCCTTCAATGGCACGGTCCGGTTGTGGCGAAATTGATCTGGTATCCAATGCAAGACCGGGCGATCTCAGATGTGGGAACCGAGCAGAACCTCATCGTTTTTGATGGAGAATGCGTGCTGTGTTCTCGATTTTTCAGGTTCATGCTGTGGGCCGACACAAAGAAGCGGTTCAAGTTTGTAATTGCCCAGTCCCCCATAGGACAAAGCCTTTACCGGCAACTAGGCCTGCCCACCGACGAGTTTGAAACCAATCTTGTGATCGTTGACGGTGTTGTGCATCAGCGCTTGGATGCTTTTGCTGCTGCAATGCGCAGCTTACCCGCTTTGTGGCCTGTTCTGTCGGCCTGTCGATTTCTTCCGCGGTTTTTGAAGGATCCGCTTTATCATTTCATCGCGCGCCACCGATTTGCATTCTTTGGGCGGTTCGAAACGTGCTTGGTTCCGGATTCATCCCTGAAAGCGCGGTTCTTCCCCGGAGGGTATGCGTGAGGCCGGACCCATTTCTGCAGGCCCTTCCAGCCAATTCTGAGGTGCCGGATGCGGTTCGAAAATTCCACAGTGAAACGGCAGAGTTTACAGGACTATGCAGCATCCAAAGAGGAACCGGGTGGTTGACCTCTTTGTCATTGTGGTTGGGTGGGTTTCCCCCCGCTGCAGATACTCAGACGGTCCGCATTCGAACCAAACTCACTGGCCAGGAATGGGAATGGTTCAGGGATTTTGGCGGGCATGAGACGCTGTCTCATCTGGTCTACGACGCAGACAGGCGGTGCGTGAAAGAGAGGATCGGAGGGCTGACCATCTGGATGCGCCCACAGGTTCGAGGTCAAAAGCTGCATTTGAACATCCTGCGCCTCACTCTATTGGGGATGCCATGCCCAAACTTTCTTTTACCGCGTTCGGCGACGGTGGAATGGCAGGATGATCAAGGCCGGTTTCGGTTCGATGTTTCGGCAGAAATGCCGATGTTGGGTCAACTGATCCGATATCGGGGCTGGCTGATGCCGGTTCACGTAAATAGGAACAATGCCTGAATTGAACGTGAGGTGGCTTTGCCATGGCCTCCTGCAATCTACTTTAATATTTATCAAGAAACATGAGAGAGTAGCATTATGAAAAAAGTGATCACATCTGCGGTTCTGGCCGCCGCCACGTTGTTTGAACCGGGGGCGGTGACAGCAGCACCAAACGGTTTTCAGACTGTTGCAGTAAACGACAAAGTGTTTGAGGTGATCCCGCGCGCGCGCAGGGATGTGGATGGCTATTGGTGCGCTGCTGCAGATTTTGCTCGTCGCAGCCTGGGGGCAGGGTGGCAGCAGAATATCTATGTTGTGCGTGGATATGGCCCAA
Source organism: Ruegeria sp. YTSA105 (assembly GCF_059610225.1). NCBI lineage: Bacteria > Pseudomonadati > Pseudomonadota > Alphaproteobacteria > Rhodobacterales > Roseobacteraceae > Ruegeria > Ruegeria sp. YTSA105. The sequence goes on from NZ_JBXWNE010000001.1 coordinate 18,994, forward strand.
GCGAAGCTACCGGTCGCCGCACGGCGGTCCAATTTTCGTTGACCCCTCCGGCAAATGTCGAGCAGAGCACAAGCTTTGTTTCCATTGGTTTCCAGCCGGGGCAGAGCAGGTCCGTCCAGAACGCGAATGGCCTGTGTTTCCGGCAGCCAATTTTTGACTGAAGAAGGTAAGACCCGCGTTTTGCAGACCGAGTTTATCATTTCAACGCAGGGGTCGGGGCTGTATGAGTTCACCTCGGGTATACGAGACTGGCTTGCCCCAAGCGGTCGCGACGGATTGTTGACCCTGTTTGTGCGCCATACCTCGTGTTCTCTGGCCATTCAGGAAAATGCGGACCCCGAGGTGCGGACGGATTTGCAGGCCTTTTTCGAACGTCTAGTGCCACCGGCGGATGATCCGTCGATGGCGTATTTAAGGCACACCTATGAGGGGCCAGGCGATATGCCAGCACATATCAAAGCTGCGTTGCTGCCTGTGTCCTTGGGCATTCCTGTCGCCGCAGGGGTGCCCATGCTGGGGACATGGCAGGGTGTTTATCTGTTTGAACACCGGACCCAATCACACAACCGACGCGTCGCTGCGCATTTCGCGTGACCCTTTATTTAGCGGTGAAAATTTCCGACTACCCAAATCCTAGAGGCTGCCCTATAGTTGTGGATAAGTGGGCCACAGCGCTTACTAAAAGAGGCGGAACAAGAGACGAGGAGACGGCGGATGCGCTGCCCGTTTTGCGGAAATATCGACACTCAGGTCAAAGATTCACGCCCGGCAGAGGATCATGTCGCGATCCGCAGGCGCCGTTTCTGCCCGGCCTGCGGCGGACGGTTCACCACCTATGAACGCGTTCAGTTGCGCGATCTGGTTGTGATCAAAACCAATGGAAAGCGCGAAGATTTCGATCGCGACAAGCTGGAACGCTCGATCCGTATCTCGATGCAGAAACGCCCGATTGATCCGGAACGCATTGATCAGATGATCTCGGGTATTGTGCGACGGCTGGAAAGCATGGGCGATACCGACATTCCGTCCAGCAAGATCGGTGAAATTGTTATGGAAGCTCTGGCGCGGATCGACACCGTTGCCTATGTTCGGTTTGCAAGCGTGTATAAGAATTTCCAGGCGGCCGATGATTTCGAGGAGTTTGTCCACGAACTGCGCCCGCCGCAGCCTTCGACGGACGAGTGAGCGAAACAGATAAGCGATATATGGCGCTGGCCCTTGACTTGGGGCGGCGCGGACAGGGGACGTGCTGGCCCAACCCATCCGTTGGCTGCGTACTCGTACAGGACGGGCGGATTGTTGGGCGTGGTTGGACGCAACCCGGCGGTCGGCCACATGCAGAAACCGAAGCGTTAAGACAGGCGGGATCGCAGGCGCGTGGCGCGACTGCTTATGTCTCGCTTGAACCATGCGCCCATTACGGACAGACCCCGCCTTGCGCTCAGGCCTTGATTGAGGCCGGTGTGGCGCGTGTTGTTTCAGCCATCGAAGACAGTGATCCGCGTGTTGCCGGGCAGGGCTTTGCCATGCTGCACGAGGCTGGGATTGACGTGACAACCGGTGTTCTTGCGGATCAGGCGGCCCGCGACCACGCCGGTTTCTTTCTAAAGACCGAACAGGGCCGGCCATTTGTCACGCTTAAACTGGCCAGCAGTTTTGACGGGCGCATTGCGACCGAAAGCGGCCATAGTCAGTGGATTACGGGTCAGACCTCGCGGCGGGCTGTTCATGCCATGCGGGCAACGCATGATGCCGTTATGGTTGGGGCGGGTACGGCGCGTGTAGACGACCCCTCTCTGACAGTTAGGGATCTTGGGATTGAACGTCAGCCTGTGCGCGTTGTCGTTTCGCGCCATCTGGATATCCCGTTGATGGGTCAACTGGCACGCACCGCCTCGAAAATTCCGGTGTGGTTGTGCCATGGTCCGTCACCGGATGCCGAACGTGCAAAAGCGTGGGAAGGACTGGGCGCAAGGCTTATCCCCTGCGCGTTACGCGATCATCACATTGATGCCGCTGACCTGTTGCTGCAGTTGGGGCAGGAGGGTTTGACCCGCGTCTTTTGCGAGGGCGGATCGTCCCTGGCTGCGTCGCTTTTGGTGGATGAACTGGTTGATGAGTTGATCGGCTTCAGTGCCGGGCTTGCGATTGGTGCCGAAGGATTGCCTGCCATCGGGGCGCTTGGTATGGATCGTCTGGATGAGGCCCCACGGTTTGAACTGCTGGAGACCCGCATCATCGGTCAAGACGTGATGCATCGCTGGGCGCGGGCATTGCGCTAACGGCGCCAGAGATGCGCCTGTGTTGCGAAAACGCCCTGTAGTTTCGAGAGCAGTCTAAGGCCGGGGCCAGATCGGCTCTGGTAGCCATCTGTCAGCCTTTCCAATACCACTTCCGGAGGGCAGGGCATGCCGGTGACAGGGTCCAGATACCTCGGGTAATCGATCAGTGCGGCATGGATCAATCCCAGCAGGGAGGGCCGTGCACCACGACGGGCGGGGACGGACCCCAAATCCTGCGTCAAACCCCAACCAGCATAAAAGGGTGCGCCGAGCGTTGTGACCGGCAATCCGCGCATCAGCGCCTCGAACCCTAGCAGAGAGGTCATGGTCCAGACCTCCTGAACCTCACCCAACAATGCGGCGGGATCGGTGTTCTTGACGATCAGGTCTGCTAGCCCCTCAGCTTCGGCCTCACCTTCACGCAGGCCAGCTTCGACATCGGGATGCGGTTTATAGATCAGAACGGCGGTCGGGTTCATCTCGCGGGCGGTGCGCAGAAGTTCGGTATTGGTGCGAACGGTGCTGGTTCCAAACAGGATCGAGGCATCGTCCTCGACCTGTCCGGGCACCAGAATGCGGTGACCTTTTGGCAAGTCCGGAACCGGGCCGCCGGTGTTATATTTGCTGACCGCTCCGGCGATAATCTGTGTCACCAACCGCTCGGCCCGCAATTCCTGATCCGGCCGCAGGGTCTCCCGCTTGGCGATCATCTCTTCCAACCTGCTGGGTTTGGTCGGGTCGTAATAGATCCCAAGGTCATCCAGCGACAGCGACAGAGGCGGCACAAGGCTGGCCCCCAACCCACGGGACCGAACGAAGCCATCCTCGACCCGTGTGACGTTTTCCATATCACGGCCGTGCCGCGCCCAAACCATGTGGGGACGATCTGGGTTTTCGGGAACGTCAGGCGTGAATTTTACCTTTTTCTCGCGCCCAAACATGTGCTGCAGGTGCCTGCGTTTCCAAAGCCGCATCCCGGATGCCGTCCAGCCCTTGTGATCTTGTCGCCAGGCGCGGGTCAGACCTTCAAGCGTGTCCAGCACGGATTCGAATTCGCACAGCTGATCCCGATAGGGATCGTACCACTTGGGATAAAGAACCATGGTGGCGGCGAAGAGTTGCGCGCGCGTCAGGTTCCGTTGGCGTCTTGGGAAATGGGCTTCGTCTTGGGTAAGACCCCATCCGGCGTAAAACGGTTGGCCGAAGACGCGGGGTTTGTGACCGGCCAATATGGCCTCGAACCCAAGTTGCGAGGACAGGGTGTAGACGCCCACAGCGCCCTCTAACAAGGTCCAGGGGCTGATGGCGCTGTGCTGAAAGGATACGCGGTCGGTCAGATCATCGGCAGAGTAATATCCGGGCCGGTGCCCTGCGATCGTGTCGGGGTGGGTTTTGATCAGAACGGTCGCGCCGGGGTTCTCCTCTTGCGCCATAACCAGCATCTCGCGGAACCGGGCCTCATCGCCGCCGCTTGCCCTTACAGAAGCATCGTCGCGTGCTTGATCGACAACCAGGACATACCCTGGGTCCGGCGCAGGGGTCGCGGGATCATAGGCGGAATACTTACTCAGATGCAGTTCGCGCAGCCGCGCCATCCCGCCACGTGCCCGGTTCAGCAGGGCCGTATTATCCAACGGGTCGGTCGCAAGAAGTGTTTCCAGATCCGAAGGCTGTGTTGGATCAAAATGCACACCGCTGCGATCAAGCAGCAGACCCAGCGGAGCAGCGCCATTGCGTCCTGAGTGCAGAGATCGCAGGAATGCATCCTCTACGCGCAAGATCGGAGTATTGTATTTGGTCGCTATACGCAGTCCACGATGTGCCGTCGGGCTATTGCCCCAGATACCCACCAGATCCGACCCCTTGGGCGTGCCGATGCCGATATCATATCCGGCCAGTGACAGAATTCTCCGCACGCGCGCGGCTGTCAGAAATCCGCCATTATAGACCAAAAGACGACTGCGTTCGGCCTTGGCATGCGTTCCTTGAGGAACGGAGGGCATCATCCGCCTGTCAGTGTCGTGACATTGGCAAGCGGGGTCAGGCCACCGGCGATCAACGAGATGGATTTGCTCCATTGCGCGTAAGGTGCTTCGGTGACGTAAATTGTGTCATCATCGCGGATGACAAAGTCACGGGCGATGAAAAGGCCATTGGGTGCTGTCAGGTTCAGCACGTAGATCATGCGCTGCTCTCCCTGCAGGTCCGGTTTTCCCATGACTGACCGGACAATGTCCTGTCGTTCCTTTCGTAGAACGAAAATGCCGGTCGGGTCCGAAGACAGGGGCTGTAAGCCACCAACCTGTGCCAGCGCTTCCAGCGCGGACAGATCCTGACTGTCGAATGCCACGCGCGACTGACCGCCCGTCGCCCCCAAGGCGACATAGGACCGGTTGTCGGCTTCGACTAGAATGCGGTCGCCACCCCGCAGGGCAACGTCAAATTCCGGGTTGCGGAACAAGTCATTGTACCAGACCGTCCCTTTTTGATTGCCTCGGATCAGTGTCACCAGGGCGATATCGGACCCTTCGATCACGCCGCCAGCCCGTGTCAGCATTCCGGCCAGTGTGCGGGTTGGTCGTTCGATCGGATAGATCCCGGGCGCAGACAGGGTGCCCGACAGCGAAACGGTTGATCCGTCCCCGGCGATACGACGCACTTCGACCTGAGGATCAGGGGTCTGGTCCTGGAGCTTTTCCGTGATCAACATGCGAAGCTGTTCCGGCGTGTTTCCGGCTGCGCGCAGGCGCCCGGCATAGGGAACAAAGATGAAGCCCTCGCTGTCGACCTGTACCTCTTCCAGGGATGTTGAGGCACCGGTCTCTCCGGATAACAGCCCGTCATCCACGTTTTCCCAGATTGTCAGGCCCAGTACATCACCCGGACGAACCGTGTCGGCGGTCAGGTTCTGAGCGCTACGGAAGGTTTGCGAGAACCCGTATTGAGGCACTGCCGACGTGACCTGCGCCACCCGGTCGTCGACCTCAACAACATAGGCGTTTCCACCTTTCGTAGTCGAACCGGCAAGGATTTCGGATTTGTTTGGGCCGGTTTTAGGTAGTTGGCACGCGGCCAGCAGGCCAAGAGCGGCCACAAGGGTTACACCCCGTCCCCATCGGATTGGAAAGCGCTGCACTGCCGAATATCCTCGAACGTCTTGGTTTTGGTCTTTTGTTTCCAGCAGCGTACTTGTTTCCAACTGCAATCGCCAGCATCAAGAGGGGTGATTTACTCAACGATCCTCAACTGTGGCGTCCGCGCCTCTTTGTCGGTCAGCACGGATTGGTAGGGATCTTTCGCCCTTAGCATCATATCCACGGCGCGCCTAAGCAACTGTCGCCGCCCTCGGCGTGAATAAAACCCGCCGGGGACCTGACTGGTTTCAAGCAGAAAACGCCTATAGCTTTGATAGGCTTCGGTATCGGGGATATCTGGATTGGAAAAGAAATCAGTGATCGGTTGGCTGGAAACAAATTCGGGCTTGTCATAGATCGATTTGCCAAAGGCGAGCAGAGGAATGCCGCGCCACAATACCTGCTGACCCGCAGTTGAATTGATCGTCACGGCCGAGCTCGCTTCGTTGAGCAATGTGGCCAGTTTGCCCCCGGGTACATAATGGACCCGATCAGCGATACCCAGTGTTTTGGCCAGTTTGCGTGCCACCTGGCGCAATGGTTCCCGATGATTTTCCAGCGGGTGTTCTTTGATGACCAGATGATGGTGCGTTGGTGCGCCATTTGCAAAACCGTGCAGTACCTGCTCAAGAAACTCGGACATGCAGTCAAAGTCCGAGTGTGACTGAACCGAACTGTCATGTCCCAGTTGCAGCAATGCCAAGTGATAGGGAAACCCGCCCCGCCGGACTCGCTCCGTCGCCACTCGCCGCCGGATTCTGTGGAAGGGCATCATTGCCAGCCGTTTGAAATACAGCCTGAACTCTTTCGAAACCGGTAGGTCACGGTGGGTTCGAAAATTGCGATACTTGCCGTTCAGGAACAGAACAAACCAATGATACAGCGCGCCATAGAAAATATGCTGTCGCATATCACCCCAATGCGTCGGAGGGGGCGGCATCGGCGCATCAGTACGCTCCAGCGCTCGCTGCATCTGGGTAACTTCCAGATTCATCAGATGCGAATTGCCATTCGTACCTGTGCGTTCGTAGGTGACCCACCAGGGCCTCAGATACCCTTCTTCGAAAACATGAACAGTGATCCCGTGGGCGCGGGCGATGCGGATGGCTTGGGCGTGGATTGGACGCGTATCGCCATACAGGACAATGTCTGTCACCTCGCGGCCGACAACCAGGTCAACAAATTTTGCCGGCCAGTTCTCGGGTTTGCCAGCATAGGGAATAAAGCTGGCCTTATCAGACCAGAAAGCCTGATCCCCGGCGTTGAAACCCACGCGCCACACCTCGGAACCCGCTGCGCGCAGGATCTTACCAAGCGCGCCAAAAAACGGCCCGTGCGGTCCTTGCAGGAAAAGAAATACGCGTTTTTGCGCAGCGCCGTTGAGTGGTAACATTTCTGCTGCTCTTGTCGTTAGATGAGGAATTATGCCTGTTTGTCGTATTTGCGGCAACCTGGGGCTTGCCCGTAGGCGCGCTTACGCTTACCTCGACGGTGAGCGCTGGCATCAGGTTAGAAACAGAGGGTTAACGCAATGTTTACGGGGATCGTCACAGATATCGGCACCATCACCGAACTGGAGCAGCAAGGCGATCTGCGGGCGCGGATCAAAACCGCCTACAATACCCCGGGGATTGATATTGGTGCATCCATTGCCAGCGACGGCGTTTGCCTGACAGTCATCGCACTGGGCGAAGACTGGTATGATGTGCAAATCAGCGCGGAAACCGTTTCGAAAACAAACCTGGATCGCTGGACCGTCGGCAAACGCGTCAATCTGGAACGCGCGCTGAAGGTCGGAGATGAGTTGGGCGGTCATATCGTGTCTGGTCATGTTGATGGCGTCGCAGAAGTGGTCGCCGTTCTGGACGAGGGCGACAGCACGCGGGTAACCTTGCGCGCACCCAAAGATCTGGCCCGCTTCATTGCGCCCAAGGGATCAGTTGCGCTGAACGGTACTTCTTTGACCGTAAACGATGTGGACGGGTGCGATTTTGGTATCAACTTCATTCCGCACACAAAAGAGGTGACGACCTGGGGGGATGTCGGCATCGGCGACCGGGTCAATCTTGAGATCGACACGCTGGCTCGCTATGTCGCGCGCCTCGCTGAAATGTCCTAGTCCACAATTCAACGTCGCGTCTGACCGGAACGGTGCCGCATGCGGTCTGGTCTTTGACCGCGCGGTGGTCTATCCACCCGGTCAAACTTGGCATGTGAAAGGCTGCCCCATGAGCTTTGAAACTCCCGGACCGGTCGAGGCCCAGCTGCGCGCGGCAATCAGCCCGATCAAAGAGATCATCGACGAGGCGCGCAAAGGCCGGATGTATATCCTGGTTGATCACGAAGATCGCGAGAATGAGGGCGATCTGGTGATTGCCGCCGAGTTCGCTGATGCTGAGGCAATTAATTTCATGGCCACCCATGGTCGTGGCCTGATCTGCCTGCCGATGACGGCGGAACGGATTGACACGTTGGGTCTGCCGATGATGGCGGTGAACAACTCGTCACGTCATGAGACCGCGTTCACCGTGTCGATTGAAGCGCGCGAGGGAGTGTCGACTGGCATTTCTGCTGGTGACCGGGCGCTGACCGTGGCGACTGCGATCAACGAGCAAAACACGATGGTCCATATCGCCACGCCGGGTCACGTCTTCCCCTTGCGGGCCAAGCGGGGCGGGGTGCTGGTGCGCGCGGGCCATACCGAGGCCGCCGTTGATATCTCACGCCTGGCCGGGTTGAACCCTTCGGGCGTGATCTGCGAGATCATGAACCTTGACGGAACCATGGCGCGGCTGCCTGACCTGGTCGAATTCGCCAAGGAACACGGGTTGAAGATCGGCACGATCAGCGACTTGATCGCCTACCGGTCGCGCAATGACAATCTGGTGGTTGAGACATCTCGGGAAACCGTCACATCCGAATATGGCGGCGACTGGGAAATGCGGATTTTCACCGATCAGACCCATGGCATCGAACATGTCGTGATGGTCAAGGGTGACATCACCACGCCCGAGCCGGTTTTGACCCGGACCCATGCGCTGCACGAGGCGCCCGACATTCTGGGTCTTGGCCCGAAATCCTCACGTGAGCTGCCGCGCGCGATGGAAAAGATTGCGGATGAAGGGCGCGGTGTGGTCTGTCTGTTCCGCCAACCGCGCAACTCGCTCTATGCGGCTGAAGATGAGGGCCCACGCACCATCAAACAAACCGGTCTGGGGGCGCAGATACTGTCCAAGATGGGAATCCAGGAACTTGTGCTGCTGACCGACTCGCCGGAAACCGTTTATCTCGGGCTCGACGCATTTGGCCTGTCCATTGTCGGGACCCGTTCAATCCTCAGGGAGGACTGATTGTGGCTGAACAAGACAAACACGGCGTGTTGCCGACACCGAGTTTCGACAAACCCGTCAAGCTGTTGATCGTTGTGGCCCCGTTCTATCGCGCCATCGCTGACAATCTGGTGGCTGGCGCAAAGGCCGAGATCGAAGGGGCAGGCGGCACCTGTGATGTGGTCGAAGTGCCCGGCGCCTTGGAAATCCCGACGGCTATCGCCATGGCGGACCGTCAGTGCAATTTTGACGGCTATGTCGCGCTGGGCTGTGTCATTCGCGGAGAGACCACGCATTACGAAACCGTCTGCAACGACTCCAGCCGTGCCATCCAACTGATGGGTCTGCAGGGGCTGTGCATCGGCAACGGTATCCTGACAGTCGAGAATGACGATCAGGCCGAAGTGCGCGCCAATCCGGAAAAAATGAATAAAGGGGGCGGGGCTGCCGCTGCGGCCTTGCATCTGATCGCGCTCAGCCGTAAGTGGGGCTCTTCCAAAAAGGGCGTCGGGTTCAAGCCGCCGTCCGAGTCCATCCTTGTGGCGGGCGACAGCAACGGACCCACAACAGCATGACCAAGACAGACGCGCCAAAACCGGCCAACCAGAAACGCCTGATGAAATCCGCCGCTCGGCTCTATGCCGTGCAGGCGCTGTTCCAGATGGAGCAATCGGGTCAGACAACCGATCAGGTTGTGACCGAGTTTCTGGATCACCGCTTTGGCGCCGTCTATGAGGGCGAGGAAATGCTGGACGGCGATATTCGCCTGTTCCGCAAGCTGGTAGAAGATGCGGTCAATTATCAGGCGCCGATCGATCAGATGACCGATCGCGCTTTGGTTGCCAAATGGCCGATTGCCCGGATCGACCCGACCCTGCGCGCGGCCTTCCGGGCCGCCGGAGCAGAGCTGACACAGAACGACACACCGCCCAAGGTGGTCATCACTGAATTCGTCGATGTGGCGCGGGCCTTCTTCCCCGAAGGTAAAGAGACCAAATTTGTCAACGCAGTGCTGGATCACATGGCGCACGAGGCCAAGCCCGAGGCGTTCTGACGCGTTTACACGGATCAAATATGCGTTAAACTGAATGTTACAGCGCAATGAGGTCCGCCATGCCCAAACTGATCCGTTTGTATATCACGCAAGTGGCCTGGGGCTTTGCCATCTCGGCAATTTTTGTCGGGGTGCTTCTGGCCCTGAACGTCGCCAACCTGCGTCATCTGATTACTGGTTCTGATATCGGCCTGGTTGCTCTGGCGATGATCTGGTTCATGAACGGGATCGTCTTTGCCGGTGTACAGTTTGCCTATGCCATTATGAGCATGGCAGAAAAACCCGGCGGTCCGCGCGGTGGAACGCCGGTTTCTGTCAGGCTAAAGCCTGCCCTGATCAAACAAGAGGCACGTACAGGGCGTTAAGACACGTGACACGCCGGTTGAGGTGGACGCAGAGCTTGCCCGCCGTAATTGGTAGGTCAGGGCGTCAGTTTTAGTCTGACTGCGTTGTGTCTTTTCTCTGACAGGGTTCGGGTCATTCGGCAGACAAGGCGACACCCTCCACGGTAACCCTGTGCATCAATCGTCGAAATCCATGATAGTCATTGACCGCTTTGTGCCATGTGGCCCGATTGTCCCAGATGGTCATGTCGCCTGTTTGCCAACGAATGCGGCATTGGAACTCGGGTTGCTGGCAATGGTCATATAGCATTGCAAGGATGGCTGCTGATTCATCGGCGCTCAGGCCTTCGATTTGGGTTGTGAACACTGGATTCACATAAATACCGCGCCGCCCGCTGAGGGGGTGTTTTATGATCACAGGATGTCGCGCGTCTTGGGTGGCTGCCTGTGCATTGCTTAGCCGACCACTTTGCGCCGCTTCACTGTCCTGTGAGCTTGTTCCAAAAACGTGCCGAGACGAATGAACCGCCCAGAGCCCATCCAGAAAGCTCCGCATGGTAGGTGACAGCGCCTCATAAGCTGCACCCATCGAGACGAACAGTGTGTCGCCTCCAAAGGGCGGGGTTTCCAAAGCATGCAGGATAGACCCCATCGCCGGGATTTGGTCGTAGGAATGATCGGTATGCCAGCCCTCTCCGATGGCCTCTTTCTGATCCTTTTCCTTCAGCACCATAGCGATTTCTGGATGCCCATCGACCGGCCTGAAGAAGCGGTTGATGTTGATCGCGCCAAAGCGTTGGGCAAACGCCAGATGCTCATCCGGGCCGACATCCTGCGCTCTGAGTACGATGACAGAGTGCTGAGCAAAGGCCGTATGAATGGCGTCGAACTGGCTGCCGTCTCGGATATCGGCGCCGATGATCTCTGCGCCCACACCGCCGGTAAGTGGTCTGATGTCCATCTGCTTTCTCCCTGAGTTTCAAACGCAGGGTAGCGCATTGCTAAAGGTCGAAAAAACTGATTTAAAATTTGTAAAAAGAAGATTTTATTGATGATACGTTTCACTTTGCGCCAGTTGTCGTTCTTCGCCGAGACGGCGCGATGTGGCGGTATCGCGCAGGCAGCCAGGAACCTGAATGTTTCGGCCGCCGCTATTTCATCGGCAATCGACAAACTCGAAGATGTCACTGGTTTGACGTTGTTTGATCGCTTTCCTGCACGCGGGATGAGGTTGACCCGCGTTGGCGCAGCCTTTTTGACGGATTCCGACGCGTTGCTGATGCAAGCAGGCGCGCTCGGCAATCGGGCCGCTGTGATGGCTGAGGGTAAAACAGGTTCTATTGTTATCGGGACGCATTATGCGATTGCGCAGAAGATCATTCTACCAGCTGTTCTGGCTTTTCGCCAAAGCCATCCCGGTATCCGCATCGAGGTTGTTGAGGATGATTTCCCGAACCTCGTTGCTGCGCTGGATGCCGGCGAGTTGGACGCGCTTGTGGTGTTTGATCAAGGGTTTGAACCCCGACGTCATCACGTTGAAGTACTTAAAGAACTGGCGCCTCTGGTTTTACTTCCGGCCTCGCACCCATTGGTGCATGCCGACAGCGTACAGCTTGAGCAGCTGACAGGCATGCCCTACATTGCAGTGTCGCGTTCCGGTCCGGGTCCAAGCTATCTTGACCTGTTGCAGGCCGCTGGGCTTGATCCAGAAGTGCCGCTGACCTCGCAATCACGAGAGTTGGTGCATGCCTATGTTGGCAAAGGGCTCGGGTTCACGCTGGTTGGTTTTCCGCCAGAGGCGAGCCGCACGATAGAAGGCGATGCGGTCGTCGCGCGTCCGCTGGCACAGGATATCGGGTATTTTAATGTTGTGATTGTGCAGCCCCGCGCCATTCGGCAACCCGAACCCGTAAAAGCATTTCTTGATGCCTGTCTGCTCCAGGTATGATTAGCGCGATCTGGCCCGCAGGTCAGAACCCAGAGCTCGTAAATCCGGCTATTTCCTGCCGGAGTTTGGATCGAGTGTGGCGGGACCACCAGTCAACCGTGCGGTTTGATTCCCGAGGACCTGTATGTACAGGTGGGCGCCAGGTAATCAGGCCAGGACCTGAACAGAGCCAGCCCCCTCGGAATTGCTTAAGGCCACCAGAATGCTACCAGTCACAAGAAGGGCAGAACCCGCCACGGGCCTAAGTAGGGCGTCCGGCGGGTTCGCACAAGGGGTCAGGCGTCAACAGTTTCGTGCAAGGCCACGCGCATCTTGCCGAAATGCTCGTCCCAGCCATTGTCCAGCGCCAGGATCAGGCCAAAGGCATCGGCGCCTTGCGGCAGACCTTCGTGCAACAGGTCAAGGCGTGTACCGCCCGCAACTGGTGCCAGCGTCCATTTCACGATGCTGACTGCGTCGCCCATTGGCTTAACCGTAAACGAATACTCCAGATATGACGGCGGGCGCGCTTCGCGGACTTCTCCCCAGATCAGAAGGTCGCCACTGGTCGTTCCGAACATCTCCAGTTTTTGTCCTTGTGCCAGGGGGCGTTCGGGTTTGTGAAACCATTCCGCCAACCGGTCGGGTTCGGTCAGATAGGCCCAGACGGTCTCGGGCTCGGCCCTCAGGAAGATGGATTTCCTTAGAACGGCATCAGTCATTTTGATTTCCTTTCAACAGCTTCTTTAAGAGAGTTAAGGCGTTCGTCCCAAAATTGATCAAAGTAGCTGAGCCAATCCAGAACAGGGGCCATACCTTTTGGTTCGAGTCGGTTTATGCGTTCCCGGCCACGGGCTTCGACGGCAATCAGGCCGCCATCCGACAGCACGGTCAGGTGTTTCTTGACCGCCGCGCGGGTCATGTCGAAGCGATCAGTCAACTGAGCGATCGTCATGTCTTGCAGTGCTAACATCTGCACAATGTCCCTGCGGGTAGGGTCAGCCAGAGCGCGGAACGCGTTTTGAGTTTGGTTTTCCATATGCAACCTAAAGAGATACCATTTGGTTTCACATTAAAGCAATACCAAATGGTACTATGTCAAGCCGTATGGGCTCACTTTACATTTGTTCACTAATTGTTCACATTTGGGATATGACATTGGACCTGCAACCCGGACAAAGACTTGCACGTGGCGTCGCCCGTCACCTGACGGCGCATGGCTTTGTATCCGTTGAGGAATTCGTGCCTATACGCGGACTGCGGGTTGATGTGATGGGGCTGGGTCCTAAGGGTGAGCTTTGGGTGATCGAATGTAAATCAAGCCGCGCTGATTTCCAGTCGGATTCCAAATGGCAGGGCTATTTGGAGTGGTGTGATCGATTCTTCTGGGCAGTGGATACGGAGTTTCCGACCGAGCTGTTGCCTGCCGAGACCGGGTTGATCATTGCCGATGCTTATGACGCCGAGATCGTGCGTATGGCACCAGAGGACAAGATAGCTCCGGCCCGGCGGAAGAAGATGATCCAGAAATTTGCCACAGACGCGGCCCGTCGCTTGCAGTCTCTGAGAGATCCCAGAATCTGATAGGTCAGCTTTTTACTGCCCGTGCGGCATGCGCGGCGGCGCGGAGCTCGTCGGCAATCTCTTCGGCTTCTTCTGGATCGAAATCCATTGGAATCTCAAGGTTTTCTGCTTCGATGAATAGGCGCACCATCCCCTGATCTGTTGGTCCGATCTGCAAATTCGCCTGAATGTCACTTTCGGTATTGATGCTCATGTGTGCCTCCGGGGATGAGAGTTCGTGCTAGCGCGCAAAGGCTTGAGAATCAAGTTACCTTTGCGTTCAAATAGGGGATGCACTCTATTCAGATCAGACCCTTTGAAGCTTTGGACGCGCCGTGGTTGGTGGCTGTGCATGATTTTTTGTATTCACGAGACGAGGGTTTTGACGACTCTTTTGTCGTGTTGGTGAAAGAAATCCTCGATGATTTTATCACTAACCATGATGCCAAGCGCGAGCGTGGCTGGATTGCGGAATGTGACGGCAAACCTTTGGGCAGTATTTTCTGCGTTGCCCTGAGTGAAACGACCGCAAAACTGCGGTTGTTCTTACTGTTGCCCGAAGCGCGCGGGATGGGTCTGGGAAAGCGGATGCTGGAGAGCTGCATGGGCTTTGCTCGCGGCGCCGGTTACACTGAAATGAGGCTGTGGACGCATGAAAGCCACAAGGCTGCCTGTGCGCTTTATGGGTCCACTGGGTGGCAGTTGATGGATAGCAAACCGGTCCATTCCTTCGGGGTTGATCTGGTCGAACAAAGCTGGAAAATTCAGCTTTAATCCTCTTGCATTCCGTGAACGCGTTCGGTACATCGCCCTTCACAAGTGCCGCCTTAGCTCAGTTGGTTAGAGCGCTGGATTGTGGATCCAGAGGTCCCCTGTTCAAGCCAGGGAGGCGGTACCATCTCCCCGATTGCCGGAAAATTCCCAAGCTAGTTCCGCCCCTAGGCTGTCGCGCAAATCGAAGGGCTGCCTTTACTCAAAACGGTACCGACTTTTATTTGAGAAATTGTCTTTTCCGGGGATTGCAGCGGCTGCAACCCCGGTTGGGTCTTAGCGTGCCAGATTCAGGCGAAAGCGCATTTTTGTTTTTCGTTCCGCAGGTAAATGACGGTTCAGATGCTTGTTCACCAGGCCGAACCCCCCAACGATCACAAGCGTCAGTAAGATGAAATAGAAGGCAAGGATTGGATAGGCGACAAAGGGGTTGAACGTCTTGTCCGCGAAATAGCTTGCGTAATACAGCGCATCGCCTCGTTGCTGCCAGGCGGGGAAGGCCGAGAAGAACACCAGCGTGGTGGCATGGAACAGAAAGATCGCCTCATTCGTGTAGGCGGGCCAGGCAAGCCGCAGCATGGTGGGCCAGACGATCCGCCGGAAGCGAGACCAGCCGGACATGCCATAAGCATCTGCAGCCTCGGTATCGCCCTTGGGAATGGATCGGAGCGCGCCAAAGAAAATTTCGGCTGAATAGGCGGCAGTGTTCAGAAACAGAACGATCAGCGCCCCAATCCAGGCCGACGTCAGAGAATCGAACATCGGATAGGATTTCTTCAGCGACAGGAAGAAGAAATAGGCAAAGAAAAACTGAATGAACAGCGGCGAACCACGAAAGATGAAAATGAACCATTCCGAAGGTTTGCGCAGCCAGAAACTGGGTGAAGCTTTGCCAAGCGCCAGTGCTGTGGCAAGGAAAAACCCGGTCGCAAGCGCCATGACTCCGAAATAGATATTCCAGATCATACCAGACCCAATCAGGGTAAAGTGCTCACATAAGGTAAAGTCGGATTTTGGCAGCAGACGCTCGCCATATCCAAGAGATCGCAGGCCGTAGTCCTGAATGGTCTGCAAGCAGCTCATGCGGTGGTCTCCTTGCGCAGCAATTCTCCGGCGGCGGTGGCCTGTCCGTGCGAGAGCCGGCGCATCAGGCGTTCAAGCCCGATCTCGGACATACGGGTGAAGCCAAGGTAGAAAACCAGCAGGAACAGGAAATACCACATGCGCCAGTCACCGTGTGGGTATTGCGTAAACTTCGGAGTCTTGGTGCTGCCCAGTTCGCGGGCCCAGTACACGATATCTTCGATGCCCAGAAGGAACAGCAACGGCGTGGCCTTGATCAGAACCATCCAGAGATTGCTGAGACCGGGCAGGGCATAAACCCACATCTGAGGCACAAGGATTTTCCAGAATGTCTGGCGACGGGACATCCCATAGGCTTCGGCGGTTTCCAGCTGTGTATAGGGTACGGCCCGCATGCCGCCGAACAGAACATTGGCGGCGAAAGCACCGAAAACAATAGAGAAAGTGATGACAGCCAGAAAGAACCCATAGGTTTCGTGCACCCATTCCGGCGAGGTGCCCAGTGGCAGTTTGGCAGATTGGCAGACGATAAAGTCGTTGCCCTGTCGGATCGAATCCGTCCAGTCCGGGCAGAGAATTTGATGCCGCGTCCATTCGAATGCCTGATCCAAAGCAATCACGAAGAACATGAAAAAGGCGATATCCGGCACGCCGCGCACGATGGCGATATAACCCTTACCCAGCCAACTGACCGGCAGAACGTGCGAACGGGCAGCCATGGCCCCGACGAACCCGAAACCCAGCGCTACGGGCGCCGTCACGGCAAGCAGAGCCAGTACCTTGAGGAAGGACAGGTAAAAGGACCAATGCACACCATTGGTCAGATAGCACGAGAACCAACGGAAGGTTCCCAGCGTGTCGGGGTCAGTGCAGAACGAAAAAATGGCGGGCCTCTTCAGGTGGTAAAGGCGCTGGGGCGGCGCGCCCGTAGACTGGGGCACGCCGCCGGATCAGAATTAGAAGGTCGAAGACACTTCCCATTTGGTGATCAGCTCGTTCAGGCTGCCGTCATCCTTCATGGATTGGATGGCTGCGTTGAGCTTTTCTTTCAGCTCACCGTCGGATTCACGGACGCCAATGCCGACGCCACCACCCAGCGGAACCTCATCGGCCACAAAGCGCAGATCTGCGTCTTCGTCGACGATCGGAGCAAGGAAGGATTTGTCGGCCAGAACCGCATCGGCCTCACCGTTGCGTACGGCAGCGATGGTTTCCTCGGGGCTGGCGAACTCGACCAGGGTCGCGCCGGATTCGGCGATATAGCCAGCCTGAATGGTGCCAGTTTGTGCGGCGACCACACCACCTGCAACATCGGCGTCATCCGACATTGCTACATAGGCGGAGGGATCCGGTGGTGTGTAGTTCTGGGTAAAGTCGATGACCTCGTCACGCTCGTCGGTGATCGACATACCAGCGATGATCACATCGTAGTTGCCCGAGACCAGGTTCGGAATGATCGAATCCCAGTCGTTCTTGACCCACTCGCAGGTCAGGTCTGCGCGTTTGCACAGCTCGTCGCCCAGCTCGCGCTCAAAGCCGTCGATCTCACCTGCGTCATTGACGAAGTTCCAAGGTGCATAGGCGCCCTCGGTCCCCATCCGGATGGTGTCTGCCATAGCCATGCCTGCGCTCAGCGCAAGGGCCGCAGTGGTCAGGATCAGTTTTTTCATTGGATACTCCCCAGTTTTGGTTCTGATCTGAAGTTATGCCGCCTGAGTGGCGGAAAGAAAGCCCTGAAGCCGTGGAGATTCAGGGGTAGTAAAGAGATCTTCAGGCAGGCCTTCTTCTTCGATGAGGCCCTGGTGAAGGAAAACGACATGGCTAGAGATATCAGCGGCCATTTTCATGTCGTGGGTCACAATGATCATGGTGCGGCCTTCTGCAGCCAGGTCTTTGATCACCTTGATCACTTCTTGTTCCAATTCGGGGTCCAGCGCCGACGTGGGCTCGTCAAACAAAAGCGCCTCGGGCTCCATGCACAGCCCCCGCGCGATCGCGGCACGCTGTTGCTGGCCACCAGACAACTGTGCGGGGTAGGCGTCGCACTTGTCGCCAATACCAACTTTTTCAAGGTATCTGCGTGCGCTGTCTTCAACTTCTTTTTTGTCACGGCCCAATACCGTTACAGGTGCTTCCATCACGTTCTGCAGGATGGTCAAATGAGCCCACAGGTTGAACTGTTGGAAAACCATCGACAGGTTTGTGCGAATGCGCAGAACCTGTTTCGCATCAGCAGGCCGGCGCGTGTGGCTGTTACCGGACCAACGAACAGGTTCACCCTTGAAAAGGATTTCGCCCTGCTGGCTGTCTTCCAACAGGTTGCAGCACCGCAATAAAGTGGATTTCCCAGACCCCGAGGACCCAATCAAAGATACGACATCGCCCCGTCTGGCAGTGATATCCACACCCTTCAGCACTTCCAGATTGCCGAAACTCTTGTGTAGGTTCTTGATCTCAATGACGGGAGTTGAATCTGTCACGGTTGGTCCAGGTGTTATTGGTGTTGGTGCGGTACTAGGGCTTAAAAATCAGATCAATGCAATGCGCAAATGACAGAGTAAGCGGGTGATTCCGTCAATTTGACGAAGCGTTCTGGTCAATTTGATCATGAATTATCCATCGCAGTTTACAATTTCGACGGATTTGGGACGCGCAGATAATCTTTGGCAGGAATAGAGATCAGGTCATGCAGGTGCAGAAGGTTCCGATCTTGCGGTGATATGGTTTGAATCGCGTTGCGAACAGCGCGTGCGATCTGAGCGGCATCCTGATCTTTCGCTGTGATATAAGGTAGCGCGGGGGTTGGGGTTGTTTCGGCGACCTCACGCAGAGCTTCTGGAAGGTCGGAATGGACCTTCAGAATCTCCCATGTCAGCGCATCCAGCGCGGCATAATCGGCACGGCCCTCGGAAATGGCTTGAGCAGACAGCGCATGACCACCGGCTTGCAGAACCGACGATGGTGTTCGGTGGTATCGTTCAAGGTGAACCATTGGGGCGGCCCATCCGGATTGCGACAGCGGTTCATTATAGGCAAAAACACCATCGGCCAATTCATCAAGGTCGCGGGGGTCGTGGCGGCGGGCTACAAAAACCGACCGGTAATGGCCAGGTGGGCAGCCAGGCAACGCGTAGTCCGGCGTTCCAACCAACTGCACCTTGCCATGCAGCCGGGTGCGATAGGGCATGCCGCAGGTCTGGGCAAAAACCAGATCCGGGTCCAACCAGACATCCCAGACATCCCGGTCTCGGTTTAGGTTTGCGGGGCCATAGCCAAGGTAATCCCGAATCGATGCCCAAAACCGATCATTCGCAGGGCGCAGCGCAGGCATGTCGTACATGCCCAGCATGGCTATCAAGATTTGGCAGCCTTTTGACGGGCCATTGCAGAGTCGACATCACTGATGCCCAGCAGGCTGACGACCAGTCGCAGTAAGGAATCCTCTTCACCCGTGCGGTGCCCATCCGCCAGAGCGACCGACCACAAGGCCTGAACGACTGCCAGGCGGTCGTCATAGGCAACGGCCTCTTTGATTGCGCGAGTGAACCGTACGGTGTCCGGTGCTTCGGCCTCGAGATCTTCGGCGCGGGCGCGCAGGCCGGCGGCTTCGAATGGGGATAGGTCATAGCGTTCAACCGAAATCCGGTCGATCCGCGCCATTTCACTGTCGGCATAGTCGTTGTCAGATCGGGCAACGCGCACCAGCAGGGCCGTCAAGGCCAGTCGAGCATCGTCATCGGTGAAAGGGGCGGGTTGAGGCTGGGTCAGTCGAGACAGAAAATCACTAAACATGAGACAGGTATAGAGAGGCCTTACGCCTCTTCCAAGCGTCTTTGCACACGCTTTCTGGCGGTCTTGCTGTCGTTAAAGCTCAGACCCATGGCGATGCGGGCTTCTTCGACGATTTTCATCTCGCCCTCATCTGTATTCCCGTCGGCCAGAACCACCTCCCAGAGGGCATCCAAAGCGGCCAAGCGCTCGTGCAGGTCCGTGGTTTCCCGGATCAGCTTACCGAACGTGTCCGTTTCCGGTGCAGCTGCGTGCAGTTTCTCGCACGTGGCGCGGACCTTTGCGGCTTCGATCGCATTATGTTGATAAAGTCGGGCGAGGATACGGTCGATCAGGCTGATCTCTTCCAGCTTATAATCCCTGTCCGCTTGTGCAACGCGCACCATAAGCGCCCCGAGTGCAAGTTCAGCGTCTGGGTCGGGCAGATTGTCGTGTTGTGGCGGGCGGAAAGCCTGAAAGAGTTTTTTCAACATGGTCAGAGATTATTCCATATTTGATAACCCGCCAAGCACGGACTATCGCGCAAGGCTCAGAATGATCAAAAGACCGCCTGCTAGAGCCGGATAGCGCGCTGGGTCAGAGTACCTTTCGCGCTTCGTCTTGCAGCCAGGCCAGCATTTTCCGATAGGGTACAGGGCCATAGCTTATGCGCGCGACTCCCAGCCCAGCCAAAGTGGCGGTGTCCGGTGTGCCGGGTAATGCTATGATATTTAGCGGCAGGTCGATTGACTCTACCAACCGGGCAATCATGGCCTGATCCCGTAAGCCGGGGGCGAAGAATCCGCTGGCCCCTGCATCTGAATAGGCTTGTGCTCGGACCATTGCCTCTTCCAGCATCGCATCATCATGGGTTTCGGGCTGCGCCTTCAGGAAAATGTCGGTCCGCGCGTTGATAAACGCAGGAACGCCCGCCGCATCGCAACCTTCACGCATCGCGCTGACACGGGCGGCCTGAGTTTCAATATCGTACAACTCATTTGATCCGATGATCTGGTCTTCGAAGTTGAAGCCGACAACGCCGGATTCAAGGGCCAGCCTGACATTGGCAGAGATACCCTGAGCATCAGCCGCATACGCACCTTCGAAATCCAGAGTAACCGGAAGATCAACGGATTCGACAATCCGGCGAGCATTGTCCAGCGCGGCCTGCATCGGGATGTTTTGGCCGTCGCTGAACCCTTGTGCCATCGCAACAGGAGCGCTTCCAGTGGCAATGGCTTGGGCGCCAGCGTCGCGCACGGCACCGGCACTGCCAGCATCCCAGATATTGTACAGGATAACCGGTTCGCCCTTTTTGTGCAGAGCCGCGAATGTCAGTGCTTTGGTGATCTGATCGGTCATGGACGGTCTCCTATCTCTGAGTTGCGGACAGTTAACCGTGCAAAGGGTCAGCGCGTACAGTCTTTTCGCGCTGACCGATACAATCTGCTTTCGTGCCTGGTGTCAGACCAGACGCGAGGTGTCCTTGGCAGCGCGCACAAAGTCGCGGAACAAAGGATGCGGGTCGAACGGCTTGGATTTCAGCTCGGGGTGGTACTGGACCCCAATGAACCACGGATGATCCGACCACTCGACGATTTCTGGCAACCGCCCGTCGGGGGACATGCCTGAGAAATTGAGACCAGCTTTTTCCAGCTTGTCGCGGTATTTGATGTCCACTTCATATCGGTGGCGGTGGCGCTCCTCGATGGCGGTGCCGCCATAGACTTCGGCCACTTTTGACCCTTCGGCCAGAACCGCGTCATAGGCGCCCAGGCGCATGGTGCCGCCCTTGTCATCACCGACTTTGCGTTCGACCTTGTGATTGCCCTGCACCCATTCTTTCAGATGATAGACCACCGGTTCGAAACGCTTTTTACCGGATTCATGGTCGAATTCCTCGGACCCGGCCTCTTTGATGCCAGCGGCATTTCGCGCGGCCTCAATTACGGCCATCTGCATGCCCAGGCAGATGCCCAGGTAGGGCACCTTATGTTCGCGGGCGTATTGCGCAGCCTTGATTTTGCCTTCGGTACCGCGCTCACCGAATCCGCCGGGCACGAGGATCGCGTGGAAGCCTTCCAGATGCGGGGCGGCCTCTTCGGTATCGAATACCTCGGCATCGACCCATTCGACCTTGACGCGGACACGGTTGGCCATCCCGCCATGGGTCAGCGCCTCGGCTATCGACTTATAGGCGTCTTCCAACTGGGTGTACTTACCGACGATTGCGACCTTCACTTCGCCCTCGGCATTGTGGATGCGATCACTGACGTCTTCCCATTTGGTCAGATCGGGCTTGGGGGCAGGGCTGATCTGGAAGGCATCCAGAACCGCCTGATCCAGTCCCTCGCGGTGATAGGCGAGCGGAGCATCGTAGATGGTGCTGAGGTCCTGCGCAGCAATCACGCTATCGGGGCGGACGTTACAGAACAAAGCCAGCTTTTCACGTTCCTTGGTCGGGATCGGGCCTTCGGACCGGCAGACCAGAATGTCGGGGGCGAGACCGATCGAACGCAGCTCTTTCACCGAGTGCTGGGTTGGTTTGGTTTTCAATTCGCCCGAGGCTTTGATGTAGGGCAGCAGGGTCAAGTGCATGAACAGGCATTGGCCGCGTGGTTTGTCCTGGCTGAATTGGCGGATGGCCTCAAAGAAGGGCAGGCCTTCGATATCGCCCACGGTGCCGCCGATCTCGCACAGCATGAAATCAACCTCATCCTCGCCTATGGCGATGAAATCCTTGATCTCATTGGTGACGTGCGGGATCACCTGAATGGTTTTGCCCAGGTAATCGCCGCGGCGTTCTTTTTCCAACACGTTGGAATAAATCCGCCCGGAACTGACCGAGTCGGTTTTGCGCGCGGCTACGCCGGTAAAACGTTCGTAATGGCCAAGGTCCAGATCGGTTTCTGCCCCGTCATCTGTAACGAACACTTCGCCATGCTCAAAAGGCGACATGGTGCCCGGATCGACATTCAGATAGGGGTCCAGCTTGCGCAGACGCACCGAATATCCGCGGGCCTGCAACAGCGCGCCCAAAGCCGCCGAAGCCAATCCTTTGCCCAAGGATGAAACCACACCACCAGTGATGAAAATAAAACGCGCCATGTTTTTCGGCTGCTCCCCGTGAGACGTCAATATCAGCTGCCCGGCGGTTCAAGAAAAACCGCTGCATCACGGGACTTCACGTATAAAGGATTCGCGCCAATAGCGCAAGAGAACCGCAAGATGCTGTTGCAGTTCTCTTTTCGGTTTCTAGGTTTTGTGTGTCAGTTGGCCTGCGGGATCAAAGGCGCGTTGTCACCCTGTGCCGGAGGCAACAGGTCATCCGCCGACGGAATTGCCGGTGTGCTTTCTTCGGTCGCGGCCGGTGCCTGTGTCCCAATCCGGTCGAGCACAGAGCTGCCAGAGGATTTTTGTGCCGCCAGAATGGTCAGCGTGATCGAAGTGACGATAAAGCACGCGGCTAAAATCCAGGTCACCTTGCCCAATGCTGTTGCAGCCGACCGGCCAGCCATGGCACCGCCTCCGCCGCCACCCATGCCAAGGCCGCCGCCTTCGGACCGCTGCATCAGGACGACGGCGATCAGGCCCAAAGCCAGAAGAAGATGGATAATGAGAACGACGTTTTCCATGGTGGTCCTGTACAGCGTGGCGTGTATCGCGAGGTACTTATGCAAGTTTGGTTCCGGGGGCAAGTCACGAGTTACCATCACGCCAAGTGATCTTCGGGATCACAGCAAAGAGACTGGACAGGCAAGGGGATGGTAAAGCAGGCTGCGACCCATGCCACATGACGATCCCGACCATCCGCACGCCTTATTGCCGCCTGAACCCGCCCTTCGCGTCAAGGCGCTGGAAACGATTCTGACCCGCAAGGGTTTGATCGACCCGGCCGCTTTGGATGAGATCATCGACACTTACCAAAACAAGATTGGCCCGCAGAACGGTGCCCGGGTTGTTGCCAAAGCCTGGACTGATCCGGCCTTTAAGGCAGCACTGCTTAAGGATGCAACGCCCGAGGTGACAAAGCTTGGTTTTTACGGTCGGCAAGGTGAACATATCGTTGTTGTCGAAAATTCCCCTGATCTCCACAACATGGTCGTTTGCACGCTGTGCAGTTGCTACCCATGGCCTTTGTTGGGGATTCCACCGGGGTGGTATAAATCGGATGCCTATCGTGCGCGGGCCGTGCGTGAGCCGCGTAAAATTTTGTCAGAGTTCGGAGTTTCTCTGGCGGATAAAACAGCCGTGCGGGTTTGGGATTCAACGGCCGAGATACGCTATCTTGTTCTACCCATGCGCCCCGATGGCACCGATGGGATGACCGAAGACGACCTGACCGCGCTTGTGACCCGTGACAGTATGATCGGAACCGGCCTGCCAAAGGTGCCGTCATGACCCGCGTTCACGATATGGGAGGACGGTTCGGCGACGGTCCGGTGATCCCCGAATCCCAAGATGCAGTGATTTTCCCAGAAGAATGGCACGGGCGCGCATTGGCACTGACATTGGCTGCCGGGTTTCTGGGACAATGGAATATCGACATCTCGCGCCATGCACGCGAACGACTGTCGCCCAAAGACTATGCACGATTCTCTTACTACGAAAAATGGGTGTCAGCACTTGCAGATCTGTTGGTAGAGCAGGGGGTCCTGACTTTGGAAGACCTTTTGGGCCAAGGAACGGATGCTTCACATCCTTTGGCTTCCCGCGCGCTGACAGTCGGGGCGGTTGAGGGCGTACTGTCCAAAGGCGGTCCGGCTGATCGACCCTCGAATATCGCGGTGCAGTTTGATCCCGGCCAAAAGGTGCGTACAGTACGACCGGCTGCCAACCGCCTGAAAAACGGTGGTCATACCAGGTTGCCATTTTACGCTTCTGGCGCTTGCGGTCGGATATTACGCCTGCATGGGACGCATGTTTTGCCGGATTCCAATGCTCATGGTCTGGGAGAGGCACCTGAACCATTATATGCGGTTGCATTCCCAGCCTCTGAGCTTTGGGCCGATCCCGAGAACCGAAATGACGAGGTCATATTAGATCTGTGGCAAAGCTATCTGGTGCCCGATGAGTGAGTGTAACGCACAGCCATTACCCGAGCTGGCATTCGCAGAGCCCTGGCATGCACAGGTCTTTGCGGTCACGGTCGCGTTGAATGAAGCGGGACGATTCGAATGGTCGGAATGGGCCGATCGGTTTTCGAAGATGCTAAAAAGCCATGGTCTGAGCAAAGAGCTGAATGGTGGCAACGACTATTTCCGTGCCTGGCTGGAAACACTCGAGGCCTTTTTAGCCGAAATGGGTGACGCGAACCCAAGTGATGTCGCTGCAGTCTCGTTGGATTGGGAGAAAGCCTATCTGACGACTCCACATGGTGAACCCGTTCATTTGTCGAATGGCTAGAAAGGGGGCGCTGCCCCCGCCGCGGCAAGCCGCGACTCCCCCGAGGTATTTTGAGCCAGATGAAGCAAGGGATCCTCTCTTCATCTGACTAAAAATACCTCCGCCGGAGGCACCACGCACAGTGTGGTTATGATCTGCGGCGAATTATCGGTTTCCCTGTCGCTGACACATCGCTATACGAGCCGGGTTTGATATCTCAGCGCAAAAGGACCAGATATGGCCAATGTGGTTGTTGTCGGCGCCCAGTGGGGTGACGAAGGAAAAGGCAAGATCGTCGATTGGCTCAGTGAACGGGCCGATGTGATCGCGCGTTTTCAAGGCGGGCATAATGCCGGTCATACGTTGGTAATCGACGGTGCCGTCTATAAGTTGCACGCTCTGCCATCCGGTGTGGTACGTGGCGGCAAGCTGAGTGTCATTGGCAATGGCGTTGTTCTTGACCCCTGGCACCTGCTGAAAGAGATCGCAACGATCCAGGCGCAGGGGGTCGAGATATCGCCCGAAACGCTGATGATCGCAGAGAACACCCCGCTGATCCTGCCCATCCACGGTGAACTGGACCGCGCACGCGAAGAGGCGGCAAGCAAAGGAACCAAGATCGGGACCACGGGTCGGGGAATTGGCCCCGCATATGAAGATAAGGTTGGGCGGCGTTCTGTGCGGGTTGCTGACCTGGCAGACGAGGCGACCCTTGAGGCACGCGTAGATCGCGCGCTGCAGCACCATGACCCGCTGCGCAAGGGATTGGGGATCGAACCCGTGGACCGCGATGCACTGATTGCTCAGCTAAGGGAAATTGCGTCCGAGATTCTGCCTTTCGCAGCACCCGTTTGGAAAGTACTGAACGAAAAGCGCAAGGCTGGTAAGCGTATTCTGTTTGAAGGCGCGCAGGGTGCCCTTCTGGACATCGACTTTGGAACCTATCCGTTTGTGACCTCGTCCAACGTGATCGCCGGTCAGGCGGCGACCGGCGTCGGCATCGGGCCCGGCTCGATTGATTTTGTCCTTGGCATCGTAAAGGCTTACACGACCCGTGTGGGTGAGGGGCCGTTTCCAACCGAATTGGATGATGCGGATGGCCAGCGTCTGGGTGAGCGTGGGCACGAGTTTGGTACGACCACCGGGCGCAAGCGGCGTTGCGGCTGGTTTGATGCCTGTCTAGTGCGCCAAACCTGTGCCACTAGTGGCGTAAACGGTATTTCGCTAACCAAGCTGGACGTACTGGACGGATTCGAGACGCTGAAAATCTGTGTTGCCTATGACCTTGACGGTAAGCGTCTGGATTATCTTCCCACTGCAGCCGATCAGCAGGCACGATGTACTCCGATCTACGAAGAGGTGCCTGGTTGGAGCGAATCAACGGAAGGCGCGCGCAGTTGGGCGGACTTGCCTGCAAATGCCATCAAATATGTGCGTCGGGTCGAAGAGTTGATCGAATGTCCGGTTGCATTGCTGTCCACTAGCCCAGAGCGGGACGACACCATTTTGGTGACAGACCCGTTTGCTGACTGATGGCCGGCGAACAGAAAAATGGCCTGAGCTATAAAGCGCGTCGTCGTTGGTCGATGGTGCTGCTGCTGATTGGCCTGCCGGCTTATATCGTTGCGGTGGTGACGGTGATAAACTGGTTGGACCGGCCACCAATTTGGTTGGAACTTCTGGTATATGTAGCGCTCGGCATTTTGTGGGCTCTGCCTTTCAAATTCATCTTCAAAGGTGTCGGAAAAGAAGATCCAAACGGATCCTCTGACTAAGCGGCCTATTCCGGGCTCATCCTGCGGCGGGTTCATACGCCTGCCCACAAAAGATCGCCCAATGAAAAAGGGCTGGAGTTGGTCTCCGGCCCTTCTTTCTTTTCGGTTTGAATTCAGCCTGCGGCGCGTTCATCTCCGTCAGGGCGGAACCCGATCTCGTCCGAAGCCGCAAACCGACCTCCGCCGGCTTTCTCAATCTTGCCATCGCGCAGCAGTTGCCCGAATGAGCGCAGGCTTTCCTCGCGATTAAAATCGTCCTGCTTGAGAGAACGGATCTTGTTCATCAGTTGCGGGCGCGAGAATTGTTCCTGGCCTTCGATGAACGACAGATAAGATGCCGCAGCTTCCAGCAGGTCCGGCAGAGATTGTGCGCCCTGTTCCTGCGCATAGTGCGCAAAGCCGCTTTCCTCGATCGGAAGACCCAGCGGTTTGGATTTTACACGGCGCGGAGAAATCGGCCCCATTTCATCCTCGTCTTTATTGTCGATGCGCTGTTCAGCAACCAGCTTGAGGGGAGCGGCAGGCTCTGCCTTGGGACGGGCAGTTGTAACATTGCTTTCGGGGCGGCGCGGGCTGATCTGCTGAGCCTGATTACGGTTCAGCGCATCTGCGCGATCAGCATTGGTTGCGGCCACTGCATTGCGCAGACGGGAATATGTCTCGCGCTGATTGGCGGTCGCGGGATCATCCATCTGTTTGACCGCCTTTTCCATCAGGCGAGAAACGTCCTCGTCCAGGTTCGGTTCCTCTGGCAGAGGCTCGGATGCACGGGCGGACAACACGGCTTCGACGCTGGCGATTTCATCAAGCAGAGTTTCCTCGTCTTCTTCGGTCAAATAGCCGGCAACCTCTTCAGATTCGTCTGCGTCCGCCGAAATGTCTTCTGTCAGGATATTGTCGATTTCGTCGCTCTCGGCTTCGTCCGTCTCGGCACTCAGATCCGAAATCAAAACCTCTTCTGCCTCGACAGTGGTCACGTCGTCGGCAGTAGGTGTGACATCAATTTCTGGCACGGCGGGGGTCTCTTGGGCCGGGCCTTCGATCTCTGCCTCTTCCGCGGCGGGTGGGGGCATGTCCATCTGAGGTTCGGGCTCAAATTCCTGAGCCGCTTCAACCTCAGCATCGGCCGCGGGGGATTCGGCCAGATCTGTGGGGGTCAGAGTTCCGGCCTGAAAGGCAGCCGATACGGCATCAGTTGGGCCGGTTTCGGATTTCATCAGGGGGGAATCTTCATCCTCGGCGTAGATCACCGAGTTTTCTTCGCTATGAGAGACCACCGCCCGGATCCGTTGCAGCTTTGCGGCGATACTATCGGCGGCGGGTTCGGGTCGACCCTCTACCGGCTCGGCCTCTGCGATGGGCGCGGACTGTGAGGGGGCAGGGGTATAGGCCGGAGCACTCGGGGTACTGGGCGGGGCCATGGGCGCGGTAGAAAGGGACGGCGAAGCGGCACGGTCTTGCGCCCGCAGAAGCAATCCGTTTTCGTTCTGGCTGGCTTCGACTTTACGCGTCGCATCTCGCTGAGCGATGCGGGTCAGCATTTCGGCGTCTGGTTGCGGGGGTTCGGACCCAAAATACCTGTCATCCGCTGCAAGGTCGCGGAAGTATTCGGCAATCGACTTCATCGTTTCAAAAGAATCGTCAAATCCTTCCAAAGTGCACGAGAAGGTTCCGTAGGAAACTGTCAAAACCTTGTTATTCTGTACCATCAGACGTACGTCC
This sequence comes from Ruegeria sp. YTSA105, assembly GCF_059610225.1. NCBI lineage: Bacteria > Pseudomonadati > Pseudomonadota > Alphaproteobacteria > Rhodobacterales > Roseobacteraceae > Ruegeria > Ruegeria sp. YTSA105. The sequence continues at coordinate 47,131 of NZ_JBXWNE010000001.1, forward strand.
TCTACAAACTACACGAGCCATCAGCCCGGTCGTGGGCAGAGCTATTGGCTCAGAACTTTGCCCATGAACCTATCATTTTGTGGTCTCAATGTGTCAAAACCCGGAAAAAATGATCAATCTCATGAAAAAGACGCGAATTGTACGTTCGAAAGAGTCAATCACGCTAGTTGGAAGCGGTCAAATTGGCCCTGAAGATTTGGATTTGGCGTTGATTCGCACAAAGTTGGCCGTCGCCGCGGATGGTGGGGCGGCAAGTTTGTTGGAAATTGGGCGCATTCCAGACGCTGTTATCGGTGATTTTGATTCGCTTGATTCGGATCACAAAGATCAGATTCCGCTGGATCGACTGTTTCCAATTGGTGAACAAAACAGCACGGATTTCGACAAGGCCCTGCGCAGTGTCGAGGCGCCGTTGGTGATTGGGGTCGGTTTTCTCGGGGGGCGTCTGGATCACCAGTTAGCAGCACTCAATGTCTTGGTTCGCAGGCAAGATCAGCCCTGTATTCTGATTGGCGAAAGTGAGATTATCTTTCACGCACCCCCCCAAATCTCGGTTTCGATGGCGCCTCGAGATGTCGTCTCATTGTTTCCATTACAGCGTGTATCAGGGCAAAGCCGCGGCCTTGAATGGCCAATCGACGGTTTGGTGATGGAGCCGAACGGCGCTGTCGGAACGTCCAACCGCGCATTGGGCTCGGTTGAATTGCGTATGGATGGGCCGGGCCTTTTGGTAATGTTTCCCAGGGCGATGCTGGATCAGGTCATGCAGGCGCTTCTGTCGGGGCCGTCCGGGCGCTGGCCCGCTCACGCAGAATGACATAGAGGCCGGCGGCGATGGTGATGCAGATGCCCAAAGCGGCGACACCGTCGGGCAGGTCGTGAAAGATCAGCCAGCCAAACACCGTGGCGACCGGGATTTCGAGATACTGCATCGGGGCCAATGTTGCAGAGGGTGCATATCGCAGCGACCAGGTCATGAACAGATGTGCGACCGTACCGAGAAGCCCGATTGCAAGCAAAAGCCAGACATCGCCCAAATTCGGAGCAATCAGGGACAGCTCCCAGATTCCGGCGGGTGTTCCCACCAACAGTGCAGGCAGTAGGATGACAGAGGCTATGACGCCCGACACGGCCTGCAGCGCAATGGGATCTGTAGCTTTTGCAATTTGCCGGGTCACGAGCATGAACAGGGCAAACACCACCGCGACGACAAGTGGAAGCAAAGCCGCATATCCGACTTCGGCAAAGCTGGGTTGAATGACAAGCAATGTACCACCAAAGCCCACAAGGCACGCAATCAGGCGCCGCTTGCCGACTTCTTCCTTTAGTACCAGTTTGCCAAGAAGCAACATGATAAACGGCATAACAAAGGCGATGGCCACAGCGTCTGCCAGGGGCAAGTATTGCAGGGCACTAAACATCGCGGTGATACCGACGATGTGCAGCAGAGTTCTTATGACAGCGAGACGAAAAATGCGCCTCGGCATTTGCCAGGGCCTGCCGGTCCAGGCGACCAGCGGAACCAGCAACAGGGCCTGAAGTGTAAACCGGACAAAGACCAGCATCCCAAGTGGCATGGTTTCGCCCAGCAATTTGGCGACCGCGTCCCCCAACGGTGCGAGCGCACAAAAGCCAAGCATCAGCACGATGCCAAAAACGGGACGATCCTGTGTCATGCAGCGACGCTAGCGCTTTGGCTGAACCGGGGAAAGCGAAAGCTAGGTTTCAGGCAAAGGCTGCATCTTGGTGTAGTCCGGGCCGATACAGATCGGTAGCCCGTCATCCATTTGCAACCAGTCCAGCTTTTCCTCATGCGCGACATGCAGTGTTGGCTGCAACTGGTTGGGGTCCTTCAGAAGGGCCACGTAGAGGTGCATTATGCCGGACATGGACGCAGACCGGAATGAGATCGGCGAGCCGCAATCAGGACAAAAGCTGCGTTCTACGCCGGGTGAGGATGCGAATGTCTTTGGTGCCTGGCCCGTCCATTTCAACTGTCCATCGCGGATCCCGAAATAGGCCGTCATCGGGGCCGCGCATTGTCTGCGGCAACTGTCGCAGTGGCAGGTCACACAGGACAGAACAGGCGGGTCCAGCTGAAATGAAACTTTACCGCAAAGACAATGGCCATCCATCATGCTTCCCCGCTTTGTTTCAGCAATTCGGCACGTTCACCGCCAAACCGCCCAATGACGTTTCCTTGTATTTTTCATGCATGTCATGCCCTGTCTGACGCATGGTTTCGATGACGGCGTCCAGTGGTACGAAATGGTGACCATCTCCGCGCAGGGCCAAGGAGGCCGCTGATACCGCCTTGATCGCACCCAGCCCGTTGCGTTCGATACAGGGTACTTGAACCAGCCCGGCGACAGGATCACAGGTCATGCCCAGATGATGCTCGAGAGCGATCTCGGCGGCATTTTCCACCTGTTCCGGGGTACCGCCCATAACCGCGCACAGCCCGGCTGCAGCCATGGCTGCGGCGCTGCCGACTTCGGCCTGACACCCGGCCTCGGCGCCCGAGATTGAGGCGTTGTATTTGACCAGCCCGCCAATAGCGGCTGCAGTCAGCATGAAATCTTCGACGTGGTTCTCTGAAGCACCGGGTACATGGTCCAGATAGTAGCGCATTACCGCTGGAAGAACCCCGGCAGCACCGTTGGTGGGGGCGGTTACCACCTGACCGCCAGCTGCGTTTTCTTCGTTTACGGCCATGGCGTAAACGCTCATCCAGTCGTTGATCGTGTGGGGCGCGTTCAGGTTCATGCCACGCTCGGCCATCAACGCGTCATAGATGCCTTTGGCGCGACGGCGCACGTTCAAACCGCCTGGCAGAATTCCGTCGGTGGTCAGACCGCGCTCGATACAGTCGTTCATGACCTGCCAGAGGCGCGCGGTGCCTTTGGCAAAACTGTTTGCACAGCCGCGCGCGATCTCGTTGGCGCGCTTCATCTCGGCGATGCTTTTGCCGCTGGTTTTGGCCATGTCCAACATCTCGACCGCCGATTTGAAAGGAAAGGGCACCGGTGCACCTTCATCTGTTGCCTTGCCCTGGGCCAGTTCTTCCTCAGTCAGAACAAAGCCGCCACCGATCGAGTAATAGACCTGCCGCAGGATCACGTCGCCCTGTGCGTCCGTGGCCATCAGGACCATACCGTTAGCATGGCCCGGCAGATTGTTTTCATAGTCGAAAACCAGATCGGCCTTGGGATCGAACTGCAGCGTGGGCAATCCTTCGGGGGTTACGCTGTGGGTCTCACTTATGCCAGCCAGTGCGGCCTCGGCCCGTTCGTGATCATATGTGTCGGGCACAAATCCGGCCAGACCCAGGATCGTGGCGCGATCGGTTGCGTGGCCGACACCGGTAAAGGCCAGCGACCCGTGCAACGACCCGCGCAGCCCTGAAAATTCGAACGGAGAGGCGCGCATCATGTCCAGAAACCGCGCGGCAGCAACCATTGGTCCCATCGTATGGGACGAGGACGGGCCAATGCCCACTTTGAACATATCGAAGACAGACAGAAACATATCAGGTAGCAAAGCCTTCCGGTGGGTTAGCATAGGTTGGTGAGGTAAAGGGTGTAACCCCTAAACCCTCGGCCGCGATTGCGGCACGTGTGGCGGGGCGCGTCTCCAACTGCATCAGCATTCGCTGCAGATGCGGCGTGTCAGCGATCTGAAACCAGCTGCGATCAGCCTTCGCAGGATAGAGCGCCATCCAGCGCATCTGACAGGCCAGATAATAACTCAGGACCGATGGTATGTCCGGGCTCAGCCAGGAAGGCGTGCTTTTCGCAACATCGTCAAGCAGGCGCAAGTGCTGGCGCAAACGAGGGCGGATACCGGCACGCAAAGGATTGACCTGCGCTGCGTCTATATATTTTTCGGCATAAAACAGAATACGCAGATCAGCGTGCAGCGTATTGGAGGCAAAGAACAGCCACTTCAGAAACGCGGCGCGGTTGCTGTCCATGGGGGTAGGGGCCAGCCGGCCATGCGTATCCGCCAGCCACAACAAGATAGCAGCGGTTTCGAAGATCGGCCCCTGTGGTGTTTCCAATACCGGGATCAGCCCATTGGGGTTCAGCGTGCGATATTCCGGGCTGTCCTGTGCGCTTTGGCGGCGGTCTACCAGAACGGTTTCATAGGGCAGGCACATCTCTTCCAGCGCCAGCCGGATGACCAGCGAAGCATTGTCCGGGGCATAGTGCAGGCGGTAAGGCGTGTTCATGCGAACTATGTATACCTCACGTATGTTTTCAACAGACCTGATTGCGACGTTTCCCATAGGAAACGCGTAGTTTCGCGACATGTTGGTCTACCGATCCGGACAATTCTCTCTCGCAGTTGTCGTAGGCATTCCGTATAAGTTCCGCAGCAAATTAGGGGGATGCTGAAATGGCCGGTGATCTGTCGCCCATCGACACTGCAAAATACGTCGCAGCACGCCGTGCGGCTGACATGGTGCAGAATGGGATGCGAGTCGGCCTGGGAACCGGATCGACCGCTGCATGGATGGTGCGTCGGCTGGGGGAACGGGTCAGAGAAGAAGGTCTGGCGATCAAGGGTGTTCCGACATCGACCCGGACGGCCCAACTGGCCCGCGAACTGGGCATTGAGGTTGTTTCCCTGGATCAGGCGGGATGGCTGGACATCACCATCGACGGTGCGGACGAATTCGACAGAGAGCTTAATCTGATCAAGGGCGGCGGCGGCGCGCACCTGCAGGAAAAGATCGTAGCCACGGCCAGCGACCAGATGGTGGTCATCGCCGATGCCGGCAAAGAGGTCGAGACTCTGGGTGCCTTCCCATTGCCGGTCGAGGTGATCCCCTTTGGCTGGCAGACCACACGCACCCTGATCGAAGAGGTGCTGGATACCATGGATGTTCTCGGTACCCGCTCGGCGCTTCGCATGAACGGAGAAGCGCCGTTTGTCACGGATGAAGGCAATCACGTGCTGGACCTGCATTTGCAACGGATCGGAAACCCAAGGCAGATGGCGCTGGTGCTGAACCAGGTACCCGGCGTGGTCGAGAACGGGTTGTTCATCGACATTTGCGACAAGGTCGTGATCGGTTATGGAGATGGACGGGTCGAACTGCGCGACATCAACGAGGGAACGGTGGAACTGGACGAGTTGTTCGATGGCGGCAAAGACAACCTGTTCACGGATTTGGCGGATTAGCGCGTGTCGGCGATAGAATTCTATGAAAGTTCCACAGCTTGGAAGAAGCGGCTGTTTTACAGAGTGGTTTTCGCCGGGTTTTTCTTTGGCGTTGTTATCTTATTGCTTCCTACCGTGCTGCGGTATGAACGGCCGAACTATGTGCTGATGACTTATATGATCTTTTTCATAGGCGCGATCATCAGCATATCTCTTGTTCTGAGATCAGATCGTAGACTGATCACGCTCGACGACAAAGCGATTGGTTTCAGATTGGGATATGTCGTTCACGGGATTTTTCAACAAGAGTCAGCATGGGTCGATGTTGCGTGGAAGGATATCCGCTATTTCGATTTCCCTTCGGGTGGAAAGTTGAACCCCAAAGACGCAGTGTACATCAGCTACAATGACGACAAAGGTCGGGTTCGGAACTGTATTCTACCAATTGCTGGTCTGAGGCGGTCCAATCTCGAGGCGTTTGTGAAATCGCTACGTCGTTTCTGGCCGGACATTGACCGCCAATGGCAGGAGCAGCTTGCCGATCGCAAACAAGAGATTGCAACTCTTGACGTAAACCATATTTGAAGGTTGCGGAGATTCATCCCAATCAGAGAGGGTACGGGACCTACTATGAGCTTTGACTATGATCTTTTCGTCATCGGAGGCGGCTCGGGCGGGGTCCGGGCGGCGCGTGTGGCAGCTGGCGAAAACGGGGCCAAAGTGGCACTGGCGGAAGAGGATCGCTATGGCGGGACCTGCGTGATCCGCGGATGTGTCCCCAAAAAGCTGATGGTTTTTGCCAGCGAATTCTCTGGCATGGTCGAAGATGCGCAGGCCTATGGCTGGGACGTCAAACCCGGTGCATTTGACTGGGATTTCTTTCGCGGCAAACTCCATGCCGAGCTGGACCGGCTGGAAGGCATCTATCGCAACATCCTGAAAAACAACGGCGTCGAAAGCTTTGATCAGCGTGCACATGTGGTGGACGCACATACCGTCGAGCTGGCCGATGGCACCCGCATGACGGCCAAGCATATTCTGGTCGCCACAGGCGGACGCCCTGTTGTGCCCGAGTTTCCGGGCTCGGACCTGGCGATCACCTCGAACGAGATTTTCCATCTGGAAAAACTGCCCGAAAGCATCCTGATCGTTGGTGGCGGTTATATCGCCAGCGAGTTTGCAGGAATCATGAACGGCATGGGCGTGAAAACCACCCAGTTCTACCGCGGTGCGCAAATCCTTCGGGGTTTTGACGAAGAAGCGCGCGGTCTGATCAGCGAAGAGATGTGCCAGAACGGGATTGATCTGCATCTGGGCACCAATGTGCTTGAGATGGCCAAAGACGGTGACAAGATTCGCGTAAAGGCCACCAATGGCACGGAACAGCTGTTTGACGTGGTCATGTATGCCACTGGTCGCGCGCCCAATGCCGACAATCTGGGGCTTGAGGCGATCGGTGTTGAACGCGGCCGCAAGGGTGAGATCATCGTGGATGATTACAGCCAGACCGGCGTGCCCTCGATCTATGCGATTGGCGACGTGACGGATCGGGTAAACCTGACTCCGGTTGCGATCCGCGAGGGGATGGCTTTTGTCGAAACCGTATTCAAAGGCAACCCGACACCTGTGGATCACGACCTGATTCCAACTGCGATTTTCACGCAGCCGGAATTCGGCACGGTCGGGTTGAGTGAAGAAGACGCTGCAGCCCAAGAGCCGGTCGAGATCTATGCAACCTCGTTCAAGCCGATGCAAAAGGCATTCGCAGGTGGCACGCAGCGGGTTTTGATGAAACTGATCGTCTCTCAGGCCACGCGTAAGGTACTGGGCTGTCACATTGTGGCACCGGGCGCCGGCGAGATGATTCAACTGGCTGGCATTGCCGTCAAAATGGGTGCAACCAAGGAAGATTTCGACCGCACCGTTGCAGTTCATCCGGTCATGGCGGAAGAACTGGTAACAATGCGTCATCCTGTGCGTACGGCTTGATTTGCAACCGCGCGCACACAAGTTACAAGGGAACCCGTGATCACACGGTTCAACACAAGGGAATAGATAAAAATGGCGGGCAACAGCGGCGGCCCCTGGGGGGGCGGAGGCTCTTCTGGCGGCGGAGGAAATCGGGGTGACAACGGGGACGGGCGCAAGCCTCCCGAAAATGAAGGCCCGCAGATTCCCGAGATCGACGAGCTGATGAAAAAAGGCCAGGAACAGCTGCGCGTCCTGATGGGCGGCGGCGGTGGTCGTGGCACCAATGGTTCGGGCAGTGGCGGCGGTGGTGGTCCCATCTTTACCAAAGGGACCGTTGCCATTGGGTTGGTGGTGGGTGCAGTCCTTTGGGGGGCGGCCAGCTTTTATACGGTAAAGCCGGAAGAACAGTCAGTAGAGCTGTTTTTGGGTGAATTTTCAAACGTTGGAAATCCCGGTCTGAACTTTGCGCCTTGGCCATTTGTAACTGCCGAGGTCATTCCTGTGACCCGCGAGCAGAACGAAGACATGGGCGGAGCCCGTGGTAGCGATGATGGCTTGATGCTGACCGGCGACGAAAATGTTGTCGATATCGACTATCAGGTGGTCTGGAACATCAATGACCCGGCCAAGTATCTGTTCAATTTGCGCGACCCGCGCCAGACGATCCGCGCCGTGTCGGAATCGGCCATGCGCGAGATCATTGCACAAAGCGAGCTGGCACCGATCCTGAACCGAGATCGGGGTGTGATTGCTGATCGCTTGCAGGAATTGATTCAGTCGACGATGGACAGCTATGATTCCGGCGTGAACATTGTGCGTGTCAACTTTGACAAAGCCGACCCGCCACAGGACGTAATCGCGGCCTTCCGCGATGTTCAGGCCGCCGCACAAGAACGTGACCGTCTGCAGAACGTCGCCGACGCCTATGCCAATAAGGTACTGGCCGAAGCACGTGGTGAAGCCGCGCAAGTTGTGGAAGAGGCCGAAGGATATCGCGCCCAGCAGATCAACAGCGCACAAGGTGAAGCCAGCCGCTTTAGCGCGGTTCTGGAAGAATACTCCAAAGCGCCGGATGTAACGCGCAAACGTTTGTATCTGGAGCGGATGGAGCAGATTCTGGGTGATGTCGACAAGATCATACTGGACGAAAACTCGGCCGGTCAGGGACAGGGCATTGTGCCGTATCTGCCGCTGAACGAACTGCGCCGCAATCAATCCGGGGAGAGCAACTGATGCGTAAGTCACCCATTATCCTCATCCTTGTGGTGATCCTTGGCGTCGCTGGGCTGTCTTCGATCTTTATCGTTGATGAACGCGAGCGTGCGCTGGTTCTGCAATTCGGCCGTGTGGTCGCGGTGAAAGAAGATCCCGGTCTGGCGTTCAAAATTCCACTTATTCAGGAAGTTGTCCGTTATGACGACCGTATCCTGTCCATCGACGTTCAACCGCTTGAAGTGACGCCGTTGGATGATCGGCGTCTGGTCGTCGATGCCTTCGCCCGCTACCGGATTTCCGATCTGAACCAGTTCCGCCAGGCGGTTGGTGTCGGTGGTATCCCGGTTGCCGAGGATCGTCTGGACCGCATCTTGCGCGCTGAAACCCGCGAAGTTCTGGGTTCAGTTTCGTCTCGTGACATCCTGAGCTCGGACCGGGCTGCGCTGATGCTGCGTATCCGCAATAGTGCGATTGCCGAGGCACGTGCGCTGGGTGTGACCGTCATTGACGTGCGCCTGAAAGCGACCGATCTGCCGCAGGCCAACCTCGAAGCGACGTTTGACCGGATGAAGGCCGAGCGGGAGCGGGAAGCTACAGACGAACGTGCCCGTGGTAATGAGGCGGCACAGCGCGTACGTGCCCAGGCCGACAGGACCGTTGTCGAACTGGTGTCGGATGCGCGGCGTGAGGCTGAGATCATTCGCGGTGAGGCTGACGCCGAACGCAATGCGATCTTTGCCGAAGCTTACGGTGCGGACCCGGAATTCTTTGAATTCTATCGTTCGCTGACCGCCTATCAGAATGCATTGCAGGGCGGTAACAGCTCGATGGTATTGAGCCCGGATTCCGAGTTCTTCAACTATCTCAAATCACCCACCGGCCGGGGCCAATCGGCGGGGCAGGCGTCTGAATAATGGGTATGATCCTTCTGGCCTTTGGGCTGGTGTTGATTGTCGAGGGGCTGGCCTATGCGCTGGCCCCTTCGCTTATTGAACGTATGCTAGAGGCGTTGCGGTCGATGCCAGAGCAGGCACGTCGGCTTGCAGGATTGTTATGTATGGTGGGAGGTCTCGTGTTGCTATGGGGTGCATATCAGGTCGGGTTTTGAACAACGGCTACACTTCATGGTGATTTCCCCGCGATCCTCAGTTGCGGGCAAGGACAAACCAGCTACATTGGATATCAAGAAGGGCCGCCTGCGGGCGATCCAGATAGTGTTGACGACAAGGAGTTCCCACGTGCAGTCACAAGCGCGCAGTATATCCGTCCGGCGGGACGACGTTGTTGGTTTCATGCGGTTGATGTGGCTGGCCTTTGCCGGGATGCTGCTTGTATTGGCGCAGTCAGTGGCCGCCCAGGCGCGGGGCGAAAGCCTGGCTCCGCTGGCCGATAAGATCAGCCCAGCGGTGGTCAACATCACCACTTCGACACTGATCGAGGGACAGACCGGCCCACAGGGGATCGTTCCCGAAGGCTCTCCGTTCGAAGATTTCTTTCGCGAGTTTCAAGATCGTAACGGGGAAGATGACAACCGCCCGCGCCGCAGCAATTCGCTGGGCTCGGGATTTGTGATATCCGAGGATGGTTTCATCGTTACCAACAACCACGTTATTGCCGAGGCTGATGAGATACTGGTCGAATTCTTCCCGGGCGACGGTCAACCGAAGAAAGAACTGCCTGCGAAAGTGATCGGAACGGATGAAAAAACCGATATCGCGCTTTTGAAGGTCGAAGCCACCGGGCCGCTGAAATACGTCAAGTTTGGTGATAGTGACATTGCGCGCGTTGGCGACTGGGTGATTGCGATGGGCAATCCCCTGGGGCAAGGGTTTTCGGTTTCGGCGGGGATCGTCTCGGCGCGGAACCGCGCGCTCAGCGGATCTTATGACGACTATATCCAGACCGATGCTGCGATTAACCGGGGGAACTCGGGCGGGCCGCTGTTCAATATGGATGGCGAGGTGATCGGCGTGAATACGGCGATCCTGTCGCCGAATGGTGGTTCGATCGGGATTGGCTTCTCGATGGCCTCGAATGTGGTGGTCAAGGTTGTCGACCAACTGCGCGAGTTCGGAGAGACCCGCCGCGGTTGGCTGGGTGTCCGCATTCAGGATGTGACCGAGGATATGGCCGAGGCGATGGGCCTGGACAAGCCGGGTGGCGCGCTTATCAGCGATGTACCCGAGGGCCCGGCCAAAGAGGCAGGCCTGTTGGCCGGTGACGTGATCCTCAGCTTTGATGGTGTTGAGGTCGAAGACACCCGTGGATTGGTACGTCAGGTTGGTGAGACAACGGTTGGCAAGTCGGTCCGTGTGGTGGTGCATCGGGATGGCAGCACGCAGACAGTGCTCGTGACTCTGGGCCGCCGCGAAGATGCCGAGCGGGCCGAAAGCGAAGAGGGTGAGGCAGAAGAAGCCCCGGTTGAGGAAAATGCCGATATTCTGGGGCTGACGATATCGCCCGTGACTGAAGCCCTGCGTGCTGATCTGGGGCTGGAGCCGGATACCGAGGGGCTGGTTGTGACCAAAGTGGACGAGGCGTCAGAAGCCTATGCCAAGGGTTTGCGCGCCGGTGATCTGATCACCGAGGCTGGCCAGCAGAAGGTCACTGCGATTTCTGATCTCGAGGACCGAATGGAAGAAGCCCGCACGGCCGGGCGGAAGTCACTGCTGCTTTTGGTGCGGCGCGGTGGAGATCCACGCTTTGTCGCGCTGAGCCTTGAAGAGTGATCTCTTAGGTTGAACAAACAGAAAGGCCAGGGCACCTGCTCTGGCCTTTTTTCTGTGCTGAAAAAAGATGAGCCACACGCCGGGGAAGGCGTATGGCTCTGGTACAGGGAGAGGTCAGTGGACAGATATCGGGGATGATTCTCTGACCTCCTACGGTAACAGTTCCTAACGTAATCTTAATGCGATCTGTCGTATGTGAAGCAGGTCACAACAGGTCAAATGAGGTCGGAATCCGCCAGTTCCCGCAGCGCCTCAAAATCATGGATCATCAGGCCGCCCCGCGAAGCTTCGACAACCTTGTCGCGTTTCCAGGTTGAAATTGTCTTTGAGACAGCTTCGCGCGTGGCACCAACGAATTCGGCCAGCTCGCTTTGGGACAGGGTAATGCGAGTGGTTGGATCGTCTTGAAGGTTGGACAGATGCAGCAGTTTGCGCGCAAGCCGGATAGGCATCGGCAAAAAGACCTGTTCATTCAGTTGCGACCCCATCCACCGCATGCGCAAACCGGCCAGTCGGATCATATCCACCGCAAGGTCAGGATGTTGGCGGATCTGGTTCATGACATCGGACCTACGCACACGCAGCACCCGAGAGGCCTCGGCCGCGGCCACGGTTGCGGTGCGGGGGCCATTGTCGAACAAGCCGATTTCACCAAAGACCTCGCCAGGCTTCATCAATGTCAACGAGAGTTTTCGACCGCTCATCGCCAAGAAGGACACCTCTAGCGTGCCGGCAAGAATGGCATAGAGGGCATCCCCTTCATCCCCTTGTTCGAAAAGGATATCACCAGGTTCGAGAGAAATCTCTGTCGCCTGTGCCGAGAGCATTGATCTCAGCCGGTCTGAAGCTTCGGATAGAAAGCCACTATTTGGGAAAGCCGTCATTTGGTGTGGTGCTCCGGCGGGAAAAGGTGAGTGGTGACACAACTTTTCATAGCCCAAGCGTTTAGCCAAGGATTTTGTTAGGTTTTATGGCCTCCCGCGCTTCACGGAAAAGTCATCCGAAGGGCGGTTGAGGATTTAGCCGTCATTGATGATCGGGATCATCCATATAGCTTTGCAACAGGCTGAACTGCAGCATGAGGAACGCCATAAGGGCAATGGGGAATCCGAAGGTCTCAATCTTGACCCACAGGTCGGTCGACATCGTGCGCCACACGAATTCATTTGCGACGGCCAGAACAGCAAAACACGCACACAGACGACGGGTCAGGATCATCCAGCCTTCGTGTTTCATGGGCAGAATCTCGTCCAGAACATAGGCAAGATAGGATTTCTTTTGCAGCAGCCCGATCCCCAGGATCAGAGCAAACAGGCCATAAACAAGCGTGGTTTTCATCTTGAAGAACCGCTCGTCATTGAACCAGGCGGTCAGGCCGCCGAAGAAAATGACCATGAAAGCTGTAAATATCTGCATCCGACTTAGCTTGCCGGTCAGGTACCACAAGATGCCCATTGCCCCCAGCATCAGCGGCACAAAAATGATCGTGGCAATGATAAAGCCGGAATACTCGATGCCGCCGATCATAAAGCTGTCATCGCGCAAGCGCAGGTAGATGAAGAAAAAGGCCAGCGGAGGACCCAGTTCCAGCACCTGTTTCAGAAATGGATTTATGTCGGTCTTGCCTGTCATGTCTTTTGTCCTGCTGCTTACCCGCCCATTTCAACTATTACGGCGCCGAGTGCAATCAATGCCATCAGCGCGATCCGCCTTGGGCCGACGGTTTCTTTCAGAACCAGCCAGCCGATCAGGGCGGCAAAGACGGTGGAGGTTTCCCGCAGAACGGCGGCTTCGCCGACCTTGTCCAACCGCGTGGCCAGCATGATGGCCCCGAAAGATAGGGGGGCGATGATCCCGCCGGCGATGCCGCGCAGCGCCAAGGGTCCCAAGGCCGGGCGATGGGCCATCACGCGCCAGCGAAAGAACGCATAGATCGGCATGGCGGCCCCGTCGATCATGAAAAACCAGGCCAGAAAGGTGAACGGATCGGCCGTCGCACGAATGCCATAGGCGTCATAGGTGGTATATAACGCCACAAACAGGCCGGTTGCGAGGGCCAAGGCTAGGGCGATCCCAAGCGTTTCGCGGTTGGTTTCAAGAAACCGCAGATTATAGGCCGCAAGCCCGAATATCCCGGCCAGCAAGACCGCGACACCAAACCATTGCGTGGCAGAGAAGGTCTCGCCAAACAAAAGATAGGCGCCGAAAACGGTGAACAGTGGTCCGGTGCCGCGCACGACGGGATAGACCACCGTGTAAGAGCCCTTGGTATAGGCCATTGCCTGCAGTATCTTGTAAGCGATGTGGATCAGCCAGACGGTGGCGAAGATTGGCCACATATAGGGTTCGGGCCAGGGCACTACAAAAAACGCGAAAGGTGCAGCCAGAAGACAGTAACTGGCGTCTATGGCCCCGCGGGACAGCCACGGGTCGTGACGGCCTTTTTGCAAGGCTCCGAACACCGCGTGCAAGAAGGCGGCCATCAGCGCGAGCCCGAGGGCAAGGTCATGGCCCTTGGGCGTGCCTTCCAGAGAGATGAGCCAGTCGCTCAAGACATCGACCTTTCGCGGGTGGAGAGGGTGGGGGGCTGTCTGCCCCCCACACCCCCGAAGATATTTTTAGCCAGATGAAGTAGGGATTAGCCTTTTTCCAGGCCTGTTAGGGCCGCTGCGAATTCTTCGGGATCGAAAGGGGCGAGATCGTCGATCTGCTCTCCGACGCCGATTGCGTGAATGGGCAGGCCGAACTTGTCAGCCAGAGCCACCAGCACGCCGCCTTTTGCGGTGCCGTCCAGCTTGGTCATCACCAGGCCGGAGACATCGGCCAGTTTCTGAAAGGTATCGACCTGACTGAGTGCGTTCTGACCGGTGGTGGCGTCCAGAACCAAAAGGGTATTGTGCGGTGCGGTTTCGTCGACTTTGCGGATCACCCGGACGATCTTGGCTAATTCCTCCATCAGGTCGGCACGATTCTGCAGACGACCGGCGGTGTCGATCATCAGCAGATCGGCGCCATCCTCTTGTGCGCGCGTCAACGCATCGAAGGCCAGGGAGGCGGGGTCCGAGCCTTCGGGGGCTGTCAGGACCGGAACGCCTGCGCGGTCGCCCCAGACCTGCAGCTGTTCTACGGCGGCTGCGCGGAAGGTGTCTCCAGCTGCGATCACTACGTTCTTGCCGGCAGCCCTGAACTGGCTGGCTAGTTTGCCGATCGTGGTGGTCTTGCCCGATCCGTTGACGCCAACGACCAGTACCACCTGTGGGCGTTTGGAATAGAGCGGCATGGGCTTTGCAACGGGTTCCATAACCCGGGCGACTTCCTGCGCCAGAAGCTGCTTGATCTCTTGTGTCGAAAGTTTGCGGCCATAACGGCCCTCGGCCATATTGGCGGTGACGCGCAGCGCTGTGTCCACACCCATGTCGGATGCAATCAACAGCTCTTCAAGCTGTTCCAGCATGTCGTCATCCAGCGTGCGGCGAACTGTTGTCTCGGTCTCGGCGCGCCCGAAAAGCCGCCCGAGCATGGATTTGGACGGAGCAGACTCGGCTGTAATGGCCACCGGTTTGGCAACTGCCTGTTCCGGTGCCATGTCCGGTTGCGCGACTTCGGGTTCCGGTTCGGAATGCGGCGCTGGTGGGATTGGATCCGGTGCAGTTGTTTCCTCGCCCCCATCTTCAACGATGGCATCCAACCCCTGTTCAAGGCGGGATGAGGATTTGAACAGCTTGTCCTTGAGCTTTGAGAATAGCGCCATTTTTGGTCTCCGCAGGTGTTCCTCTCACCTAATGCGGAATTGCAGCAGTTGCAAAGGGTCAGAGGAAGGCGATCAGAAGACCGGCTTGCGCCCCCCAATACAATACCCAAACCAGATAGGAGGTGAAACGGCGGCTGGGATGGTCCACTGGCAAAAGAAACTTCTCAGTCGCCAGGATCAGGTCGGACGCGATAAAGGACAAAGCCGCAGGTAAAGCCCAACGCAGCGCGCCTGTCTCGGGCAGGGCCAGGACCGTGATACCCATGCCCAGAATGATCGGAATATACCCGAGAACGGGCCATTTCAGGTCTCCGGCACGCGGCGGTAATAGGGTGACAACGACAATACCGAGGAGGATCAAAGACCAGAAATATCCGGGCTTCTCCAGAATAAGCGCGGCGTCGCTGGCCGGATGGGACAGGAACAGACCGATATAGGCCAGATGACCAGTTGCAAAGGCACCGATCCCGGCCATGAAGGTGGCATCACTTTCCCGGGACAGAAGGGCGTCCCCCAGCGCACAGAATGCCAGCGCAAGGATCAACAGAAATGGAGCGCCACTTTGGGCGGCAATGACCGCCAAAACTGCGACGGATAGGGTCTTTAGGATTGACCGAACAGCGCCAGCGCCACGCGAGGTCAATGGCAGGTAAGCCAGAGCGCAAGCTGTCGCAATCAGAAACAGGGCATTGGTCATAGAGTTATCTCCGCAGCATGTACTGAACACTTTCGCAGCGCATAACCGCAAAACTCAATCGGTGACGTGAAGGCACCCGGTTGGAATGAAAAGGGAATTGGCCTAGCGGCCTGCCATCTGACAGAATGAACCCATGCTGAAACGAATTGCGATTCTGTTTTCGATGGCTGCCCCGGCGGTTTGTGCCGACACATCCCTATCCGGCGCCGAATTTGACCGCTATACGCTGGGAAAAACCCTGTTCTATGGCTTTGAAGGCAGGATCTATGGGGTCGAGCGTTATCTGCCGGATCGCCGCGTGATTTGGTCTTTTCTGGATGGGAACTGCAAAGAAGGGCTCTGGTACGAGCAGGAAGGACAGATCTGTTTCGTCTATGAAGACCGGCATGACCCGCAATGTTGGGTATTCACCGAATCTGGCGGCGGTCTGATCGCTCAGTTCGAGGGAAATCCTGAGATGACCGAACTATATGAGAACGAAGACACAGACGCCGAGATGGTCTGTTACGGTCCCGAAGTCGGTGTCTAGCCTGTGCAGGGGTCAGAACAACGACCCCTGATCCGGCGCATCTTTTTTCGGCGGCTTTTTCGAAGTTGACGGTGACGTGGTAGACGGGCCGGTCTTCAATTCGCCATCTGCAAATTCAATGTCAAAGGATTGGTGTTTTGCCGCCTGTTTACGGGTTGTCAGCACTTGCCCTTCGGCGCGTACGACCGCATATCCTCGTTGCAGCGTGGCCTTGTAGCTGAGCGTTTCCCGCAGCCGGTCTGCGGTTTCCAGGGATTGACGCATCCGGTCCAGACGCGCGGCTTGCGCTGTACTCAAGCGTTCGGCTAGGCGGTTGATGTTTTGCCGTTGGCTGTCGATTTCGCGCTGGATCGGCCGGACAGACAGGCGCGACGAAAGGCTGCGCAGTGTTTCCTGTCGGGTTCCGACCAGTGAGCGTAATGTGGACGGGCGCAGATGGGCGGACAGTTTCACAACTTGAAGGCGGCGGTTTTGTACGCCGCGCTCAAGTGCTGGTGTCAGTCGGTCCGCAATTAAATCAAGGCGTTGTCGCGGGTTGTTCAACAAACTATCCGGGCGTGGTAATGCGCGGGATAAATCCCGCAACCGTTGCGACCGTCTTTGCACAGCGTCCGTGGCTGCACGGGACAGGCGGGCGCCCTGCTCTCCGGTCCAGGCCAAAAGTTCCATGCGGACGGGCACCGCAAGCTCGGCTGCGGCCGTGGGGGTTGGGGCCCGGCGGTCCGACACAAAATCAATCAGGGTCGTGTCGGTCTCGTGCCCAACGGCCGAGATCACCGGGATATCCGACGCCGCCGTTGCGCGGGCCACGGCCTCTTCGTTGAACCCCCAGAGGTCCTCGATTGACCCGCCACCACGGGCGACGATGATCAGGTCCGGTCGTGGCAGCGCACCGCCAGGGGTCAGTTGGTTGAAACCAGTAATCGCGTTCGCCACCTCAGGCGCGCAATTCGAACCTTGCACCGCGACAGGCCAGATCAGCACTTTGCGCGGAAACCTGTCACGCAACCGGTGCAGGATATCGCGGATCACCGCGCCCGAGGGTGAGGTCACCACGCCGATGATCTGAGGAAGATAGGGCAGAGGCTTTTTACGCTCGGGTGCGAACAGGCCCTCGGATTCCAACTGTTTCTTTCGCTTTTCAAGCAGGGCCATCAAGGCACCCTGTCCGGCCACTGAAACCTCATCCACGTTCAGATTGTATTTGGACTGCGCTCCAAAAGCGGTCAGGCGGCCTGTGACGACCACTTCCAGACCTTCCTCGGGAACCACGGATAGGGCAGCAACCTGGCCTTTCCAAGTGGTGCAGGCCAGTACGTTCTTGTCGTCCTTGATGTCATAGTACAGATGACCAGATCTGGCTTTGAACACGCGACCGACCTCACCCCGAACACGGATTCGGCCGAAACTGCCTTCCAGCGTCCGCTTCACCTCGCCCGAGATGTCGGAAACAGTGTATTCTGGGGTATTTTGGCCGGGAATGGGGTCGTCAAGCAGGTCGGACATTTCAGCGCCTTGTGTCAAATGCCCGGCCAGCTTAGAACGCGCGGAAGGCGAGGCCAAGCAGATCGGAGAGCAGTCATGAACATCCTCATTCTCGGCAGTGGTGGGCGCGAACACAGCCTGGCCTGGGCGGTGATGCAAAACCCGAAATGTGACCGCCTGATCGTGGCTCCGGGCAATGCTGGGATTGCCCGGATCGCCGAATGTGCGGCACTGGACATCGAAAATGGCGGTGAGGTGGTCAGATTTGCGGATGAGAACGCGATCGACTTTGTGATCGTCGGCCCCGAGGCGCCATTGGCTGCGGGGGTTGCGGATCGTTTGCGCGAGGCTGGTGTCCTGGTTTTTGGCCCCTCGGCCGCGGCTGCACGTCTCGAGGCGTCCAAGAGCTTTACTAAAGAGATCTGCGACGCCGCCAATGCTCCAACCGCAGGATACGCCCGGTTTATCGAGGCCGAGCCAGCCAAAGCCTATATCAAAAAGCAGGGCGCACCTATCGTCGTCAAGGCTGATGGCTTGGCCGCGGGCAAGGGTGTGATCGTTGCGATGGACGAAGCGACGGCCTTGGATGCGATCGATGACATGTTTGGCGGAGCCTTTGGTGGTGCCGGTGCCGAAGTTGTGGTCGAAGAGTTCATGGAAGGTGAAGAGGCATCTCTGTTCGTGCTGTGCGACGGGGAAAGCATCCTGTCCATTGGCACGGCGCAAGACCATAAACGGGTAGGCGAGGGCGATACCGGTCTGAACACCGGCGGCATGGGCGCGTATTCTCCGGCTCCTGTGTTAAGCGCTGTAATCGAAGAGCGCGCGATGAACGAGATTGTGCGCCCCACCATGGCAGAGATGAAGCGGCGCGGAACGCCGTTTCAGGGCGTTCTTTATGTTGGTTTGATGATCAAAGACGGCCAGCCACGGTTGGTTGAATATAACGTGCGTTTCGGCGACCCGGAATGTCAGGTGCTGATGATGCGCCTGGGCGCGCAGGCGATGGACCTGATGCACGCCGCAGCAGAAGGCCGGTTGGCCGAGGCGCGTGTAAACTGGGCGGATGATCACGCCTTGACGGTAGTCATGGCCGCAAATGGTTATCCGGGCGCCTACCAAAAAGGCAGCGTGATCAAAGGGCTGGATGACGTATCTGAAGATAGCGGTAATATGGTGTTTCACGCAGGAACCAAAGAATCCGACGGTCAGATCGTCTCTAGTGGTGGCCGGGTATTGAATGTCACCGCACGCGGCCAGAACCTGCAGGAAGCGCGTGACCGCGCCTATGAGCTGATCGACGGGATCAACTGGCCAGAGGGGTTCTTTCGCCGGGATATCGGATGGCGGGCGCTGTAATCGCGAGGGCTCCCGCGCCCAGCCACTGCATCAGAGATGCAGCGTCAATGGGCTTGGGCCGGGCAGCCCTCTGACGCGGGCTGCAGTCAGGGCGAGGGTACGCAGTTAAGCGCAGAGGTCATTGCTTTCGGGCTAAAGGGGGCGACCAGATGCTGCACCCAGCCATTGTCAAAGCGGATGCTGACAATTTCGCGCCAGTCCGCAGACGCGACAACCAGTTCCGGGCCATTGCCACAGTCGCGCAGACCCCCTGTGATGAAACCTTCGCCGATCCGATGATTTGTCAGCCCTGGTAGAGCGGCAATCTGGATTAATTCGCCGTCGACAAAGCGCCAAATGCGCAATGTCTTGGCCAGATGAGGGCGGTCGACATAGGCGATTTCGATATTGCCATCCCCATCCAGATCCGCCGCCCCGACCGGAGCAAGCCATCGAAAGCGGGTACCGATATGCGGAGTTGCGGCGATTTTATCGCCTCTGGCATCATAGATGGCCAACTGAGCGCCCGTTTGACCCTGAGATTCAATGACAATGACCTCGGGGGTCCCGTCCTGATCCACGTCCACAAGCCGTGGAGCGAGATCTTCAAATACGCGATCAGATGGAAGGTGGATGGTCACATTTCCGCTTTGGGTAGTCAGTTCCAACGCGCCATATTCGATGTTATCACCCAGAACTCCGTGGGCGTAACGTGTTGTCGGCTCGGTGAAACGAGCGGCTGGGACGGTCTCTGCCAGTGCCAGCGGGACATGGCCCGTCAGCCAGAAGCACAACGTCAGCGCTGCGCCGCGGGCCTGACCCTGCCAAGTTCGGTAGGGTAGGCGCGGCGCTTTGCAGGGCATCAGATCTGTTTTTCCGGCATCTGAACGATCAAGCCATCCATCTCGTCTGTGACTTTGATCTGGCAGGTCAGGCGCGAACGGGCAGGGTCGGGCTCATAGGCAAAGTCCAGCATGTCTTCTTCCATGTCATCCTTGCCGGGAATTTTCTCAACCCAGTCGGGGTGGATATAGACATGGCAGGTCGAACAGGCACAGGCGCCGCCGCAATCCGCTTCGATGCCGGGAATGTTGTTGTCACGGGCTCCTTCCATGACGGTTAGTCCGTTGGCGACCTCGACAGTGTGCTCGGTACCGCCATGCTCGACATAGGTGATCTTTGCCATTGCGTGCGTCTTCCTTTTTCGATTGTCGATTTCTTCCTTAGTGAAGGGCGTTGCCTGTTTCCAGTGGGAATTGCGACATGAACGGTCGCGGCTGAATATTCTTATCGACAATATTGCAATCGAGCCTGCACCGATGTCAGTCGCTTTGACCGATCTCTAGAACCATGTGCAGGTGCATTCCTATTCCATGCTCGTCGTCCAAAACGGGCACGCGCGATTCAATTTCGACGCTAAATCCAATATGTTCATAAAAACTAACGGCTTCATTGTTGGCAGCTACATCAAGGCATATTTGATTGCACCCACCCGCCAAAGCCCGTTTCGTTGCTATTGCAAAGAGTTGGCTGGCAATGCCTGTACCCTGCATGTCTGGGTTCACAGCGAATTCGAGAATGTAGTAAGAGTTTTGACGCGGGGCGGGAAACAACCGATCCATCCAATGCAAGGCAGATTTTAGATGACGGCTTCATCTTCGCCAAGAGCATTAGCTTGATGATCGACGGAAAAATCGAAATTCGCAGCATATTCTTCTTCTGTATGCCCAATAAGGAGGCCGGCGACTTTGCCACGGTGCATGGCCGTGAAGGCATGTTTGAACGAATACAAACCTAGTTGCGCGGGCCATTCTGTTCCGATGATCTTAAGCAAGACATCCATTTTTCCAAATATGTAACCGTTTAGTTTTGGATCTGTGCTCCATAGAAGATCGGCGAGAGCCTCGGGTGGAACAGATTTGGAGGCCGGTTGTACTAGGACGGTCAAAATTCACTCCTGATTCTGGCATCCAGAAAATGCGACATACCGTGTAAACAATACCCTCGCTTATCGTTTAAACAAAACGCCCTGCGATTGCCTGTCACGGTGATCTCCGCGCAACTCGGCATGCAAGGCGCGGCCCGCTTGCACACCGCGGCGAGAGCTTACGGTTTCCAACCAGCGGGTAAAGTGAGGCTTGTTTTCCAACACCTGTTGTTGCCCTTCCCACAAGCTCGCCCAGCCCCAGATCGACATGTCGGCGATGGAATAGAAATTGCCGGCCACATATTCGTTCTCGGCCAGCCTGCGATCCAGAACGCCGTAAAGACGTCCGACTTCGGCACGGTAGCGATCCTTGGGGTAGGGCAGGTCTTGCGGCGGGTCCAGCTGAGGTGCGTATTTCAGGAAATGGTGTGCTTGTCCCGCCATCGGGCCGATGCCGCCCATCTGCCACATCAGCCATTCTTCGACAGCGATCCGGTCACGTTCAGTTTCACCATAGAAGCGTCCGGTTTTTCGGGCGAGATACATCAGGATCGCGCCGCTTTCGAATACAGATACCGGCGTCCCTCCGGGTCCGTTCGGATCGACGATCGCGGGCATCCGGTTGTTGGGGGCGATCTTAAGGAACTCGGGGTCGAACTGGTCGCCTTGGCCGATGTTGATCAGGTGGGTTTTATAGGGCAGCTCCATCTCTTCCAAAGCGATGGACACTTTCCAGCCGTTGGGCGTGGGCCAGAAATATAGATCGATCATGTCATCTCCTCAAACTGGACGCGATCATGGAGGTGTTTCAGCGCGTTCGGCAAGAGGGCGCGCAGGTGTGTTACGAAAGCGTGACCTTGGTGCAGCCGGTCTTGACGTGATCTGGGACGGGGCGTAAATGCATCCTCATCAAGTGGCGATTTGTTACCGGATTGCGGGCCACGTTAAACAACACCGCTAAAAGGTCAGGATGAAAGACCCCTTTCGCTTGGCCGCGTCTGGGGTTTTTTGTTTGCCTCCCAAGCGGGGCTGAAAGGAATGACATGAGCGAGAGCTGGAACAAGCGCACACAAGCCGTCCATGGCGGCACCCGCCGCAGCCAATACAACGAAGTGAGCGAGGCGATCTTTCTGACCCAGGGATTTGTCTATGATACGGCCGAGCAGGCCGAGGCGCGGTTCATCGAAACCGGCCCTGATGAGTTCATTTACGCTCGGTATGGCAACCCGACAGTTTCGATGTTTGAACAGCGTATCGCGGCTCTGGAAGGGGGCGAAGACGCTTTTGCCACCGCCTCTGGAATGGCTGCGGTGAATGCGGCACTGACTTCGATGTTGCAAGCCGGTGACCACGTTGTTTCTGCCAAGGCTCTGTTCGGGTCGTGCCTGTATATTCTGGAAAACGTGCTGACCCGGTTCGGGGTTGAAGTGACCTTTGTGGACGGTACCGATCTTGACGCATGGGAGGCTGCGATCCGCCCGGACACCAAAGCGGTTTTCTTCGAATCCATGTCCAACCCGACGCTTGAGGTCATCGACATCTCAGCCGTTTCCCTTCTGGCCCATGCGGTTGGTGCAACGGTCATCGTGGACAATGTGTTCTCGACCCCAGTTTTCTCGCGCGCGATCGCTCAGGGGGCTGACGTGGTTGTCTACTCGGCGACCAAGCATATTGACGGGCAGGGCCGCGCCCTGGGTGGTGTCATCATCGGCACCAAAGAGTTCATCCGTGGTACGGTCGAGCCCTATATGAAACACACCGGAGGCGCGCTTAGCCCCTTCAACGCGTGGATCATGTTGAAAGGGCTTGAGACCATGGCCTTGCGGGTCAACGCACAGGCCGAAACCGCCCAGAGGATTGCCGAGGCGCTAGAGGGCCATCCGGCGTTGGAGCGGACGCTTTACCCCGGTCTGAAGTCTCATGCGCAGAATGATCTGATGCAAACGCAGCTTGGCGGCAAAGGCGGGACAGTGCTGTCGTTAGATATCAAGGGCGGAAAAGAGGCGGCATTTTCCTTCCTTAACACCCTGACGATTCCGGTGATTTCGAACAATCTGGGCGATGCCAAGTCGATTGCGACCCACCCGGCAACCACCACACATCAAAGATTGAGTGACGACCAAAAAGTTGAGCTGGGCATTGCTCCGGGCCTCATCCGGTTCTCGGTTGGTCTGGAAGACGCCGATGATCTTCTTGCCGATATCAAGCGCGCATTGGACGTTTCTCAGCAATAGGGGCGTCAGCTGGACTGTTAGGCATGGTTCGAAAACGGTTTGTGGCTTGTGCGCATGGTGCGCCCATCACGAAGTTTAGATCCGGGCTGTGTTTCGGCGCGTATACCATTAGACTGGAAATCGCGTCGAACATATATATAGTCCGGCGACCAACCCGAGGAGCCCTGATCGATGAACGTGTATCCCCGTGACATTGATGACGCCCCCAACAATGATGAGGCCGCGGCAGCGTTGAAAACCCTGCGGAAATGGGCCGAGAACGCGACCGAGGCTGAAATCGGTCAGCTTGATCCTGCTGTCGCGCGCCTTGTGCCGGGGCTCCTGCCGGTCAACTACCCATCCCTGTCGCGGCATTACCCCGAGGGGTTTGCTGTGGATGAGGCCTACCGCGCCTCGTTGCCTGACCTTCAGAATGGACCTTCCAGCCTGATCCGTGGGGCAAAGCAACAGATTCAACATGTTGGCATATCGAATTTCCGCCTGCCGATCCGGTTTCACCGCAAGCAGGGCGACGACCTGACGCTGGAGACCTCAGTGACTGGCACTGTCAGCCTTGATGCGGAAAAGAAGGGCATCAACATGTCCCGTATCATGCGTTCGTTCTACAAACATGCTGAGCGCACGTTCAGCTTTGAGGTGATCGAGGCTGCGCTGAACGACTATATGACCGATCTGGACAGCTTTGACGCACGTATCCAGATGCGGTTCTCTTACCCGGACAGGACTCAAAGCCTGCGTTCGGGTCTGGAAGGCTATCAATATTACGATATCGCGCTGGAACTGGTCGAACAGAATGGCGTGCGTCAAAAGATCATGCATCTGGATTATGTGTATTCCTCGACGTGCCCATGTTCTCTGGAGCTCAGCGAGCATGCGCGGTCTACACGAGGGCAACTGGCGACGCCGCATTCGCAGCGCTCGGTTGCGCGGATATCGGTTGCGGTCGATTGCGATGCCGATTGCCTCTGGTTCGAAGATCTGATTGCGCTGTGTCGCAGGGCGGTGCCGACCGAGACGCAGGTCATGGTCAAACGTGAAGATGAGCAGGCCTTTGCCGAGCTGAACGCCGCAAACCCGATTTTTGTCGAAGACGCAGCACGCCTGTTTTGTGCCGAACTTTTGGCAGACCATCATATCGGCGATTTCCGAGTGATCGCCAGCCATCAAGAAAGCCTGCACAGCCATGATGCCGTTTCTGTTCTGACTGAGGGCCCGACCTTTGTGTCCTCCAGCCTGGATCCGAGGCTGTTTACGACATTGTTTCATGTCGGATAGGCGTTAAACCTTTGTAAAGCCTTGATTAAGTGCCGGCGTGGTGAAATTTCGCCGCATTGCAGCGATAAATGCTGCAAGCGCGAAGTTCTTGCTGTAAACTATCCTTGAATGCAGCCATCTCGTGGTCACTGTTCTGGTGATCATTTCACTCAATCAGGAAGCCGGCACGTGCGACGCCAAGGACTGCAAGGCAACGTAATCCGCCCGTTTTGTCAGGGCGGGCAGGGTTCTTTACTCATTCGCGGGTTGCATCACTTTCACAGGAGAACAACCTCATGAACCCGTTTACCCAGCCATTTGAATTTCAGGCAGCAGCAATTCGATTTGCCGGTGAGGCAATGACCAACCATTTGAAAATCATGCAAATTCTGACCAACTCTGCGATTGAACTGCCCTTCGCCCAGGTTCAGGCCCTGCGTGTCGCCTCCGAAAAGACTGTTGCTGACGTGAAGGCACCTGAGTTCAAATCTCAGGCGATGCCTGTGGTCAATGCTGATCCGCAACCTGCGGCAAAGGTCAAAGTGGCCGTCCAGAAAAAGGCAGAAGTCAAGGCAAAGGCCGAATCGCCCAAGCCCGCCCTGGCGAAACCTGTGACAAAAGCCAGAGCGTCGGGGGGTGCGAAAAAGGCACAGACCAAGTCCGCGGCAAAACCTGCAGTGGCAAAAGGCGCAGCCCCAAAGGTCGCAGCTAGACCCGCTGCCCCCAAAGCCGCTACGGCAAAGCCTGCTGTTACCAAAACCGTAACTGCCAAATCTGAAATGCCCAAAGTAGAAGCCGCTAAACCTGCTGCAGTTAGGCCTGCAGTGGTAAAATCAGCTGCTCCCGCCGCTGCGATCGACGCTGCTGTTGCAAAAACCGCAGCTGTTAAACCCGTAGCGTCCAAGGTGAAGGCAGATCGGGTTGCAACCGTCAAACCTGCACCCGCAAATCCGGCCGCGCCGAAGGCTCAGGCGGGACAGGCGGCAGCTGCACGCCGGTCACGCGCGCCTTCGAAACCGCCCGTGATGCCCGTCTCGAGCGGCAAAACCGAAAAGTAATCGGGACATCTGCTTGACACAGTCGTGCAGGCGCGCCAACGCTGCGCCTCATGACGGACATGCGCCCGGTAGGATATGTGATTGGCCTGTTGGTCGCCATTCTTGGGGCGACCATGATGTTGCCCATGCTTGCGGACCTTATCGAGGGTCGCGGCGAATGGCATGTTTTCCTTGAAAGCAGCGTTATTACCATTCTGACCGGCGCTGTCCTTTCTATGAGCTGCTCAAATGGCGTTGGCGAAGGGTTGACGATCCGTCAGACCTTTCTGCTCACGACCGGCGTTTGGGTGGCTTTGCCTTTATTTGGGGCAATTCCTTTCCTGTTCGGGGAAACCGAGTTGCGCTTTGTCGATGCCTATTTCGAGGCCATGTCTGGCCTTACGACCACGGGCTCGACCGTGATTTCCGGGCTCGACGGTCTGCCGCAGGGGTTGCTTTTGTGGCGCGGTGTGCTGCAATGGCTGGGCGGTATCGGGATCATCGTTGTTGCAATGGTTTTTCTGCCCGAGCTTCGGGTCGGAGGAATGCAGATCTTCCGTTCGGAAGGTTTCGAAACCATGGGTAAGATCCTGCCGCGGGCGCAAGAAATCGCAGGCCAGATTTCCCTGATCTACGTGTTCCTGACCGTGGTCTGCGCGCTTGTTTACACCGGTCTTGGCATGAGCTTTTTTGACGCCGTGGTTCATTCTATGACAACAATCTCGACCGGTGGGTTTTCAAACTATGATGCATCGTTCGGTACCTTCTCGGGTCCGGCGGAATATGCGGCGTCGATTTTCATGATCCTCGCTGCCCTGCCATTTGTGCGTTATGTTCAGTTTGCCAATGGCAGCACCGGCTCCCTGTTCCGCGACAGTCAGATTCGGGCGTTTTTGGCCACGATCCTGATTCTTGTAGCCGTCATGGCGGTGTTTTTGACCTCTGTCTTTCCGCATCACTGGGAACAGGCGGTGCGGGAATCGCTGTTCAACATCACGTCGATCATTTCAGGTACCGGTTATGCCAGCGTCGATTACATGGGTTGGGGCAGTTTTCCGATCATGGTGTTCTTCCTGATTGGCCTGATAGGAGGGTGTGCGGGATCAACTGCCTGTTCGATCAAGATTTTCCGCTATCAACTGCTGTTTGCATCCATCAAAACTCAAATCCGGCGTATCCGTTCACCGCATGGGGTGTTCATGCCTCTCTATGATGGGCGTCCCATCGGAACGGATGTCCTGACTTCGGTCATGAGCTTTTTCATGTTCTTCGTATTGTCTTTGGGTTTCCTGGCATGGGCGCTGGCGCTGACCGGGCTGGATTTCATTACCTCTGTCTCGGGTGCAGCAACCGCGTTGGCCAATGTTGGTCCGGGCCTTGGGGATCAGATCGGACCAGCGGGTAATTTCAGCGGGCTCAGCGATACAGCCAAATGGTTACTATCTGCGGGGATGCTGGTCGGTCGGCTTGAACTGCTCGCGGTCTATGCGCTGTTCACAGTCCATTTCTGGAGAAGTTAATGAAAAGACCACTTGGCGCTCAAATCTCGCACATGCTCCGGGATCGGGGTGTTGATGTGATTTTTGGTATCCCCGGCGTCCATAATCAAGAGATGTATCGCGGGATCGAAGAAGCCGGCATCACCCAAGTTCTTGCGCGGCACGAGCAGGGGGCCGGTTTCATGGCGGACGGATATGCGCGCGCAAGCGGCAATCCTGGCGTGGCCTATGTGATCACTGGGCCTGGGCTGTGCAACATCATGACACCCATGGGGCAGGGGTATTCGGATTCGGTGCCAATGCTGGTGCTGTCCTCCTGCCTTGATGATGATCAGGCGCTGCAGGGACAGCTTCATCAGATGAAGGATCAACGTGCCGCCGGAGAAACGGTCGCGGATTGGTCGTTGCAGGCAAGTACAGCTTCGGCCGCCTATGGCCTGGTTGAACGTGCTTTCGAAGAGTTCGCGCTGAGCCGCCCCAGACCCAAGCACATACAGATGCCGATTTCGCAGCTTAAGGCACAGGCTGACCCGGCCCCATTCCCGAACCAGCCGGGTTTGCGGACAAAGGCTCTGCCGCCGGACGTCGCGCCAGTCTTGTCGATGTTGAACATCGCGCGCAGGCCGCTGTTCGTTCTGGGAGGTGGTGCAAGATCAAACTTGTGGCGGCAGATTCTGACACAGATCGGAGCGGCCTGTTTCACCACCTATGCGGGGCGTGGAATGGTGGGGTTGGATTATGCGTTGGATTTTGGCGCTGCCTTGTCTCGTCCCGAAAGCGCCCGGATCATCGCCTCCGCCGATCTTGTGGTGGTCGTCGGAGCCGAGCTGGGTGAGGTCGATCTGTGGCGCGATGCGCTGGGGCATACGGCCAATATGATCCGCATTGATCTGGACCCTCAGGTCCTGTCGGACCATCATCGGGCCTCTGTCAAGTTGCAGGCGGATGGCGGAAGCTTTGCCCACGCGATGTGGGCGTCTATTGACCATGTCAAACCGGCAAATGGCTGGTCCTCGGATGAGGTCTCCGAAGCCCGCAGTAAATGGCGCGCCGAGATTGATGCGGAACGGCCCGGTATTGTCCCGGTGTTGGATGCCTTGCGTAAGGCAATGCCAGCGGATGTGATGGTGTATTCGGACATGACCCAGTTCGCCTATGTTGCCAAGGGGGTGTGGGAAATGCCTTTCCCCTATCATTGGCACCACCCGAACGGCTTTGGCACGCTGGGCTATGCGTTGCCGGCTGGAATAGGTGGCGCTATCGCGCGGCCGGGCAGGCCGACTGCTGTGATTGCTGGGGATTATGGCTTTCACTACACGATGATGGAATTGGGCGTGGCGGTAGAGCTGGGTTTGCCCCTGCCGATCATTCTTTGGGACAATGGCAAGCTGAAAGAGATCGAAGACAGCATGGTGGGCAGTCAGATCGCGCCGAATGCTGTCGTTGCGCGAAACCCTGACTTTTGCAAACTGGCCGAGGCATTCGGCGCCTTGTCTGCTGCGCCCTCAACACTGGAAGACATGCAGTCTGCGGTGCGAAAAGCGTTTTCCGCTAAGGGGCCGACATTGATCCGGATCACTCCGGACATATGGCGCGCAGAATAAAAAACGCCGCCCGGATGGGCGGCGTTAATGCGCGATTTTACGAACTCAATCCCAGCATTGTACCAGAACAGTCATCCCATTTGCCCGGCGGCTAAGCTCATTGGGTGAGACCTGCGTGGCGGCGGTGGCGCTGGATTGACCTGCCAGCCCAGCCTTGCTCAGCGCCTTGTTCAGGCTCTCTGTATTGGCAGACAGGCTGACCGAGGCGGGCAGGGTCCGCCCATTCGTCGGCGTCGGCAAAAGCATCCCGACCACCTGACCGTTGCCGTCAAACACGGGGCCTCCTGCATCGCCGGGTTGGGTGGCCAGCGCCAGACGCTTCACGCCATCCTCACCGTTCAGGCCGCGCAGGTCGGCGATCTGCCCATATGACA
This sequence comes from Ruegeria sp. YTSA105, assembly GCF_059610225.1. Lineage (NCBI taxonomy): Bacteria > Pseudomonadati > Pseudomonadota > Alphaproteobacteria > Rhodobacterales > Roseobacteraceae > Ruegeria > Ruegeria sp. YTSA105. The sequence goes on from NZ_JBXWNE010000001.1 coordinate 75,941, forward strand.
GCGTCGGACCGCCCAAAACGCCCTGATACGAGAATCCGGAGACCGCAACCTCGGACTGAATCCGCGGCTTGGTGCTGCTGAACTCGGCCACGCTGATCGGGGAAAGGTCGCGGCTTGGCCGCAGAACGGCGATGCCGATATTGGGATCGGTCGAGGCGACCTCAAGCTCGTGCGCGCCGTCCAGCGTGATCCGCGAGCAGCTATCTGCCGCCTCGGTCACGGTCAGGACGGTGCCTTTGGCATCCGCAAAGAACCCCGAGCGTGACAGGCGCGGTTTGCGAACCTGCAGGCCGGATACAAGATCAATGCTTTGCGCAGCGTCCGATCCGGCGGCGGCGTCAAGAACCGCATCAGTGGTGCTAAAGCCCGCTTTCATGGCGGCAAGAACGCGGGTACGGCGCGCCTCGTCCCCTTCGGGCCAGACCAGAGTAAAACCTTTGATCTGACCATCTTTCAGCTTGGCCTCGGTATAGGATACAATGTCATTGCCGCGACCTTCCAGGGTAAAGCTGTCACCGCGCAGCTGGCGAGGGCCTTCAAGCGGAACGATTTCCAGCGACTGCATGACTTCAAAAAGGGCCCGCAGGGTTGCTTTGGTGCCATCCTGACTGATCAGCAGGGCCTGAGCATTCAGGTCGGTCGAGCCGTTGAAATGCACGAAGGGGGCCTCGTAACGGTCGAATGCAACAATACCCAGCGGCATGGCCATCTCAATACCTGCCTGTGGGTCTGTGTAGCGCTGCATTCCGGCGCTGATTAATGGCGCGTTATAGTCATCCATCAAGGCCTTGCGCTGTGCCGTCGTCAAAACCCCGGTCGCCTCGTATCCGTTGAAACTTTGCCAGTCGCCCATCGAGCGACGCGTTCCCTGTCCAAAGGCACCGTCAATCGTCGAGTTGTAGAAACCGGCTGCCTGAAGTGCGGTTTGAAGGCCCATACGCTCCTGCGCGCTCAGCAATCGTTCGCTTTGCAGCGCCTGTGATCTGGTTTCATCGGCAATTTGCGGGGTTGCCTCGGCCACTGGCTGTTCCGGTTCAGGTGCGACCGGCGCTGTCACAACAGCCTGGTCCTGAGTATTCGCACTGACCGGCCAGAACTGCTGCCCCAGTGTGTTCGAGAAGGCGATAAAGCTGTCGGCTGGAATTTGCCCCTCTGCGCGGTACACCCGCAGAACTTGCTCGGCATCGCCGCGCAGATACGGGCCGATCACAATGGCATACCAGCCCGAATTCAGGCGAAATCCATTCACGTCTGGCAACGCGCCAGAATAGGCTTGTGCGCGTTCCTGGGCTTCACGCAGCGAAGGCTGCGCCTCGACCTGGACCCAAACACCTCCGTCTTGCTGAGCAAATGATGCCCGCACGCCGAAAAGGAAAAGAACTGAAATTACCGTTAATATGCGTCTCATTGTGTGCCTGTGTCCGCGGTGTTTTTCTGCGATGAAGAGTACGCGATATGCGGGTTGAAACACCATGCCTGGAATACGGGGAATTTCCAGTTCGGCCGCTCAGTGGCTTCCCGGGCACACTGTCCCGTTGACGCCCCTTGGCCCCTTGCATAGGAAGGGCAAAACCCACCGGAACAGGGCGCAATGGCGTCCAAAGGGAATGTGATGACCGTTAAGTCCAACGCACCTCGCTCTTTTCAGGAGATCATCCTGCGCCTTCAGACCTATTGGGCGTCAAAAGGCTGCGCCATTCTGCAGCCCTATGACATGGAAGTGGGGGCAGGGACATTCCACCCCGCGACTACTTTGCGCGCGTTGGGGTCCAAGTCCTGGGCCGCAGCTTATGTACAGCCCTCGCGCCGCCCAACAGATGGGCGCTATGGCGAGAACCCCAATCGCTTGCAGCACTATTATCAGTATCAGGTGTTGATCAAGCCTAGCCCGCCGGACCTGCAGGCGTTGTATCTGGGCAGCCTTGAGGCAATCGGCATCGACATGGACCTGCATGACATCCGGTTTGTCGAGGATGACTGGGAAAGCCCAACCCTGGGCGCCTGGGGCCTGGGCTGGGAGGTCTGGTGCGACGGCATGGAAGTCAGCCAGTTCACCTATTTTCAACAGGTCGGAGGCCATGACTGCGCGCCGGTTTCAGGTGAATTGACCTATGGGTTGGAGCGGCTGGCGATGTATGTGCTGGGTGTTGATCACGTGATGGACATGCCCTTCAACGATCCGCAGTCACCCAGCCCGCTGACCTATGGTGACATATTCAAACAGACCGAAGAAGAATATGCCCGCTGGAACTTTGACGTGGCCAATACCGACGTGCTGCTCGACCATTTCAAAGAGGCCGAGGCTGAATGTGCCACCATTCTGGCGCAGGATCATGACGATCCCAAGACCGGCAAACGCATCATCATGGCGCATCCGGCCTATGATCAGTGCATCAAGGCGTCGCACATCTTTAACCTGCTGGATGCGCGTGGCGTGATCTCGGTGACGGAACGGCAGGCCTATATCGGACGCGTGCGCGCCTTGGCCAAGCAATGCGCCGACGCCTTCGTCCAGACCGAAGCCGCCGGGTACGAGGTCTGATGCGGCAGTTACGCCAAACCGGGAAGCAGAACTTTAAGTCCGTCCGCGATCATGCTGATTGCGATGGCAGACAGGATCATACCCATAAAGCGGCTCATGATCACCCGAGCGTTGTCCGAAAGCCGCTTGGACAGCGCCGCGGCGTTCCAGAATGTGACGAACAGCAAAAACAGCACTGCCAGAAAAACGCCCGCATAGAGTATGACGTCCATAGGTTTGGACATTTGATGTGCATAGAGGATCAACGTCGTGATTGTGCCAGGCCCAACGAGGATAGGAAAGGCCAACGGGTAAAAGGCGACGGTGTCGGCCTCGGGATAAGATTTCTTTTCGCCTTCGGTTCCGTGATGCGCCGTGCTCTCGGTGCCGCTCAGCATGTTCAGGCCGATCATCAGGACAATAAGACCGCCCGCAACGCGCAGATCATTGACGCTGATGCCGAACAGTCCCAATGTCTTGCTGCCAATGGCTGCAAAAGCACCGCCCAGGATCAGACAGTAGGTGACGGTTTTCACCGCAACCTTGCGTTGATCTGCGGGGGTCAGACCATCAGTCACGCTCAGAAAAACGGGCAAGTTGGTGATCGGGTTCATGATCGCAAAAAGCGCGCCGAAAAAACCTGCGGCGAGAGTCGTGTCCATTTTCATTACCCTAATGTCAGCCTGTATCAGGTTGGAAACTGGCCCATTTTCGACCTCAATGAAAGAGGCCACGTGAATAGGATGCTCGAACGATGACCGGAAAACTACTTGCTATTCTCCTTCTTGGGTCGGCTGTTCTGGCTGGTGGGGCCATGTACTATCTGCAAGTTTACGGCTTTTATTATGAAGTGGTCTCAAAGCCGGGACAGGATGTCCGTTTGCTAGCAATCGGCGCAGATGAGCCCGAGACCATCGCCTATACGGACTTTCAGGCGATTGATGCGGACAGCTCTCCGATTCGATACCGCGCCTGCTTTGAAACTGACCTGACGCCAGCAGATCTGGCTGGTTATCAGACCGCCAATGACCCCGAACCGTTGACGGCGCCCGGATGGTTTGAGTGCTACGATGCCATAATGATTGCCAACGCGTTGCAGACCGGTCAGGCGCAGGCCTTTATCGGGGCTAAGAATATACACTTTGGCGTGGACCGGATCGTCGCTGTAACCCAGGATGGAAAAGGCTATGTTTGGCACGCGCTGAACAACTGCGGGGAAAAGGCCTATGACGGCACGGTCGTCGGAGAGGAATGCCCGCAGCAACCGGAAACGGGGCAATGACTTATCTCATCCCGGATATGATCGCCGCCACGTTGGGTCTGGCTGTCTATCTTTTGGGGGCGGAGTTGAACACGCAGGTGAAACTGCTTCAGCGCTTCAACATACCCGAACCGGTCAGCGGCGGGTTGGTCGCAGCGCTGGTGATGTTGGGATTATACCTGGCCACAGGCATCTCATTCGATTTTGAGATGGCCACGCGGGATTACATGCTGGTGCTGTTTTTTGCGGCAATCGGCCTGAATGCCCGGTTCCTGGATCTGCTTACCGGCGGCAAACCTCTGTTCTTGCTGTTGGTTCTGACACTGATCACCATCATCATGCAAAACGGCATTGGTGCGGTCGGGGCGGTTGCATTTGGCTTTCCTGCCCAGTCCGGAGTGTTATTCGGATCAGCTGCACTGATCGGCGGGCATGGAACCGCCATCGCGTGGGCGCCGGACGTTGGTGCCGTAACTGGGTTGGAAGGCGCGACCGAGTTGGGGGTCGCAGTGGCGACATTGGGCCTGGTGTTGGCCGCGGTGGTTGGTGGTCCCGTGGCCAAGTATCTTGTCGAACGCTATAATCTGACCCCCGACCGCCCCAACGAAGAACTGACAGTTGGTGTCGCAACCGAAGAACAGCGTTATCCCGATATTACGCCGCTTGGTCTGATGCGGGTCATGCTGTACCTCCATCTTGCCATTATCGTTGGCTACGGTGTGAATGTTCTGATCGCAGAGGCCGGCCTGAAACTTCCCCTGTTTGTACCTTGTCTGATCATTGCCATTTTGATCGGCAACCTGCGCAGTTGGTTGCGGCCAAATGCAGTTCCCGTCAGCCGCACATCCGCGCTTGGGCTGGTTTCAGAGCTTGCGTTGGGTACCTTTCTGGCCATGTCGCTGATGAGCCTGCAGTTGTGGACGATTGCGGAGCTTGGTGTGACCATTTTGGTCGTACTGGCGGCACAAACCGCCTTTACGGTCATCTTCGTTATCTACGTGTTGTTTCCGGTGATGGGGTCGGGATATCGCGCCGCGGTTCTGGCCGCAGGCTTCGGTGGGTTTGCGCTGGGCGCGACCCCCACCGCCATCGCCAATATGACCGCCGTAACCAAGCAATATGGCCCGTCCCCTATTGCCTTTATCGTACTGCCCCTTGTATCCGCATTCTTTGTGGATATCGCCAATGCCATCGTCATCCAGACGATCGTCAATTTCTAAGGACTGACTATGCCCGACCTGCTGATCGAACTGTTTTCCGAGGAAATCCCTGCACGCATGCAAACCCGTGCCGGTGAAGACCTGAAAAAGCGGATCACCGATGGTCTGGTCGAGGCCGGTCTGACCTATGCCGGGGCCGCCTCTCTGACCACGCCCCGCCGCCTGACGCTGGCGGTCGAAGGCTTGCTAGCCGAAAGCCCGTCCATCCGCGAAGAACGCAAGGGTCCGAAAGTGGGCGCGCCGGATCAGGCCATTGAAGGCTTCCTGCGCGGCGCCGGTGTAACCCGTGACCAGTTGGAAGAGCGCGAAACGCCCAAAGGCGCGGTGTATTTCGCGATGATCGAAAAGCCCGGGCGACCGGCGACTGATATCGTAGCCGAAGTGCTTGAGGCGACCATCCGTAATTTCCCCTGGCCCAAGTCGATGCGCTGGGGAAGTGGGTCGATGCGCTGGGTACGTCCGCTGCATTCGATCCTGTGCATCCTCAGCGATGAGGCAGGCGCGCAGGTCGTACCGCTCGAGGTTGAAGGGATCAAATCCGGCGACACGACCGAGGGCCACCGTTTCATGGCCCCGAACCGGTTTTCTGTCTCGTCCTTCGAGGATTACGCCGCCAAGCTGAAACGCGCCTTTGTTGTGCTGTCACCCGAGGAACGCGCCGAACACATCTGGAACGACGCGCAGAACATGGCCTTTGCCGCCGGTCTGGAAGTGGTCGACGACAAGGGTCTGCTGGCCGAAGTTGCCGGTCTGGTCGAATGGCCCGTGGTGCTGATGGGGCAGATCGACGAGGAATTCCTGGAACTGCCGCCTGAGGTGCTGCAGACCTCGATGAAGGAACACCAGAAGTTCTTTTCCGTAAAGAACCCAAGGACAGGCCGGATCGAACGCTTCATCACCGTCGCCAACCGCGAGACCGCCGATAATGGGGCGACCATTCTGGCGGGGAACCAAAAGGTGCTGTCGGCCCGTCTGGCGGATGCCAAGTTCTTTTGGGAGAACGACCTGCGCATCGCCAAATCGGACATCGCCCAATGGACCCGCGCGTTGGAGAATGTGACCTTCCACAACAAGCTGGGCACGCAGGCGGAACGGATCAATCGTATTGCCGCGCTGGCGCGCGAGTTGGCACCGATCGCAGGTGCCGAACCGGCAGTGGCCGAGAAAGCCGCGCGTCTGGCCAAAGCCGACTTGAGCTCGGAAATGGTCTATGAATTCCCCGAACTTCAGGGGCTTATGGGTCGGTATTATATTGAGGCCGCAGGCGAAGACGCCGCAGTGGCCGCCGTGGCGCAAGAGCATTATTCGCCACTGGGCCCGTCGGATGACGTACCAACCGCACCGCTGTCGGTGACCGTGGCGCTGGCCGATAAGCTGGACACGCTGACCGGGTTCTGGGCGATTGATGAGAAGCCGACCGGGTCGAAAGACCCCTTTGCCCTGCGTCGTGCGGCGTTGGGGGTTATTCGGTTGGTTTTGGATAGTGAGGTGACACTGAAATTAGGTGAATTAATCACCTCAACTTTGCTCGAACGTGCTCGCCAAAAAAATTGGGCTGAAGGGCAGGAGCACGAGCAACGAGTGCTTGAGATTGCAGACGAACTAAATTTGAACCCACTTTCGTTAGCTAAAGCGGTTGATAAGGAACGCCGCAACCCTTCGACCGCTTCTGGTATGATTAAGAAAGCCATCGAAAAGATTAACCCGTTGCAAGCCACCGTTGAGGCTCTTGGGTTGCCTAAAGTCTGGGACGATACTGACAACCTCCTCTCCTTCTTCCACGATCGCCTCAAGGTCTTCCTCCGCGACGAGGGCATCCGTCACGACATCATCGACGCCTGTATAGCGATGGACGGCAATGACGACCTCAACCTGCTGGTCAAACGTGCCCGCGCGCTGAACGCGGTGATTGCGACCGAAGATGGTGAAAACCTCGTGCAGGGGTTCAAGCGGGCCAACAACATCCTGACTCAGGCCGAGGAAAAGGATGGGGTCGAGTACTCCTATGGGGCGGATGTGAAGTTTGCCGAAACAGAAAGCGAGAAAGCGCTGTTTGCAGCATTGGATCAGGCTCAGGCACAGATCGACACAGCGCTGGCGTCCGAGGATTTCCCGGCCGCGATGACGGCCATGGCCGCGCTGCGCGGGCCGGTGGATGCGTTCTTTGAGGATGTGCAGGTCAATACCGACAATGACATCCTGCGCCGCAACCGTCTGAACCTGCTCAGCCAGATCAGGAAGGTCTGTTCCAGCGTGGCCGATCTGGCCCGAATCGAAGGTTAACGCTCTTGCGCCACGGGCGCAGGGGCCTATGCTGCGGTGAAACCAAAAGGTGCCGCAGTGCAGAATAACCCGCATACCACTCTGATCACAGCCGAAGCGCCCGTAGCGGCGAATACTCATGGCGGGCGCGCGAAATGCCTGCAGCGCCTGGTTCGGCTGGATTTTCCCGTACCACGAACGGTTGCATTGTCCTTTGATGCAGTGCAGCGGATCGCCGGCGGGCAGGTGCCCGACATTGCGGCCATTCTCGAACAGTTCGACGAGGCGGCGTTGCTGTGTGTTCGCCCAAGCTCCGAGGATCCCGATTGGGGCGGGCCGGGGGCAATCCTCAACATCGGTATGAATGATGCGCGCTATGTGGACCTGTCAGACGAGATGGGGAACGAGGCCGCGGCTGCACTGTCGCTGCGCTTTGTTCAAAGCTATGCCATTCATGTGGCGCGTCTGGATGCGGATGTGTTTGACGACATCGAGGCCGATGGGCTGGAAGGTCTGCGCCAGTCGTTGCGGGCCTATGAGGATGAAACCGACGAGCCTTTCCCACAGGATCGTGGTGAGCAGCTGGTTGCGGTTCTGCGATCGATGGCGCGGGCCTGGGATGGAACCTCAGCCCGGCTGTTACGCCAGGCAAAAGGTGCGCCAGCGGATGCAGGTCTGGGCCTGGTCATTCAGGAGATGGTCCCGGGTGTGGGGCAGGGCGAATGCGGGTCCGGCGTTCTGCAACTGATTGATCCGACAACAGGGCTGCAGCAGATAACCGGTCGTTACCTCAGCCAAAGCCAGGGTCGCGATGCGTTGGGCGAGGGGGTCGCTGCGCTGTATCTGGAAAAGGATCCGCGTGGTAAGTCGCTTGAGGAAGTTGCGCCCAAGGCATTCGCGGAACTCAAGGCACATGCTGCAATCATGCGCGAAAAGCTGCGTGAGGAAATGCAGGTCGAATTCGTCATCGAAAATGGGCACGTTCACATTCTGGACGGTGTGCGCGTGCAGCGCAGTGCCCGTGCTGCCATGCGGATTGCCGTTCGGTTGGCCGAGGATGGCATCATTCCTCAGCAAGAGGCGGTGATGCGGGTCGATCCGCATTCTCTGAACGAGTTGCTGCACCGGCAGGTTCACCCCGACGCGCGCCGTGATGTGCTGACCACAGGCATTGCAGCCAGTCCAGGGGCGGCAACCGGAAAGCTTGTGTTTACTGCGGCCGAGGCGCAGGCCAGTGCCGCGCGGGGCGAGCCCTGTATTCTGGTGCGCCGAGAGACGTCCCCGGAAGATGTCCGGGGAATGCACGCCGCAGTGGCTGTTCTGACCGAAAAGGGTGGGATGACCAGCCATGCGGCCGTGATCGGTCGCGGCTTGGGCCTGCCTTGCATCGTTGGCGCCTCTGAAATGCGGTTTCAGACCAAAGAGAAGATGTTGACAGCCCAGGATGGCCGCGTTTTCAAAACGGGCGACAAGCTGACGATAGACGGAACTTCGGGGCAGGTTCTGGCGGGGCAACCCGCGATGCTTGAGGCGGCGCTAGACGATTGTTTTCAGACGCTTATGAGCTGGGCAGACGCCGAACGTGATATTGAGATCCGCGCCAATGCCGATACGCCTGCGGATGCGCAGACCGCTCGGAACTTTTCGGCACAAGGGATCGGCCTGTGCCGGACGGAACATATGTTCTTTGATCCCGGCCGCCTGATCGTGATGCGCGAAATGATCTTTGCTCAAACCTCTTCCGGTCGTGCGGCGGTTCTGGAACGTCTGCTTCCGATGCAACGCGCAGATTTCGTGCAACTCTTTCGAATTATGGAAGGTCAACCGGTCTGTATCCGCCTGTTCGACCCGCCGTTGCATGAGTTCCTGCCCACGACTCGCAGTGGCCAGCGTGAATTGGCAGAGGCACTTGATCTGCCGGTTTCGGATGTGGAACGCCGTGTCGCCGAGATGACCGAATATAATCCGATGTTGGGATTGCGCGGCGTCAGGCTGGGCATCACGGTGCCGGAAATCTATGATATGCAGGCCCGGGCAATCTTTGAGGCGACGCTTGAGGCCAGCAAAGAGGGCGCTCTGGTGGTCCCCGAGGTGATGATACCGCTGGTTTCGGCCAAGCGCGAGGTTGAGCTTGTCAAATCTCGGATAGACACGGTTGCGGCGTCGGTAGCCGCTGAACGAGGGCAAGAGTTCGAATATCGGCTGGGGGTCATGGTGGAAACGCCGCGTGCCTGCCTGCGGGCGGACGAAATCGCTCCACAAACTGCGTTCCTTAGCTTCGGCACCAATGATTTGACCCAAATGACCTATGGATTGTCTCGTGATGACGCTGGTCGTTTCATGTCTGCTTATGTGCGTCAGGGTGTTTTCGCCGAGGATCCGTTCCACGTGCTAGATCCCGATGGTGTAGGGGAATTGCTGAAGCTGGGGTCTGAACGCGGACGCCGGGTTCAGCCGGACGTGACCCTGTCGGTCTGTGGCGAACATGGCGGAAACCCCGAATCAATCGCAATTTGTCGGGATTTGGGGTTCGACTATGTGTCATGTTCACCCTTCCGGGTACCTGTCGCTCGGCTGGCTGCCGCTCAACTGGCGATTTCGTCCAGACTTGGGGGTTGACAGTAACTGCCGACCCAAGGATTAGTGTGAAAAGAAGGTAGCCGTCGTCAACTTATTTTGACGTTACGGCGATTTTCCACTTGCATCTTCTTCTGATCTGGACGTTTCCGATTCAATTCGGTATGAGCCTCATCGCGCCCGCCGGGGGAGGGTATGGCGCAGAATGTGCCTGTGCGAGGTTATCTGATGCTAAGATATATTCTGGCTGTTGCCGTTATGGCGACAACCATGCTGCCTAGTGTGTCCTTCGCTGAGAGGGAAGCAACCGATACTGCGAAACGTGAGCTGGTCGCCCGTAGCGAACTGCCCGGTCAGAATTTTCGCGATTATCTGAATTTGTTCAAGCCCCGACAGGAGCCTGAGCCGAAAGAAGTGTCCTACTCCAAGAGCTGGTTGGACGAGCAACCCACCGCCACCGGAGGCGAACAATTCAAGTGCCTGGCCGAGGCGTTGTACTTTGAAGCGCGCGGCGAAGGCGTGCGCGGACAGTTTGCTGTGGCGGAGGTTATCCTCAACCGTGTTGCCAGCAGCCGCTTTCCCGACACGCTGTGTGGTGTGATCAATCAGGGCACAGGTAAGAAATACCAGTGCCAGTTCACCTATACCTGTGACGGTCAAGAGGAAGTGATCCGTGAAAAGAAGGCCTATGAGCGTGTAGCGAAAGTCGCGCGTACAGCCATCGACGGGGCTGCCAAAAAGCTCACCGAAGGGGCTACGCATTATCACACGACCGCAGTGCGCCCGTCTTGGGCCAAGGTCTACAAGGAAACCGCGCGTATCGGTGTCCATATTTTCTACCGTCACAACTATCAGACGGCGAGTAACTGATTGACGCACCCGCGCTGGAACCCTACTGGCGCGGGACGAAAATCGGTTTAGATTGCGGGTCCAGGAGGCCCGTATTGGTGTTATCACGCAGACAGATTTTGCAATCCGGTACAGCAATGTTGCTGTTGCCCAAGGCAGTGCATGCCGCAATAGATGATTTGGTTGCCCAGATCGTCTCCCGACAGCTGGCCCCTGACGGGTACCCCGAGACCTCGGTTTGGTCCTTTGGTGGAAATGTGCCCGGTTCAGAAATTCGCCTGCGCAAAGGGCAAAGCGTCCGGCGCAGATTGGTAAACGATTTACCCCAACCCGCTACGATCCACTGGCATGGCATTCGGATTGTCAATGCAATGGACGGAGTCCCGGGTCTGACGCAGGACGCTGTTCAGCCTGGCCACAGTTTTACCTATGACTTTGTGGTCCCGGATGCGGGAACATATTGGTATCATGCCCATAACCGATCCATGGAGCAGGTTGCGCGTGGCCTCTACGGCCCATTGATTGTCGAAGAAGATAATCTGCCTGATGTGGATCAGGATTTGACCCTTGTCCTGGACGACTGGCGATTGACCCCGGAAACCGGGCAGATCGTAGAAGATTTTGATAACCAGCACGACCTCAGCCACGCCGGGCGTTTGGGCAATCTCGTCACAGTTAATGGCCAGTTTGATCCAGAATATGCAGTGGCGCGCGGCGCGCGCCTGAGGCTGCGGCTGATCAATGCGGCAAATGCCAGGATATTCGATCTGGGGCTGGTTGGTCTGACAGGTTGGATCGTCGCTTTGGATGGAATGCCTCTGGTTGACCCTTTGCCGGTTTCCGGGAACGTCCCGCTTGCACCTGCTCAGCGGATGGATCTGATCGTGGATGTGCAAAGTGATGAGGGTCAGATTGCCGGGCTTGTAAGTCAAGAACGCGGTGACAGCTTCGGTCTGGTTCGGCTTGCGGTGGCCGGTCAGGCGGCGGCAAACAGGACTGGAATCCGCCCTTTGCCAGCAAATGAGATGCCTAAGGTTCGGCTGGACGACGCACCGATCCATCGCATGACGCTGCAAGGCGGGGCCATGCGCTGGCTGGATTCCGCCAATATGGGCGAGACCGAACTATCAGGCCGTGAATTGGCCCAACTCGGGAGGTTTTGGGCATTGAATGGCTATTCTGATCGACCGGATGAGCCGTTTCTGGATGCACGATTGGGAAGTGCTCATCAGATTGAGTTTGTCAATGAAACGGCGTTTCCCCACGCTATGCACCTGCATGGGCACCATTTCCGCATCATCCTGGATGACGGCACGCTGGGCCCCTGGCGCGACACGATACTGATAGGGCGGGGTCAGACCCGTAAAATCGCGCTGATTGCTGACAATCCAGGCGACTGGTTGTTACACTGCCATATGCTGGGTCATTCCGCATCCGGAATGATGAGCTGGTTTCGCGTCAGCTGACGCCGCATTCGAAGACTGGAATGGCGTTTGCTGCGATGTTATAGGGCCTGCAATGTGTAATTAGGGCCGATACGTCCACCAAGCCCAAAGGGTCAATCGCATGAGTTCTGAAATCCGTCTTGCCTTTGCGCACCCGTCCGAGCGGTCCGAGGCGACTGCCACGCGGGGACCTCTGGATCGCATCTCTCTGCGTGACCATATTGTCGAGGTCGAGATCGGCGCCTTTCAGGCCGAGCGTGGAACGACGCAACGCATTTGCTTTAATATCGTTGTCGAGGTGCGCCCGCTGACCGATCCTATTGACGATGATGTTGATCGCATCCTGTCCTATGATCGTGTGACCGAGGCCATCGGCTTTGAGCTGTCGGCCGAGCGGTTGAACCTGCTGGAAACTCTGGCGGACCGGATTGCCGAGAGAATTCTGCTTGAACCTCAGGCTGTAAGAGCCTTTGTCAGAATAGAAAAGCTGGATCGTGGCCCCGGCGCTTTGGGCGTTGAGATCGTGCGCGGTAAAGATGCAACTCACCACGAGCTGGTCGAGGAAGAGCGTCCGCACCCGCGTTTGGCCTTCCTGTCAAACGAAGCAATCGCGTCGGACAATCTGACCGGCTGGATTGACCAGTTGGAAAACCGGAAACGCCCCCTGATCCTCTGCGTCGGGGCGGCGGATATGGCCGTTTCGCAAACCGGTCACGCGATGACTCAGCGCCGGATCGACCTGCTGGCCATTGAACAGAACGCCTGGGTACTGGCCGCGCGCGACCTGCGCTGCGTTGTCGTTTCCACCCGGACCGAGTTGGATTGGGCCATGAAGAACGGGCAGATTTGCGTCTGGGCGCCGTCCAAGATCGTGCTTGATGCAGTGGACGGCCCGTCGGCTGCGCCCTCGGATGCGGTCGCTCTGGCGGCGTGGTTTGCCGCGACATTCGAAGCGAGCGAGCTGATGGTATTCGGAGGCGCCTTGCCGGACTCACCCCAGACTCCGCTGCGCGCTGTGCCGGTGGATCAGGCGAATCTGTGACTGCTTACTACCGACCCTTGGTTCAGCATGGTGAGGCGCGCCCTGAAGGGGCGGTGACCTTAGCCGGTCAGACGCTGTGGTTCACCCATGTCGAACGCCTCAGCCGGACTGAAGCCGCGTGCATCATCCCGGCTGCGCAGGTTCCCGGCGATGTGCTGGATCGGCTGACACGTCCACGGGCCGCTATTTCTGGCGTTGCGATGGATCGGCCCCAGATCATGGGCATCCTCAATGCCACGCCGGACAGTTTCTCGGATGGCGGGGTGCATAACTCGGTCGAGGCGGCACAGGCTGCGGCGCGGGACATGGTCGCGCAGGACGCCAGTATTCTTGATATCGGAGGCGAGTCGACACGCCCCGGCGCAAGTTTTGTTCCTGAAGACGAGGAAATCGCCCGTACCGAACCGCTGATCAAAGCGATCAGATCGGCCACCGATGCGCTGATTTCCATAGACACCCGCAAAGCCGCCGTCGCCAAAGCCGCCTGGAAAGCCGGGGCAGGGCTGATCAATGACGTCTCGGGCTTTACCTTCGACCCGGACCTTGCGCCGTTCTGTGCCCAGGTTGGGGCCCCTGTCTGCGTGATGCACATGCAGGGCGATCCCGGTTCGATGCAGGACGACCCGACTTACGACAGTGTTTTGCTGGATGTTTATGACTTCCTACATGGGCAGGTTGGTTTTCTTGAAGACCTCGGCATGAGCCGGGACCAGATCATTATCGACCCGGGCATAGGATTTGGCAAAACCGAAAAGCACAATCTTATCCTTCTGCAGAATCTCAGCCTGTTTCACTGTTTGGGGTGTCCGATCCTGCTGGGCGTATCCCGAAAGGGGTTTATCGGGCAGATAGGCAAAGAGCCCCGCAAAGACGCGCGTGCGCCGGGATCCATCGCCGTGGGGCTGGCCGGATTGGCACAGGGTGTGCAGATCCTGCGTGTTCATGACGTCGCTGAAACCGCTCAGGCCTTGCGTCTATGGGCCGCCGTCCGGTAATCCGGTCGCAAGCAAGAATTTACGGAGAGATACCAATGCGCAAGCTGTTCGGAACCGATGGGGTGCGTGGCACCGCCAATACGCATCCGATCACGGCTGAGATGGCCCTGCGCATAGGGGCCGCGGTTGGGCGGTACTTCCGACGTGACCAATCCGGCGTGCACCGTGTTGTTATTGGCAAGGATACGCGCCTGTCTGGGTATATGCTGGAAAACGCGCTGACGGCGGGGCTAACCTCGACCGGGATGAATGTTTTGCTGCTGGGACCAGTTCCAACGCCGGCTGTCGGCCTGATGACGCGGTCAATGCGCGCCGATCTGGGCGTGATGATCTCGGCCAGTCACAACCCCGCCGAAGACAACGGGATCAAGTTTTTCGGGCCTGATGGCTTCAAACTGTCGGATCAGGCGGAAATTGAAATCGAACGGCTGATCGAAGAAGGGGTTAAGCCTGCGCAGGCCCAAAATATCGGTCGGGCCCGCCGGGTAGACGATGCGCGGTTTCGCTATGGCGAGCGGGTGAAATCTTCGCTATCCCGCGATCTTAGGCTGGACGGTTTGAAAGTGGTGGTGGATTGCGCCAATGGCGCCGCGCACCGTACTGCGCCCGAAGTTTTGTGGGAACTTGGGGCCGAGGTCATTCCTGTAGGCACCTCTCCTAACGGTAAGAATATCAACCTGAATTGCGGTTCGACCAAACCTCAGCTAGCAGCTGAAACGGTGGTGGCGCACGGGGCCGATGTGGGGATCTGCCTGGATGGTGATGCCGATCGGGTTGTGATCGTGGATGAGCACGGACACGTGGCCGACGGCGATCAGTTGATGGCGTTGTTAGCGACCTCTTGGGCCAAGGCCGACCGCTTGCGCGGCGGCGCTTTGGTCGCGACAGTCATGTCCAACCTTGGTCTCGAACGCCATCTCGGTTCGCAGGGGCTCAGGCTTGAACGAACGGCCGTAGGCGACCGCTATGTAGTCGAGCGGATGCGTGAAGGAGATTTCAACCTGGGTGGTGAACAATCTGGCCACATCGTCATGAGCGATTATGCCACCACAGGCGATGGCCTCATGGCGGGCCTGCATTTCCTGGCTGAAATGGTACATTCCGGGCGCAACGCATCCGAACTGTCGGTTCAGTTCGAAACAGTACCGCAACTGTTGAAGAACGTGCGCTATGGCGAGGGGCAGGCCCCGCTGGAAACAGTTGGTGTGAAAGCCGCAATCTCGGATGCCGAAGAGCGTCTGAAAGGAAAAGGCCGATTACTGATCCGTAAATCCGGCACTGAACCTCTGATCCGCGTCATGGCGGAGTGTGAAGATGATCAGCTGTTGGCCAAAGTCGTTGACAGTATCGTTGCTGAGGTCGCGGCGGTTGCAGGCTAGCGACCGGCCAGCATTCTGCGCAGGCTGAACCACTGGCTGATCGCTAGCCCGGTCAGGATCATCGCTAGAGCAACGTAAAACCGTATCGGCAATGCCTCGGACAGAACCCACGCGCCAAACACCATCGACCATATCGGAACTTGGTAGTTGACCAGCGTCAGAAAAACAGACCCGGCGCTGCGAATAATCGAGACGCGCAGCAACGTGGCAAAGGCGGTTGGAACAAGGCCCAATGCGATTATGGCGAGGCTAGGCCGTGCGCCATGCCAATTTGGCACCCCTTCGGTTACCAGCATGATGGGCAACAAGATCGCCGCGCCGACCAGCAAAGTGAGCGCAGCCAGAACAACCGGATCGACCGGAGGGCATCTGCGCGTGAATATAGAAGCGCAGGAATAGCACAGTGCGGCACCAATACAGGCCAGCTGTGCCAGTGGTTCCGCACCTTTACCAAGCTGTGCGAGGCCAGGGCCAATCAGCACCAGCGCGCCTGCAAATCCAAGTGATACGCCAACAAAACGCCGCGCGTTGAGGGGCTCATCCGAAAAGAAATGTGCCAGTGGCAACACCATCAACGGGATGGCCGCCATCGACAGGCCCGCAAAGGCGGACGGAACATATTGCTGGCCCCAGCTGAGCAGCAAAAAAGGTAGGGCCGTCGACAGAATGCCGATCACGATGATTGAGGGCCAAAGGCCCCGCGTGGTTGTTGGCAATTTGCGACCCGTCGCCCCCATCAGCAGTATAAGGGTCAGCGCGCCCAGAGTCGTGCGCGCTGTTGCTACTGTGACGGGCCCGTACCCTTCGAGCGCGATGGCCACGACCATAAATGTGCCGCCCCAGATGAAGCCAAGTACAGCGACCATAAGCCAGTTTTTGTTGGTGATTTCAGAGGGTTCGCTCATGGTATTGCCTGCTTCGTCACAATTAGCTGCGAGTGTGGTATTGTAGGGGTATTGGAAAAAGAATTTGGAGACAAATTATGGACTACAAAGAAGTGAATGCTGTTTGCCAGCCCGGAGACGATGTGGCTTCACGAGATTGGTATGCTTGGAACAACAAGATGCCTCCGGGGCCCGGTAGGTTGATTGTGACGGGCATTGTCACGGTTGGTAATCCAGGGGTCGAGCCCATGTTGGTTATCGCCAATCCGCAGGGGATCAATCCCAGCCATTTGCTGCTCAACATCTTCCTCTGTCAGAAGCCCGGGAAATGGCCCTCGGTGGTTGTCGACAAGCCGGTGCGGTTCGAGCAGCATTCGAACCCGATGTATACCCATGTGGATATTGTTGGCGGGCCGTCGATAGAAATTTTTGACGCCCATTAAATGAATGACGCCGCCCCGGGGGGGCGGCGTCACGATAGGATCAGTTCTTTTCCTGATCGACCAGTTTACCGGCCGAAATCCAGGGCATCATGTCCCGCAGCTTTTTGCCGACCACTTCGATCTGGTGCTCGTCATTGGAACGGCGCGAGGCTTTGATGGTGGGTTGACCCACAGCATTTTCCAGCATGAAGTCGCGTACGAATTTGCCGCTCTGGATGTCCGACAGGGTCTCTTTCATTGCCTTCTTGGTCTGCTCATAAGGCAGGATGCGCGGACCAGTGACGTACTGACCGTATTCAGCAGTGTTCGAGATCGAGTAATCCATGTTGGCGATTCCGCCTTCATAGATCAGGTCCACGATCAGCTTGGTTTCGTGCAGACACTCGAAATAGGCCATTTCGGGTGCATAACCTGCCTCGACCAGAGTTTCAAAGCCGCAGCGGATCAGCTCGACGATACCGCCACACAGAACCGCCTGTTCACCGAATAGGTCGGTTTCGCATTCTTCGCGGAAGTTGGTCTCGATGATGCCCGAACGGCCGCCACCGATGGCCGAGCAATAGGACAGACCGATTTCCAGCGCTTTGCCGGTTGCGTCAGTGTCAACAGCCACAAGGCAGGGAACGCCGCCACCTTTGGTGTATTCACCACGGACGGTGTGGCCGGGGCCTTTGGGGGCCATCATGATGACGTCTACGCCTGCTTTCGGTTCGATCAGGCCAAAGTGAACATTCAGGCCGTGGGCGAACGCAATCGCAGCACCCGGCTTGATGTTGTCATGCACGTATTTCTTGTAAGTTTCGGCCTGCAATTCATCGGGCATGGTGAACATGATGACATCACACCAGGCTGCCGCTTCTGCAATGCCCATGACCGCCAGGCCTTCGGCTTCGGCTTTCCTAGCCGAAGGCGAGCCTTCGCGCAGGGCAACGACCAGATTCTTCGCGCCCGAGTCGCGCAGGTTCAGCGCGTGTGCATGACCCTGGCTGCCATAACCCAGGATGGCCACTTTTTTGTCTTTGATCAGGTTGATGTCGCAATCGCGATCGTAATAGACGCGCATGATGCTGGTCCTTTCTGTTTCGATTGCTGTGGGTTTTAAGGCGATTTTCCAAGGATAGCGATACTGTTATCCTTGAATTATCAAGAATAACTCGAGTATCTATTCTTGAAGTATAATAAAAATGAAAAAATCATGCTTGATGATGTTGACCGCAGGCTTCTGCGTCATTTCCAGGCCGACCCGACGCTGACAACCGCTGAGTTGGCCGAGCTTTGTCGCATCAGCACAAGTGTCTGCTGGCGACGTATCGAAAAAATGCAAGAGGCCGGGATTATTCAAGCCCAAGAGGCGATCATTGACTGGGCCGCATTGGGATATGCAGTCGAGGTTTCATTGCGGGTGACGCTGGATAAGACCCAACCGCGTGCATTCGACGAGTTCATGGGTGTCGCGCGCGAGGTTCCCGAGGTGATCGAGATTCAGACCTTTTTGGGTCGCGTGGATGTGCGCTTATCTGTGCTTGCCAAGGATATGGCACATTACCAGCAGCTGTATCGTGACCGTATCCTGACTTTGCCGCATATCGCAGATATCGAGGCATTGATGCATATCGCGCGGGTCAAAAGCGATGAGGTGCTGCCGCTATGACCGAATTGGATGAGCTCGACCGCAAAATTCTGCGCGCTCTGATCCAGGATGCAACGCAAAGCGCGGGTGCCTTGGGGCGTAGATTTGGCCTGTCTCAGCCCGCGATGTGGCGCCGTATCCGGAGGCTTGAAACGACGGGGATCATAAAGGGGCGCCGCCTGCGTTTGAATGCAGAAGCGTTGGGGTTTGGGGTGACAGTTTTTCTGGGGGTCAAGTTAGCGCGGAAAGGTCAGGTCAGCCTTGAAGATTTCGAACGTGCCGTCAGTGCGATCCCCGAGGTTCAAACCGTTGAACATGTGTTGGGCCTCTATGATTACCGTTTGCGCGTCGTGGCACGGGATCTCTCGGACTTTGAACGTGTTCTGCGCCGCCGGATAATGACTTTGCCCGGGGCCGGAGATGTCGAAGCCAATGTATTGCTGAGCGAAGAGAGGCTACCCGGGCCTATCGGCTAGGCCCGTTTTAGTACCTGGTACGGATGTAATATCCGGGATGATGTGTCATGCGCGCAAAGGTAATTGGCTGCCCGTCTTTCCATGTCGTGCGCTCTAATTGGATCATGGACGTCCCCGAGGTTGTCCCCATGAATTCAGCCAGCCGTCCATCTGCCGAAATCGCGCAAAAGGCGACTTCAGCATCGGTGAAGGGGGCGGCGTGCAACAGCCACTCATGCGGGCCTTTGGTGTCGAGGTCAGCATGTTCCACTTCTGGAACTGCATCGATATTGATCCAGCGCTCTTCCAGTTGAAACGGCCGGTTGTCTGCATAGTGCATGCAGACAATATGCAAAACACGCGCTTCTTGCGAGACGCTTAACTGAGAGGCAAGCCATCCGGGGCTGGAGACGATATTACGCTCGACCAGCGCATAACGATAGGTGGAGTTCTGCCCCTCGACATCCAGTCGGGTCAGGGAAAACTCCAGTTTTGCGTGTTTGCTGGGTTCTTTTTTGACCCGCGTTCCGCTTTTACGTTTTCTTTCAACGAAGCCCTGATCTGCCAGTTCCCGCAAAGCACGATTTACCGTGGCACGGGCACAATTAAATTCTTCTGCCAACTGGGTTTCTGTCGGCAGCACCGACCCCTGTGGCCAAACTCTGGTTTCTATTCGTCGTTTTACTTCGTCACGTACAAACTGAAAACTGATCCGCTTATGCGCAGTCACGAGTGAAAATACCTTTCTTCTCCAAAGTGTATGTATCTGGTCAGAAACACGTAGGGGTGTAAAGGGTTGCTGACACTGTTTGGCGTCATTAGTTGTCGATAGGGCCTTTGAGGCGTTAAAATTTTCTTAGGAAACCGGGTTCCGTTGGGTCAATTTTCAGTAATAACTGAGAGGCAGTGAGCGAAGTTGCGAACACCCGCTCGTTTCGTGGAATTTGAAAGGAATACCAATGCCCCCGCTTTTGGACAAAATTGACCCCAATGGGTTAGAGGAGTTTTCGGTCGTCTTCACCGATCGCTCGCTTAATCACATGTCGGTTCAGTTTCAGCATGTGATGCGCGACATCTCTGAGATGCTGAAAGGCGTTTACAACGCTGACGGTGTGGCCGTTATCCCGGGCGGTGGTACCTATGCAATGGAAGCAGTCGCGCGCCAGTTTGCCCGCAATGCCAATGTTTTGGTGGTCAGGAATGGCTGGTTTTCCTATCGGTGGAGCCAGATCATCGAGTCCGGTGGGTTGACGGCGTCGGCAACAGTTCTGAAGGCGCGCCAGACCGGCAACTCGGCAACGTCCCCATTTGCGCCTGCTCCGATCGAGGAAGTCATCGAAACGATCCGCGATGGGCGCCCGGATGTTGTCTTTGCGCCGCATGCCGAAACGGCGGCCGGGGTCATTCTGCCCGACGACTATATTTCGGCGATGGCAGCCGCAGCCCACGAGGTTGGGGCGCTGATGGTTCTGGATTGCATCGCTTCGGGCTGCGCATGGGTGGACATGAAGGCGACGGGTGTGGATGTCCTGATCTCGGCCCCTCAGAAAGGGTGGAGCGCATCGCCTTGCGCGGGTCTTGTCATGCTGTCCGAAAAGGCTGAGGCAAGGCTGGAGGAGACGACTTCGGACAGTTTTGCCGTCGACCTGAAGAAATGGCGTCAGATCATGCAAGCCTATGAAAATGGCGGTCACGCCTATCACGCCACGATGCCAACAGATGCGCTGAAAGCCTTCCGCGACACGATGGCTGAGACTCGAGACTATGGCTTTGACAAACTGCGTGACGCCCAGTGGGCATTGGGGGACAGTGTACGGGCAATGCTGAAGGAGAAGGGCATTGTTTCTGTCGCCGCCGATGGGTTTGGTGCGCCGGGTGTGGTGGTCAGTTATACCTCGGACCCCAATATCCAGAACGGCAGCAAATTCGCCGCCTTGGGCATGCAGATCGCTGCTGGTGTACCCTTGCAATGTGATGAGCCAGACGGGTTCAGCACCTTCCGTCTGGGCCTGTTCGGTCTGGACAAGCTGTACGATGTTGACGGCACAATCGCGCGTCTAAAGCGCGTGCTGGACCAAGTTTTGTGACCATCGGGCTTTAACGGACGCCGAGACCCATCTGCATCAGCGTCTTGCGCACGGTCGGCAGCGAATACAGCGCGTTCAACCCCATTGCACGTATGTCCCGTAAAGGCCGCGCTTCGATCATCGAGGCGCGGTTCAGCAAGTCGATACCCTTGACCCGGGCCTCGATCTCGGTATGACGCGCTTTGTGATAGGCATCCAACATCTGCGCGTCACCCAGGCCCTCAGGACGGGCCTGTGCCAAATCCAGCAGGCATCGCAGATCACCCAAGGACATGTTCAGCCCCTGCGCACCGATGGGGGGCACGACATGGGCGGCTTCGGCCATCAGGGCCACGCGTTCGCCCGAAAGGCGCTCTGCCGATTGGCTGATGATCGGCCAGATTGTTCGGCGTGAAGCCAGTTTCAACGGACCGAACAACCCGCAGGACCGTTCGGTCATCAGCGCTTCAAAACTTTCCGGTTCGGTGTTCAGCAATTCGACCGCGCGCGGGCCACGCTCCATCCACACAATCGCGGACGAGGGCTGACCCTGCCAGTCGGGCAGGGGAACCAGCGTGAACGGGCCGCCGGACCTGTGAATCTCGGTCGAGACGTTCTGATGCGGGATCGAGTGTGTAACCGCGAAGGCCAACGCCTTTTGCCCATAGCGCGTGGTGTGCACGTTGATCCCGGCGGCCTCTCGCATGGGCGAGTTGCGACCATCTGCGGCGATCACCAGTTTGCAGCGGATGCGCGTCCCGTCGCTCAGGCCAACGCGGGCTTCGGCTGTACGGGTGAACAAGCTGACTGTGCCCGTTCCGGGGCGAAAATCGACATTGGGCAGTTCAGCGAGACGGGCCACCATTTCGCGCCGCAAGAGCCAGTTTGGCAGGTTCCAACCAAAGGGCTGGTCCGAGATATCCGCGGCATTGAAGTCGCGCACCACGCGCGGCTCGGGCACATCGCCGCCTGCATCCACAATCCGCATGATCTGAAGAGGGGCGGCATGCGCGTCGAGTTTTTCCCACAGCCCGCATTGTTCCAAAAGACCGTGGGCTGGTTGCAAAAACGCGGTGGTCCGTAAATCCGATCCGTCCACGTCCCGCTGGGTCACAGGTGGGGTAGGATCAACACAGACCACATTGAATCCAGCCGCGCCAAGGGCCGCCGCTGCGGTCAAACCGGCAATTCCGCCGCCGGAAATCAGGATGTCACACTGGTCGTTCATGGCGCCCTCTTTGGTTCTGAGCCGACCCTAGAGCGGTTCGACTTCCCGCGCCAAGTGACATCCTGTCTCGCAGGTCAGCCGCGCGAGATCAGGATGAGGATCAGGAATATCACGGGCACCATCACGACGGCGGGGATATACAAGCCCGGCAAGCCAAACAGCATCACTGAACAGCCCCACATGCTGAAGATGGCGGCAGCGGTGTAATACCAGTCGTCCCCATCTGCATCGGCCGCATCGCGCGCCATCCAGCCAAACAGAGGAACAGCAAATAGCAGGCGCTGCCAGATGGGTGAGCGCGGGGGCATTTCGATTGCGGACATCTGGGTCTCCGTTCTGTTCGTCGCAGTTGGGATATAGGGGCGGCGCCCGGGTCGCAGTACGTGCAGATCGTCGCAGTGTGACAGCCTATCGCAGGCGGGCCAGAAAGGCGGTCAGGTCGTCTGTATGGTGGTGGATGTGATCGGCCATGTGCGGTTCGGGCGCGACATGAACCGTGCGCATCCCCATCTCATGCGGGGCCGCCAGATTGCGCGGATCGTCTTCGAACATGGCCGCTTTTTCTGCCTTGATTCCGTCTTGCGCAAAGATGGCCTGGAATGCTGCCTTCTCGGGTTTAGGACGGTATCCCGCATGCTCAACCCCATAGATGGCATCGAACAAACCGCTGAGGCCACGCGCCGCAAGGACGCGTTCGGCATAGGGCGCGCTGCCATTGGTATAGACAATGCGGCGACCGGGCAGAGCACGAATATGTGCCGCCAGATCCACGTCCGGGTCCATATGGCTCATATCCACCTGATGCACGGCATGCAGGTAAGGGTCGGGATCCAGATCATGTTCGGCCATCAGCCCGGCCAGCGTGGTGCCATATTCGCGCCAGTAATGGGATCGCAGCCGGTCGGCCTCGGCCCGGTCGACGCCGATGGCCTGGACCACATAATCCGTCATCAGCACCTCGATCTGATCGAACAGGCGCATATGCGGCGGGTACAGGGTGTTGTCCAGATCGAACACCCATTGGGAGACATGGCTGAAGGCAGGTTTGACCATGCCTGCCGTTTAAGCCGCGCAGCGCAGGTTTTCAATGCAGTACTTGATTGTGCGCACTGCAGACGGATAGACATGTCCGAACGAGGAGAAAAACTAAAGATGCCCCAATCCAAGCAGTCCAACAGCGACGCCTACAGCCTTATTCTCGAAGCGATTGATGTGGGCATCTACAAGCCCGGTGACAGGCTGGTCGAAAGCGAGCTGGCCGAAAGGTTCGGTGTTTCGCGCACGCCGATCCGCGAGGCATTGCAGCGGTTAGAGACCCAATCCTTGCTTGAACGCGACGGGCGTTCGCTGATTGTGGCCTCATTGGACCACAATCAGATGGCAGAGCTATATGTCGTTCGCCGTGAACTTGAAGGTCTCGCTGCAAGTTTGGCCGCCAAGCACGCGACCGAGGAAGAGATCAAGGTGCTGCAGGAAATGGTTGCCGAAGATGATGCGCTGGTGGACAATCCAAACGCCCTGTCTCGGGCGAACCGGCGGTTTCACGAACAGATCCATCTGGCCTCGCACAACCGCTATTTGGTGCAACAGCTGAACCTTGTGCACCGCACAATGGCCTTGATGGCAACGACATCGCTTGCGGTTTCCGGGCGCGGTGAGATCGCGCAAAGTGAACACAAAGGCATCGTCGAGGCGATAGCCGCCCGTGACGAGCAAGCCGCGGAACGTGCGTTGAAAGAGCATATCTCGGTCGCTTTCATGACGCGTCTCAAGCAGGATGCGGTTCGTCGCGAAAGCTGACGGTCACATGTCGAAGGCTTCTTCACTGGCTTGACCGTGTTGGGTTTTGTCCCAGAAGAACGGGTTGATAGCCAATTCCCAAAGGGCTTTGTAAGCTGCCAGCACACCCAAGGGGAAATACAACGGCATTGTCGGCACCCACGGCATCAGAAACCGTCTTTCACGGGCAGAGACAGCCAGTATCCCGATGGTCACATTCGTGATCTCTGCAAATACGAACAGAGCTATCAGTATGGTCATGACCTTGCCCGGAATGACGGGATCCAGCGGGCTGGCCAATCCGAATGTGGTAAGCCAGAACAGCCACAAAACCGGGGCCAGCAGGAATTGTCCGACGGTGCCCAGAAAAAACGCCTGAAGCCCAAGGAAGCGCAGCACACCCAGCTCTTTCAGCAGATGGATCGGCGCGCGCATGTGGACAAGATATGTGACCATAAAGCCCTTGAGCCATCGTGAACGCTGTTTGACCCAAGGCCAGGCCCGAAAGTTTGCTTCTTCGAAAGTGGCGGTATCAACCATCTCGGTCCGATAACCCGCGCGGCTGAGGCGGACGCCCAGATCTGCGTCTTCGGTCACATTATGGGCATCCCAACCGCCCAGTTCCAACAGCTTTTCGCGACGAAAGAAAAAGGTTGTACCACCAAGTGGAACCACCAGTCCCAACCGGGCAATGCCAGGCAGGATGACCCGAAACCAACTGTTATACTCGATGGTAAAGCAGCGAGACCGCCAGTTGGTGCGCGGGTTGTAATAGTCCAGAACGCCTTGCAAGCAGACGACGTCTTCACTGGCTTGGGTGAAATGTCCGACGACGCGTTCGATTTGATCGGGAAGAGGGGCGTCCTCGGCATCCCAAACGCCCAGAATATCACCACGACAGAAATCCAGCGCATAGTTCATCGCGCGCGGTTTTGTCGTCAGCCCGCTTAATGCCGGTACTTCGATCGTGCGGATCCAACAGGGCAGCTCGATTTTGGCCAGGGTTGCACGGGTTACCATATCCGTTTCTTCCAAAACCAGAATGACGTCCAAAAGAGCTTTGGGATATGTCAGACGTTGCAATCGACGGATCAGAGCGCCAGCAATCTCTCGCTCTTTGTACAAAGGGACCATGATGGAAACGCGAGGCAGTCGAAGAGGAAGCGTGGTGGCGGTCTGACTGTGGCGTTTTCCTTTGTAACATAGAAACGAGAGCAATCCCGCCAGTCGCAATGTCAGGAATAATACAAGCGACGTAACGGCCAATACGACCAGAGCCAGCAGCCCCGGAATGGGTTGCGCCAGGAACAGTGTGGCGAGGCCAAGCACTATGGCAATCGGCCCAATACGCGAGTGCCGAGTCCAGGACCGGCAACTCTGAGCTATTGCCACACGGGTTTCAGCCTTTTCAGCAAGGCTTTCCGAGAAAATGCTGGCGATCGCGTCGTCGATCCGGTCCGCATCGGCAAGCACGGGTATGATCGTTTGCTTTTCCTTTGCCAACTGCTTGCGAACTGCGTCGAACTGATCGGGATTGGCGGTAGCGACCAGGAGAATGGGACCGATGCGCATCCAGGGAATGATGTTGTGATCCAGCCAAAAGCTGGCGGGGCGGGTTTTGCAAAGGTCCGGATTTGGTGGATGCAGATCCAGGTCCGCGATCTGCAATCCTGTTTGTTCAGACAGCGCCGTCAGAACCTCGGACCGATCTACCCAGCCTTCGCCGACCAGGATTTCGCCCAGTGCAACATTTTGTCTGGATTGCAGGTGCAGGGCTTTTTGCAACTGATGGTTCGAAAGCAGCCCGCGGTCGATCAGGCAAGCCCCCAAAGGCTTGCGCACCGTTGCAGAAATCGGCGCGGCCGATGCGAAATGCTGCAGGTTCAGTTCAACCATTCAATCAACCCAGACGTTGTAATCTGCGTCAGGGTGGAGCGATTAAGGTTAACAGGCCGTTAAGGCTGTATGATTATGCCTGTGCCTTCCGGGCGGCCATCGCATGCGAGAACCGCTCGAACAGGTAGAAGCTGTCTTGTGGGCCTGGAGATGCCTCTGGGTGGTACTGTACCGAATAGACCGGTCGATCCGTCATGCGAATTCCGCAGTTTGAACCATCAAACAACGAACGATGAGTCTCAACGACACCGTCGGGAAGGGTTTGAGCGTCTACCGCAAACCCATGGTTCATAGACGTTATTTCCACCTTCCCAGTCTCGAGATCTTTTACCGGGTGGTTCGCCCCGTGGTGGCCGTGATTCATCTTGACAGTCTGACCGCCAAGGGCCAGCGCAAGCATCTGATGACCAAGGCAAATCCCGAATACGGGTAGGTCGGTGGTGTCCAATACCTCTTTGATCATCGGTACTGCGTATTCACCCGTAGCCGCTGGATCACCGGGGCCATTGGACAGGAATACGCCGTCGGGATTATGGGCCAGAACCTCAGCCGCGGTGGCCGTTGCGGGCAGCACAGTGACATCGCACCCGGTCGAGGCAAGGCATCTCAGGATATTGCGCTTTGCCCCGAAATCCAGTGCCACAACCTTATGTACTGGGGCCTCTTGCCGTTTATAGCCATCTGGCCAGGCCCAACGCATCTCATCCCAGCGATAGCTTTGCGCACAAGTCACTTCCTTCGCCAAATCCATACCTTCAAGCCCGGCAAAGCCACGCGCAGCCGAAACCAGAGCTTGGATGTCGAAATTGCCCTCAGGATCATGGGCCAATGCCACATGAGGTGCGCCTTGCTGGCGAATTGCGCGGGTTAACCGGCGGGTATCGACACCGCCAATGGCAATACGCCCACGCTGGGCAAGCCATGATTTCAGCTCTTCAGCAGACCGCCAGCTGGACGGTTCGGTTGGGTCCCATTTGACGACCATTCCTGCCGCGACAGGATCACCGGTTTCGTCATCCTCGGGGTTCACACCAACATTTCCAATATGAGGGAAAGTGAAGGTCACGATCTGTCCGGCATAAGAAGGATCGGTCATGATCTCTTGATAGCCGGTCATTGCGGTGTTGAAACACAGCTCGGCCACGGTCTGGCCTGTGGCGCCGAAACCGACCCCGTAGAACAGTGTTCCATCGGCCAAAGCCAGACATGCGGTGGGCTTAGACGGGGCGTTCTGGGCCATAGCGCGACTCTCCTGCAGGGTAAATCGGCGCATACCTAAGGGGGTTATGCGCTTGGGTCAAGTGTGTTCAATTTTTGGGCTATTGAGCAATATCAATGACTTAGATGTTGAGGCCCCCGGTTGTATCACGCTTTTTGTTTCGATATGGTCGGGGTTCCTTTTGTCATGGGGATGGACAAACTAAATGGATATGCGATCACGGGTGAATTCCGCCCTGAAGCAAGCAATGAAAGACAAGAACGCCGAGCGTCTGTCGACCCTACGTCTGATCAATGCAGCAATCAAGGACCGGGATATCGCGTCTCGTGCTGCGGTCAACGAGGAAGCCAAGGGTTGCGGTGATGCCGAAGTTCTTGAAATTCTAGGGAAAATGTCCAAGCAGCGTAAGGAAAGTGCGCGTGCTTACGAAGAGGGTGGACGCCTCGATCTGGCGGAGCGTGAACTGCGCGAGATAGAAGTCATAGAAGAATTCCTGCCCGAGCAACTGGACGACGATGAGGTGACGAAAGCCATCCAATCAGCGATTACGGCCACTGGTGCCGGGTCGATCCGGGATATGGGCAAGGTCATGGGCGAGCTCAAGACACGCTATACTGGCCAGATGGATTTTGGGAAAGTTGGGCCCATGGTCAAAGATCAGCTTTGTGCGGCTGCCAGCGGCTGACTGCCGTGACATGCTGAGAGCTTACTGCGCGACTGGTTCGCGCAGTTTTTCTTTGAGGTCATCGTAAAGCGCAATCCGCTCTTCCTCGGACAGGAATGCGCCGATTTCGACTTCGCGACCTTCACCCTTGAGGGTGACGTAGTTCGGAACCGGGCCGCCGCTCTGATGGATCTCGGGGCGGGCCCAATAGCGATTACAGGCCCATTCCTGCTGCCCCCGTCGCGGGTCATGATGTATCAGATGCGCCTGTGTTCCGGTCAGCGTCAGGACTTCGAATATGCTACGGGCCCGATAGTTTGACCGGAGAGCCAGCCAAAGGCCAATAACTGTTAGCAGCAGGAAGGGCAGCAACCCCCAAAGCAAGGCCGAGCCGAGCACGGCCAAAAGCGGGATCAACCCGAACAAAAAGACACTAAACACAACCCGAACTGCCCAATGACGCGGCAGCGAGTTATGCGGCCACAAGCGCAGCTCAAGTTCTGATGTGGTGGTTTGATTCCATCTGTAGGGCATGGCCGGAAGATAGCCCAAAGCGCGTCCGAGTCGACGCTGAAAATTCAGATGACGTGCCCGACGCGGGCCCACGATAGGGCATCGTCCAGCCGATCATCCCCCCAAAAGACTTCGTTCCCCACAACCAGGCTTGGGGCGCCAAAAATGCCCAGCTTGATTGCGCGTAGTGTTTCCGCCTCAAGTGCGGCGACAATGTCGGGGCTGCGCGCGCGGGACAGGATCAGTCGGGGATCCTGCTGACTGCGATGTAGCGCTTCGGACAGGGCGGTTTCGCTGCCGGCCTCTACACCTTCTTCGAACCAGATCCGATATAGAATTTGCGTAAAGTTCTTGCCCCAGCCTTCTTCCATTCCCAACAGCGCTACTTGATTTGCCAAGGCAAGGTCAGAAATGGGGTAGGGCGCAGGAAGCTGGGCGTGCATATGGTACTTGGCCGCCCGACGCTCAATGTCGCGCCACATATAGGCGGATTTGACGGGTTTCCCTGCAAAGGGGATGTTCTTCTGCTGCGACATCACTGTGCGTACATTGAACGGCCGCCATGTGACGGACGCATCGTGTTCAGAACACCAATCGTCCAGGCGCATGATCGTCAGAAAGCTGTAAGTGCTTCCGATAGAGTACCAGAAATCAAGATCGGGCATATGAACCCTCGGGGTTGCCGATTGTTTTGCCGTTACCAGAGTACCCTATTTTGACCGATCTGGCGAATTTCCTGTGGCACGCCACTTAGAAATGAAAAACCCCGCCAAGTTGGCGGGGCTTTCTGTTGGTTCAGAGGGATCAGTGCGCGTGGCCCTTGTCCCAGTCTTCCTGCTTGGGCAGCTGCTCGAACGTGTGTTCGGGCGGCGGCGAGGGCAGGGTCCATTCCAGCGTATCCGCATATTCGTTCCACGGGTTGTTCCGGGTCTCACGTGCGCCACGGAACAAGGCGTAGAACACGATACCAAAGAACAGCAGGAACGAGGCGAAGGATACAAAGGCACCAATCGACGAGACATAGTTCCACTGCGCGAACGCTTCGGGATAATCGATGTAGCGACGTGGCATGCCCTGACGGCCCAGGAAGTGCTGCGGGAAGAAGGTCAGGTTGGCGCCGATGAAGAACAGCCAGAAGTGAACCTTGCCCCAGAACTCTGAATACTGACGGCCTGTCATCTTGGAGAAGTAGAAGTAGATTCCGGCAAAGATCGCAAACACAGCGCCCAGCGACATCACATAGTGGAAGTGTGCAACCACATAATATGTGTCGTGATAGGCGCGGTCGATACCAGCCTGCGACAGAACCACACCGGTCACACCGCCAACGGTGAACAGGAACAGGAAACCGAAAGCAAACAGCATCGGTGTCTTGAACTCGATCGAGCCGCCCCACATGGTTGCGATCCACGAGAAGACCTTAACGCCGGTAGGAACCGCGATGACCATCGTTGCCAGCATGAAGTAGGCTTGCTGCTGGACCGACATGCCAACTGTGTACATGTGGTGTGCCCACACGACAAAGCCCAGTACACCGATCGCAATAAGTGCCCAAACCATCGGCAGGTAACCGAAGACTGGCTTGCGCGAGAAGGTCGCGATGATGTGGCTGATAAGGCCAAATCCAGGTAGGATCACGATGTACACTTCTGGGTGGCCAAAGAACCACAGGATGTGCTGATACAGGATTGGATCACCACCACCGGCCGGATCAAAGAAGGTGAAACCAAAGTTGCGGTCCATTAGCAACATGGTGATCGCACCTGCCAAAACCGGCAGCGACAGAAGAATCAGCCACGAGGTGATGAAGATCGACCAACTGAACAGCGGCACCTTGAACAGGGTCATGCCCGGGGCACGCATGTTCAGGAAGGTGGTGATCATGTTGATCGCGCCGAGGATCGAGGAGGCGCCCGATACGTGCACGGCAAAGATTGCAAGGTCCATGGACATGCCGCCCTCGCTCGTCGACAGCGGCGGGTATAGAACCCAGCCGACGCCCGAACCAAGCTGGTCATTACCACCGGGGCTCAGCAGCGAGGCCACGCCCAGCGAAGTACCGGCGACATAGAGCCAGAAGGACAAGTTGTTCATCCGCGGGAACGCCATGTCCGGCGCGCCAATCTGCAACGGCATGAAATAGTTGCCAAATCCGCCGAATAGGGCAGGGATGACCACGAAGAACATCATCAGAACACCGTGATAGGTGATCATCACGTTCCACAAATGCCCGTTCGGAGTGCAGAGCTCGGCACCGCTGCCGAACAAGCGGAACCCTTCCATGCACATGTGCTGTACCCCGGGCTCCATCAGTTCGATCCGCATGATAACAGTCATCAGAACCGAGATTAGACCGGCCAGGGCCGAGACGATCAGGTACAGAATCCCGATGTCCTTGTGGTTGGTCGACATGAACCAGCGGGTAAAGAACCCGCGCTGGTCTTCATGGTCGTGACCATGAATGGCTGCGTCTGCCATTAGGTGCCTCCTGTTGCAACTACACCGCGCTGTCGGACCTCTCCAACGCGCGGGATTCCTGCTGGTTTTAGATTGCGTGGGGGCGACCTTCAATGGTCGAGTTTGATCTGGATCAAGATTAATTGTCGCGGGTGCCGGTTGCAGGGCTTCGAAAAAGAGCACAACTTTCGGCAAATGGAGGAGACCGGATGGTTCTGAACTACGTGGCGACCGAAAAGGCTCAGGCGGCCACCGGGCTACGCATGATCGTTGTCGGAGGTGTGCCAAGCCCTTGGAGCGAAGCCGCAAAGAGTATTTTTCACGTAAAACGTCTGCCTTGGCTGCCAGTTTATCTGGACCATCAGGACCGGGCGCAGACCATCTGGGCGCAAACGGACAGCGCACCGGTTGTGTTCTGGAAAGATGAGGCACCGCTTTCCGAAACGGCCGATATTGTCGCCTTGGCACAACGAATCGCGCCTGAACCAGATTTGTTGCCAGCATCAATGGCGCCCGACATTCTCGCCTTCATTGACTTACTTGCGGCCCCAAATGGATTGGGCTGGCAAAGGCGGCTTCAGCAAATCCATGCTGGTATGCGAGGCCAAGAAGGTGGGTTCCATCCCAAGATTGCCGACTATCTTGGCAAGAAATACGGTTATGATACAGAAGCAGGTGAAATGGCTGCCGGTCGCGCTGATGGAATATTGAAACGCGTCAGTAGCAAGCTCGCAGAAAGTGGTGATTTTCTGTTTGGCAACACGCTCACTGCAGCAGATATCTATTGCGCTGCCTTCATGGCTTTGTTCGCACCGTTGCCGGAAGAGTTGTGTGCTATGCGGCTGAGTACCCGAAGGGTTTTCGAGCATATATCCGATCCTGTACGGGATACTCTTTCGGCAGGTTTGCTGTTGCATCGGGACAGGGTATACCGCGATTTTCTGGAAACACCTTTGTCGCTCTGATCGCATGTGCATTGCGTCTTGACCGCCAAGGTGCGGCACCGCACAAACACCTCATGAAAAACGTCCAAACGGAGGCCGAGTATGTCTGCCTATGATCCCGATAACATTTTCGCCAAGATCCTGCGTGGTGAAATCCCTGCAAACCGGGTCTTTGAAGACGACGACACACTGGCCTTCATGGACATCATGCCGCGCACGGACGGGCATCTGCTGGTGATCCCGAAAACGCCTTGTCGCAACGTGCTGGATGCCAGCCCAGAACAGCTTGCTTCTGTGATCTCAACGGTTCAGAAGATGGCGCAGGCGGTGAAAGCGGCGTTTGGTGCGGATGGTGTCACCATCCAACAGTTCAACGAGGCTGCAGGTGGGCAAGAAGTGTTTCATCTGCATTTCCACGTTCTGCCGCGGCACGAAGGCGTTTCGATGCGACCGCCGGGCAATATGGGTGATTTTGACCTGATCGCTAAAAACGCCGGTAAAATCAAAGACGCGCTGGCCTGATCACCCGCTACAGGATCAGTGCGATCCAAGGCATTTGCTATGGTCGCCAAACGCGTTCAGCACTTCACATACATGGTCGTGGGTGCCGTCACAGGCGGCTGTGATGCGTTCCAGTTCGGCCTCAAGGCTGCGCAGCAATGTTATCCGGTTGCGCAGTTCAGTCAGCTGACGATCCGCGATTTCATGAACATGGTCCAGATCCGCCCCCTGCGCCCCTTCCAAAGAAAGCAACGCCTCGACATCCGGCAAAGGCAGGCCCAGATCACGCGAGTGGCGGATAAATTGGAGGCGTTTCAGAGCAGTCTCGTCATATCTGCGCTGATTGCCCGCCGTCCGATACGGTTTGGCCAACAAGCCTTTTTCCTCATAGAAACGGATCGTGGGCACCTTGACCCCGGTTTGCCGCGACAAATCTCCGATTGAGTACATTTTGTGCTTTTTGCCTCTTGAACCTCTAGTGACTAGAGGAATTACATAAGATGGCAGTTCAAAACAAAGATCTGATCTGCCATGTCACATAACCACACCCACTCTCACATTGATCCGAATGCCGGTGACCGGAGGGTGGTCGGAGCGATCGGCGTCAATATGGTATTGACGCTTGCACAAATAGTGGGGGGCATTTTGTCTGGCTCACTGGCCTTGATCGCAGATGCCTTGCACAATTTTTCAGATGCCATCGCGCTGATCATCGCGTTTTTCGCTCGTAAGATTGCGCGACGCCCGGCAGATCCAAGGATGAGCTTTGGTTATGGCCGGGCAGAGGTTGTGGCCGCTCTTGTTAACTACACCACTCTTGTCGTTCTGGCCGTTTACCTGATGTACGAAGGTGTCATGCGGTTTATAGAGCCCGAACCGGTGAATGGCTGGATCGTCGTCTGGATCGCAGCGCTGGCCCTGATCGTCGATCTGATCACAGCTGTCCTGACCTATTCGATGGCAAAGGACAGCATGAATATCCGGGCGGCCTTTCTGCATAACGTGGCAGATGCCTTGGGCTCCTTGGCTGTGATCGTCGCCGGAACCCTAGTTATCCTGTTCAACTGGACATGGGTGGACCCGGCCGTGACCATCATGATCTCGGTCTACATCCTTTGGCATGTGAAGTCTGAAATTGGCGAAACCATTCACGTCTTGATGTTGGGTGCACCATCCGACCTTGACCCAGAAGAGGTCGCTTCGATGATCGAGGCCACCGAGGGCGTTGTTTCGGTCCATCACGTTCATCTGTGGAGTATGCAGGAGCATGAACCTGCCCTGACTGCACATGTAGTTGCGACCAGCCACGCAGACGAAGATGCCAGGTGGCTTTCCACAACCATCAAGAATGCGCTGCAGGATCAGTTCGGGATTGGCCATGCAACGCTTGAAATTGAAAGTGGGGAAGAGGTTTGTGGCCATCCGGCCCGGTTTGGACATGACAAACACGAGCACTAAAAAAGAAATTGCCGTTCCGATTTGGGGTCGGAACGGCAGACTCGTAACCAAAACACATACCTGTTTTCCCAGGGTATACCTGCGATCACCGGCTTAACACACCACTCACTCTAGAACGGTAAATTCATACTAGGCGTTAATGGGACCCAAGTATTCATATTTGTGAAATTTAACTAGATTCCGTCGGAAACCAGACGGACCAATCGGGAATTGTTTCCAAATTATGAAGCAGAGCGGATCTGACGGCTGGATTGTAGTCGGTGCCGGGCTGTTTTTCGATTCGTGATCCGAGTTAATTCGCCCCCGCGGGTCCAAAAACCTCAGCGAAGGTTTTTCTAAGCGCGTTGTCCACATCATCCATCGCGACCGGAAGACCCAGATCGACCAGAGAAGTCACGCCATGGTTCGAGATGCCGCAGGGTACGATCCCAGAGAAATGGCTCAAATCCGGTTCGACATTGATCGAGATGCCGTGAAAGCTGACCCATTTACGCAATCGCAGGCCGATCGCCGCGACTTTGTCCTCGGCTTTTTCGCCTGCTGGCGTCAGCGGCTTGTCATCCCGTTGCACCCAGACACCAACACGGCCGTCGCGGATTTGCCCGGTCACGTTGAACTCGGCCAAAGCTGCGATCACCCAATTCTCAAGCTGCTTTACAAACTTGCGCACATCCCTGCCGCGTTTGTTCAGGTCCAGCATGACATAAGCAACGCGCTGCCCCGGACCATGATAGGTGTATTCACCACCGCGTTTTGACGTATAGACTGGAAATCTGTCCGGGTCTTTCAGGTCTTCGACCTTGGCTGAAGTGCCCGCTGTGTACAGGGCAGGGTGCTCAAGTAGCCAGATACACTCATCCGCCTCACCCGCCGCGATATCCGCCACGCGCGCCTCCATAAAGGCGATGGCCTCATCATAGTCGGTCAATCCGTCAGTAATCTTCCATTCCATGTCGGCTCCTTAGCGGCTGGATGCATGGATGGAAAGACCTAGGCTGCTTCGGTCAAACAGCGCTGCAGGACCTGTGTATAGCTGTCCGCCCCCTGCGCCCCAGTCAGCAGATACTTTCCGCCAAACACCATTGCGGGAACGCCGGAAATACCACGACCGGTCCAGTATTGCTGCTTCTCTCGAACCGGCGCGGCATGAGCACCTGATTCAAGCACCCTGCGCGCAGCATTCCGATCCAGACCGGCAGATTCCGCGGCCTCGAGCAGAACTTCAATATTCGAAACGTCCTTTTGCTTGGTGAAATAAGCCTCGAACAAGGCCAGTTTCAGTGGATGCTGGCGACCCTGAGCCTCGGCCCAGTCAAGAAGCTGATGTGCAGCAAATGTGTTTACGATGCGACTTTTTTCATCAAAGGCGAAGGTAAAGCCCAAGTCAGCCCCGATTTGTGTCAATCGATCTCGCATCGCTTGGCTTTGTTCCGTCGAGGAGCCGTATTTCTCGGCAATGTGCTCACGCAGGTTCTGACCCTCGGGCGCCATGTTTGGGTTCAATTCGAACGGATGCCAGCGCAGCTTTGCCAGAATATTTTGCTGTTTGAGCGCCAGATCCAACTGCCGGAATCCAACAATGCACCAGGGGCAAACCACATCCGAGACTATGTCGATCTGAACGATGGGGCGAGGGTCGGGCGAGGTCATGGCGGGGCTCCTGACGGGGTCATTTGGACGACAACCTGTTAAAGATAAGAGCGCCGAATGGGAATTCAAACCAACGTGATTTTTGCCTCTTCACATCTTGATCATCAAGGTCTATACGCCCCACTACCAAGTCACTAACAGTGCGGTCGTGGCGGAATTGGTAGACGCGCAGCGTTGAGGTCGCTGTGGGGTAACACCCGTGGAAGTTCGAGTCTTCTCGACCGCACCAAGTGATTGGATTTCATTCTTTTTAGGCCGAAATTCGCGACGCTCTGGGCGCCTTCAATCAACGATGCGAAAGCCGCCCACAAGTAGACAGCTGACAAGGACAGGTAGCTGGATAACTGTCCGATCTTAGAATTCAGGTTGTGGAACTATTCGGCGTCGACTTACCGGGCAGGGACCTGCAATTCAATTCGCCGGAATATCAGCGTGATGATGCCTGCAATGATCAGATAGATCAGCGCCAACAGCAACAATGGCTCATAGACAACAAAGGTGTCCGCCCGAATTCTGGACGACACAGCGTAGATCTCAACCACTGTTATCGTCGCCACCAGCGGGGTTGCTTTCAGCTGTAGGATCGTCTCACCGCCTAGTGTCGGCAGCACGCTGCGAATGGCCTGAGGCAGCCAGATCCTGCGGAACATGGTAAACCGAGGCATGCCAAAGGATTGCGCCGCTTCGAGTTGACCCTTCTTAACGCTGGCAAAGGCACCGCGCATGATTTCGCCCTCGTAGCCCGCGTAAGACAGGGTCAGGGCCAGAACCGCATAGGGCCAAGCCTGTCGCAGATAGGGCCACAGCTCGCTGCCGCGTATCCATGGAATCTGAGGGAAAAGCGATCCAAGCCCATAGTACAACAGCCAGATTTGCAGAAGAATTGGGGTGCCGCGAATGACGGTGCAGAACACTTTTGCCGGTGCCGAAAGGTACCAGGGACCAATCGCCTGAGCGAGACCCAGTGGAACGGCGAGCAAGAACCCAAGCACACAGGTGACGGCCAACAGCCAAATGGTCCTCCACAGACCTTCAAGCGCCAGCGGGGCATAGGTTGGAATCCAATCCCAGCGCAGTGAGACGGCGCACCAGATAACGAAAGCAGCAAAAAGTGCCATCAGCACGATCCGATGCGGCTGCATGAGTGCTCGCCAGTCCATTATCGGCTTCCTCCCTTCAGCGAAGGCTGCCCACGACGGGCCCATTTCTCGATACGCGCGAACAAGACACCGGAACAAAGCGTGACGATCAAGTACAAGGCACCTGCAGCAAGGAAGAAGGTGAAATAGGCGCGGGTGCTGGCCGCAGCCTGACGGGTCTCCAGCGTCAATTCGCTAAAGCCGACAATGGCCAGCAGGGCCGTATCTTTGGTTGCAATGAGCCACAGATTGGCCAATCCAGGCGTGGCAAAAGACATCATCGCCGGTATCGTCACCCGTCGCATCAGCAAAAGAGAGGGCATGCCATAGGCACGGGCGGCTTCGATCTGACCAGTAGGAACCGCTTGAATCGCCCCCCTGAGGACCTCGGTCGCATAGGCGCCCTGAACAATGCCCAAAACCCATATACCGGCGACAACGCCGCTGATTTCGACCCGGCCATATCCCATTGCCTGCGCGGCCTGATTGATCAGGTCGGTCCCGACGTAATACAGGATCAGGATCAGCACCAGTTCAGGCACGGCGCGCATTACAGTCGTATATATGCCGAGCAGGTCACGTGTGACCGGCCCGCCATATAGTTTTCCATAGGCCCCGAAAAGCCCGATGACCAACCCGAACCCGAACGCTCCAAAAGCGATCTGCAACGAGTTAGCGAGGCCACGCAGAAGGTTGCCGCCCCATCCCGGAGGACTAAGGGCAAGCAACTCCATGCTTTGGGCCAAACCCAGGCTTTCGAGGATAGCTTCCACGACGGATCTTACTCGCTGTAGATGCTGGCTGTGAAATAGCGCGAGGTGATTTCGTCATGCGTGCCGTCGGCAAGAATTGCCGCGATACCTGCATTCAGCTTTTCACGCAGCGCGTCATCGCCCTTGCGGACACCCGCGCCGACGCCGCGACCCAGGATCGAGACGTCATTTTCGACCGCGCCTTTGATTTCACAGCAGGCACCAGTGTCAGAAGAGACAAAATCTGCCATGGCGATGCTGTCGGCCTGGGTCGCGTCGATACGGCCGGCGAACAGATCCTGGTTGGCTTCGTCCTGAGTCTGATACACCCGGATTTCTGCGGCATCCTTGAAATGCTCGTTGGCATAGGCCTGGTGGATCGTAGAGGCCTGAATGCCGATGATCTTACCGGCCAGAGATTCTGGTGTCGGTTCAATGTCCATCGACTTGTCGGCGACGATAACGGCCGGAGTGTTGTAGTAAGGGTCGCTGAAATCGATCGTTTTCATGCGCTCTTCGGTGATCGACATCGACGCCATCAGGGCATCAATCTGCTGACCGGTCAGTGATGGGATGATCCCGTCCCACGCAACCGGAGTGATCACACACTCAAGCTCGGCGGCGGCACAGACCGCATCAATAACCTCGATCTCCCAACCGACCCATTCGCCAGAGGCATCCAGCGATGCGAAAGGCGGATAAGGCTCGGCTGCGATCCCGATCTTGACTTCATCTGCGCCAGCCGTTCCAGCCGAAAGCACAGCAGCAGCCAAAGCGGCCACGATTAGCTTTTTGTTTTTCATTGATATTCTCCCTGTTTGATATTTTGTTTGTTCAGCCGACTGATTTTAGGAATTGTTGCAGCCTTGCGGATTTCGGATTGTCGAAAAGTTCGTCGGGTGGCCCCTGTTCCTCGATCTTTCCTTCGAAAAGATACACAACATGGGTCGCAACCTCGCGCGCAAACTTCATCTCATGCGTGACCAGCAACATGGTTCGGCCCTCGGCCGCCAGATCGCGAATTACGGTCAGTACTTCACCAACAAGTTCTGGATCTAACGCGCTGGTTGGCTCGTCAAACAACATTACGCTGGGATCAACGGCAAGAGCACGCGCAATCGCAGCGCGCTGTTGCTGACCGCCTGACAGAAAGGAAGGGAAGGTATCCGCCTTGTCGCCAAGCCCAACGCGCTCCAGCAGCTGGTGCGCGCGCTTGATCGCCTCGTCCCGCGGTACTTTCAGCACGTGAACGGGCACCTCGATGACATTTTCCAGCAACGTGCGGTGGGTCCAAAGGTTGAAGGCCTGAAACACCATTGCCAGTCGGGTGCGGATGCGTTCCAGCTGACGCCGGTCCTTAGGCGTGCCATCCGGGCGCATCTCAATCGGCTCGCCGTTTACGACGATTTCTCCGGAACTGGGCGTTTCAAGGAAATTGATACAGCGAAGGAACGTTGATTTCCCCGAACCACTGCCTCCGATGATGGCGACGACATCACCCTGATGGGCAGTAAGTGAAACGCCCTTGAGAACTTCGAGCGAGCCAAAAGACTTGTGCAAGTCAGTGACCCGAATGGCTTCATCCGGCGTGGTTTCTGGGTCAGCGTTCATTTTGCAGTTTCATCCCTCTCAACCGTTTTTTTACTTGCAGCTTTAGCAAATCCCTACAATTATGCAACTGTATAATTATAATTTCTGGAAAGATAGATGTCGGATCACGCAACAAAATTCAAGCGAGAACCCGCGGAGCAGCGCAAAGAGGCGTTGATCCAGGCCACGCTGTCTTTGATCGCCGAGCAAGGTTTGCAAGGTGCGACCGTTCGGGCGATTGCCGAGCGGGCCAGTGTAACTCAGGGTCTGATCCGGCACTATTTTTCTTCGAAAGAAGATTTAATTACAGCAGCTTATGACTTTCATATGCGGCGACTGACGGATATGACGTCGGCCCCTGCAGACGGAGATTATAGCACAGCTAGATTGCGGCTGGCGACGTTTGTAACGACCGGGTTGACCCATCCGGTGGTCGATCCGGGGTCAGTGTCCCTATGGGCTGGCTTTTTGAACAAAGTTCTGGCGGACGACAAAATGCAAGCGATCCACGAACAGACATATCGGGATTTTCGTGACCGCTTGGAATCACTCATTGCAGATGCGCTGAACGAGGTAGGCATACCAGCCAGCCCGGCGGAACTGCGCAGGTTGGCTATCGCATGCAACGCCGTGGTCGACGGCTTGTGGATGGAAGGCGGCGCCCTGCCATACGCCTTTGAGCCGGATGAGCTGCCCAAGATTGGGCTGGCTTCGGTTGGGGCAATTATCGGTGTTGAATTGACGGATCTTGAGCAGAGGCAGACATGAAGAAAACAGCGATTACCGAACGCCTTGCCGGCCTGGGTGGCGCCAAATGGGAAGTTTATCTCAAGGCCAAGGAACTTGTCGAGCAGGGGCAGGATATCATCGAATTGACCATTGGCGAGCCGGATGTGCCAACGCCCACCGAACTGGTGGAAAGCGCTGTGGACGCTTTGCGCGCCGGGCGTACCACCTACTCCAATGGGCGTGGTGAGGCTGGACTGCGCTCTGCACTGGCCGATCGTTATTCGGCCAGATCCGGGCGCACGATCACGGATAATCAAGTGCTGTGTTTTCCAGGCACCCAGACCTCGCTATTTACCGTCCTGATGGGCGTGGCCGAGGCGGGTTGTGAGGTGCTGGTGGGCGATCCGATGTATGCAACCTATCAAGGTGTGGTACGCGCAAGCGGTGCGGATATTGTGCCGGTTCCATTGCGGCCGGAAAACGGTTTTCGTATTTCTGCGGATGATATCGCGGACAGGATTACCGCGAAGACCACTGCGCTTTTGTTAACCACACCGCATAATCCTACCGGGTCGATCCTGACACGCGAAGACATAGACGCAATCGGCAAGCTGGCTATCGAGCATGATCTATGGATCATTTCTGATGAGGTTTATGAAGAACTGATCTTTGACGGATCTGTGTTTACCTCACCCCTGTCGCGGTCCGAGTTGGCGGATCGGGTAATCGTCGTCTCGTCGATATCAAAATCCCATGCCGCCCCCGGATTCCGCAGCGGTTGGTGCATTGGTCCCGAGGAATTTACCGCGCGCCTTTTGTCGCTGTCGGAAACCATGCTGTTTGGAAATCAGCCCTTCATCGCCGACATGACCGAGACGGCTATTCGCAACGGTTCAACCGTGGCTGAAGGCATGGCGCAACGGTACGCCCGCCGCGCCCGGATGCTGAACGACAGGCTGCCGAACGAGACACATCTGCGTGTGCATCTTCCACAGGCAGGTATGTTTGCGATGATTGATGTCTCGGCCACAGGGATGAATGGAAACGAGTACGCCTTTCATCTGCTCGAACATGGCAAAGTCGCGGTGATGCCGGGGCCGTCTTTCGGTGACACGGTTGATGACTGGGTCCGTATCGCGCTGACGGTGGACGACGCGATCTTTACCGAAGCTTGTGACCGGATCGTTGCCCACGCGACCCAACTGCAACTGGAAAACGCATGACAAGCATTGGTGAGGCGCTGGTTGATCAACTGGTCAGGCGCGATGTGGATACCGTGTTTGGCATCCCCGGCGTGCATACGGTCGAACTGTACCGCGGGCTGGCCGCATCGGGCATTCGCCATGTCACCCCACGACACGAGCAGGGGGCAGGGTTCATGGCTGATGGCTATGCCAGAGTATCCGGCAAGCCCGGCGTTGCCTTTGTGATTACCGGCCCCGGTCTGACTAATACACTCACGGCGATGGGGCAGGCTCGGGCAGACAGCGTTCCGATGCTGGTGGTGTCGGGGGTCAACACGTTGTCCAGTCTTGGCAAAGGGCTTGGTCACTTGCATGAGTTACCGGATCAACGAGCGATGGCGCGCACAGTCGCTCTGTCATCGGACCGAGTTGAAAAGTCAGTTGAACTAGCCGCCGCGTTGGACCGCGCCTTCGCCCTGTTTCAAT
Source organism: Ruegeria sp. YTSA105 (assembly GCF_059610225.1). NCBI lineage: Bacteria > Pseudomonadati > Pseudomonadota > Alphaproteobacteria > Rhodobacterales > Roseobacteraceae > Ruegeria > Ruegeria sp. YTSA105. The sequence continues at coordinate 117,159 of NZ_JBXWNE010000001.1, forward strand.
CCGGTCGCCCAGGGCCAACACATATCGAAATCCCGCTAGACGTTGCGGGGGACGAGTTTGCTGGTCCGACCGATGCTGCGAAAGGTCCCGTCGATAAGTCTCTTGATCCGACGCTTCTTGACCGTGCTGCCAAGCTACTGGGGTCGGCAAAAGCACCGGTCATTCTGGTCGGCGGCGGTGCGCGCAGCGCGGGCAGGTCGATCCGGCAGCTTGCCGAAGCGCTGGATGCGCCGGTTGTTCAAACCGTGAATGCGCGCGGGTTGATGTACGATCACCCGTTGAGCGTGCCAGCAAGCCCAAGCCTGAATTCAGTGCGTGCTTTGATCGAACAGGCCGACGTGGTTTTGGCTTTGGGGACTGAGCTGGGCCAGACGGACTACGATATGTACGCCACCGGCACGATGGTTGAAATGCCATCCCTGATCCGTGTGGACCTATGCCCCGATCAGCTGAAGCGCCACGCGGCGGACATCGCCATTGTTGGTGATGCGGCGATGGCAGCGGCCGAGCTTGTGGATCGGTTTGCCGCATCGCCCAAGTCGGCAAACGGTGCCGCGCGCGCGGCTACTTCGCGGCAGAACGCGGTCGAAGAAATCGGGCCGGAAATGCAGGCGTTACTGGATGTGCTGAACGCCATGCGCGATGCAGTCCCTAACGCGATCATGGTGGGCGATTCTGCTTATCCGATCTATGCAGGAAACCTGTACTACGATCATGATCGGCCCGGCGGGTGGTTCAACGCCGCGACCGGGTTCGGAGCGCTTGGATATGGCATACCCGCCGCGATCGGCGCTGCATTGGCGGACCCTGACGCTCCGGTCATTTGTATCGCAGGCGACGGCGGGGCGCAGTTCAGCCTTCCTGAACTGATGTGCGCCGTTGATGAAAAACTGCCGATCACCTTCGTGATCTGGAACAATCACGGTTATCAGGAAATCGCAACATCAATGCAGGCGGTCGGCGTGACCGTGCTGGGATGTGATCCGACCCCGCCGGATTTTGAAAACGTCGCCCGATCTTGCGGCATGCCGTTCTGGCGCACAGGCCCTGACCCGTTGGACGTGGCCCAAGCTTTGTCGTCTGCACAATCCCAAGATGGCCCGCGGCTTGTTGAAATCCGCGCGCCCAACCAATCACACTCTTGATGAAAAGTGAGACCGAAAATGACTGACCCGACCTATGAGTTCTCGCGCGCGATCACCCGTCGCCCAGCAGCGTCCATCACCGATGGTCTGCGTGCAGAAGATATCGGTACGCCGGACCTAGACCGAATGCTTGCATCTCATGCGCATTATGTTGAAACCCTCAAGAAAACCGAAGCAGAGGTTATCGAACTGGCTCCCCTTGAGTCGTATCCGGATGCCGTCTTTGTCGAAGATACCACACTGTGTCTTCCTCAGGGTGCGGTGATGATGCGCCCCGGTGCACCCAGCCGCATGGGTGAGGTGGCCGAGATGGAGCTGACAATCCGCGGCGTTTATGACGAGGTTCGGCAGATCGCTGGGCCCGGCCATATTGAAGGCGGGGACATTCTGGTAACGGGTCGCGAAATTCTGGTTGGCCGGTCAGATCGGACCGATGCGGCCGGTGTCGCAGAGCTGACCGAAATCGTTTCCGACTGGGGCCACACCGTACGCGAGGTTTTTACACCACCGGGCGTGTTGCACTTCAAAACGGATTGTTCGTTGCTGGATGGGGAAACCATCCTGTCCACGAAACGGCTGGACGCATCCGGGTGCTTCGAAGGATATCGGGTTCTGCATGTGGCAGAAGGCGAAGAAGCCGCTGCAAACTCGATCCGGTTCAACCAATTTGTCCTGGCTCCGGCCGGCTTCCCGCGTACCACCGAGATGTTGCGCCAGAACGGCTATGATGTGGTCGAAATCGACAATGTGGAATGCGCCAAACTGGATGGCGGAATGTCATGTCTGTCGCTGAGATTCTGACCTGATTCACGACGATTCAGAACCGACTAACCTTGAACCAGCCAAATGCGTCCTGCTGCAACCAAAGAAAGAGTGGGCGCATTTTGGCGTGATTAAGGTTAGCCGCTTCAACCGCTTGGATATTCATTCGAAATAGTATGATCCCTATCCAGTGGGTGTAGCTTTGCACCAGTTTCGCGCAGTATTTCTTTTGCACCCAAATCCCATCTCGCTCGTGCTTGCCGGGTTGTGTATGACTTGAGCAAAGAAGTTATGGCAGGAAATACATGTCTCAGGCGCTCACCGTATTCACGACGATGAAGAACGAAGGCCCCTATATGCTGGAATGGGTAGCATTCCACAAAACACTGGGAGTCGATCACTTTGCGATCTTCACCAATAGCTGTGAAGACGGCACGGATGCCATTGCCCGCAGGCTGCAGGAATTGGGTCTTGCCACACATGTCCCGAACGAGGTCAAAGAAGGGGGAAACCCGCAGCATCAGATGCTACGGCGCGCGCGGCGTCAGCCCAAAGTGAAAGAGGCCGACTGGCTGATGTGTCTGGATGTTGATGAATTCTGGAACATCCGCTGCGGTGACAACAGCTTTGCGGCGCTGATCGCAGAAACCGAACAGCGGGCCGGAAAGCCGGTGGATGCGATCTCATTCGCGTGGAAATTGTTTGGTAGTTCGGGGAATATCAGCTTTGAAGACAAACCTGTGACCGAGTCCTTTTCGATGGGGGATCAGGAATTCCCGTATCATTCCGGCCGGGCCTATGGTCTGAAAACCCTGTTTCGTAACAACGGAAAATTTACGCGGTTCGGCCCGCATCGCCCGAAAGGGGTCGAAGAAGGGAAAGAAAGCGAAATCGCTTGGTCCGATGCAGGTGGCAGGCTGTTTCCGTCCGAGAAGGTCGGGTGGCGCGCATGGAGGAAATTTGATCATTCGCTGGGGCGGATTCATCACTATTCCGTCCGGTCTTTGGATGGGTTTCTGGTCAAAAGGGATCGGGGCCGGACCAATCATATCCGCGTAGACCAAGGGCAAGCCTATTGGCAGGACATGAATGCCAACAAAGAAACAGATCACTCGATACTGCCAGCAGCACATCGCGCGGCCCCACTGCTGGCCGAACTGAAAGCCGATGAAGAACTCGGCCGCCTGCACGCGCAGGCATGTGACTGGCATCGCACCAAGATATCAGAGATCAAGTTGCGGCCTGACTGGGTGGATTTCCGCCTCTGGCTTGCGGAAAATCTGGTCTGATCACCATGGCAGAAGACCTTTCAAAAGAGCAGCTCAAGCCTGATCACCCCGATCGTAAGACGGGGTATGAACGGATTCTGACAGACCCTGCGCCCCCTTGGTTTGTCGAGCTGTATCCAGGTGGGGACGGGACCGGGTTTCTGCAAAAGCTGAACAGACACTCGGTTTTGTTTCACCAAAGGTCTGCGTCCCGGCTTGTGGTCAGCTTTGACAACATTGCCAATGCCAACGACCTGTCTTTTTCCCGCGAACCCTGGGGCTGGAAGTTCTTCCGTGACGAAGGCTGGTCCCATATGGGGATATTTGCGCGGACCAAAGCTTGGTACCGCGATCCCGAGATCATCTCGTATTTTCAGACCCAAGCGGATCAGGGTTTTTTTGCACAGTTTGATCAGGTTGTGTTTGCGGGCGCTTCGATGGGCGGATTTGGAGCGCTGACATTCTCGGCCCTTGTTCCCGGCGCCAATGTCATCGCTTTCAATCCGCAGACAACGCTGGATGAACGGCTGGTCCCGTGGGAGACCCGGTATCGGTTCGGGCAGGTGCAAGACTGGGATCTTCCCTTTAGCGATGCCGCGCAAACCGTAGAAAATGTGGGGAAAGCCTACGTTTTCTATGATCCCTTTTTTGATCTTGATCGCCAGCAGGTGACGCGATTGAAAGGCGATAATGTCGTGCTGCTGAAGACATGGTTTTCAAACCATTTCGCGGCCCCGATGCTGCGCAAATTGGATATACTGAAGCCGGTTATGCTCGAGGCGATGGACGGCACACTGGAACCCCAGGCCTATTACCGGATGATGCGGGCGCGGCGGCGACTGCCTTTGTATATGCGTGGGATCGAGGCGATTGGCGGCGAACGTCACCCACAGCTTGTTGCGCAAGCAAGGCAGAGGTTCCGACGGCTGCGGCGCGCAGCCTTGGCCGAAGCAGCCTCATGAAGCCCGAAAAGGGGGTCTTTATCGGCCAGCGCAAAGACCGGATGGGTGCCCGGTTGCTGATGATGCTGACCTGCATCCGGTTGGCCGAGGATTTTGACACCAGCTATCGGGTCAACTGGTTTCCCAAAGGTGCGGATGCGCCAGAGCTGGACCAGCCGCAAGAATTGTTCTCACAAGAGTGGATGGATGAGCATTTCCTGAGCACCGAATCCTTTGATGCTCTAGGCGAGAACTCCCTGCCGATATGGTCGTTTCAGGGCGATGCGACACCGGATCGGCTGATATCCCATCTGAATTCCGGCCGCTCTGTTGTCGTCGAGGAAGGCTTTGAGGTTCTGGCCTTTCAATGGGAAGATGTCGAGCAGATCCGTCCCCGGTACCGAGAGTTCATCCATAAGATCGGGTTCACGGATGAAATCCGGAACATTATGGAAAAGGCAGATGCCAAACTAAGTGGCAAGGGGGTGTCGGCCTATCACATTCGCCGTGGCGACATCCTGAATGGTCTGCCGTGGAAGCATACGACCTGGCCGGCAAAGATCGAACCGGAAGAACTGTATGCGGCACATCTTGAAAAAAACGCAGGGTGTGCCGCGATCATGTTTTCAGATCAGCCCGAGCTTGTGGCCCGATTCCAAGTGCAGTTTCCGCACCTTATGCAAATGTCAGATATCGCGGATCTTTCCAGTCTGACCCGCGCACAACGAGACTTTCTGGAGCTCTATACCATGTCGCGCGCGGATCAGTTGATAGCGCCGTACGTTTCCGCCTTTTCCATGGCAGCGGCGCGAATTTCAGGGCAGCAGGGAAAAGTTTTTCGCGATGTTTTGAACGAAGATGAAGTCAAACGCGCCAACGAACAAGTGATCGCACGCCTGCACCGCGGTCCAGAAGAATTTCTGAATCTCTCAGAAGCCGCTCATATCTATGCCAAGGCTTCGTTTTATCTTCATGGTTTGGGCGCGGGAGATCGGGCCGAAGAGGCATTGGAACTGGTGCAGCCGTTGATGGATGCAGGTTCGGATAATGCATTCCTTCCACTTCTTCAGGCGTTGAATTACTTTTATCTGAATCGTTGGGCCGAAGCGTTAGAGATGACTGAAGCAGCCTTCGAAAACCCGCATATCTGGCCTGAAGATTTTGCTGTGGTAACTGCACTTCAAGCCGCGATATTTGGAGGGCAGAAGAAACGCTGGAAGGCTGCGCAGGTGTTCAGCAGGGCGTTTTGGACAAAACCAATGCGCCCGGATGTCATCATATTTGGCTCTCGGCTTTTGTATCGTGAACAGATTGCGCAGCGCGCAATGCCGCCAATGGATTGGGTGATGCAGAAGGCTATTCGGAGGCCTTGGTTCAACTACAATGCGCACGTTGCGCAGAGGAAGGTACTGGGTCGTCCGCCCTGTAATTTCGACCTGATCCTATTGGATTGGGCTAGTCTGTCCGTAGATCAAAGGGCGCGCCGTCTAACCTCCAACCGATCCCGTTTGCAGACTTTGGCTGACGGGCTAGAAAGCTCAACTCAGTTGCCCGAGGACGTTCGTATTTCCCGCGAAGACCCGCGCTTTGAAGGGGTGCAATCTTTGCTGCGTTTGCATTTGGGAAATACATCTTTGGCGCAGTCTTTGGATATTGCGCGGAAAGTAGCCAAGCGCCTTCCGGATAACCCGTTATACTTAAAGCGACTGGCCGAACTGTATGAGAAAGATGGAGATTTTGTAAACGGAAGGCTGGCCATGGCAGATGCGTTGGCCTGTGATCCGGGCAACACATTTCTGGTCTTTGCGATGGGGCAATACCTTGAAAGGAACGGGGCAGAAGAACAGGGGCAAAACCAAATTATTCAGGCTGCGGAACTGGATGACAATACAGCGGCGATTCAAGGCGAGGCCGGCAGGATATATCTGCAACGAGGTGAAAAGCAGAATGCGCGCGTTCATCTTTCCAAGGCCCACGCGCTGTGCCCAACCCTTAAACGATATTCCAATCAGCTGAAACGTGCAGGTGGAAAATAGACGGATTTCTCTTGGTGACCAGCTTGAATACCGGTAGTTTGCGGTCAAAATCTTAAACAAATCTCCGATACCACCGGGGCAATGAAAACAAGCAGGGCAGTCAGGTATGGCCGAACAGGATCCTCGATATATCAGCGTTACCCCTATGAAGAACGAAGGACCATTCGTTCTTGAATGGATCGCCCATAATCGTGCCATTGGTGTGGACCAGATTGTGGTCATGACCAATGACTGTACCGATGGTACAGATGCCTTGCTGCAGCGATTGCATGACCTTGGCATTGTCACACATGTCGACAACAACTCGAGACGTCAGACCAGCCCGCAAAAACGCGCCTATAACGCCTTTCTGAAAATGGAAGTAGCCCGTCCACAGGATTGGGTGATCGTTATCGACGCGGATGAACATATTAACGTCAGAACCGGCGACCATACATTGCGTGCGCTGACAGGTGCCATGCCGGATGCAAAAACGATTTCAATGACTTGGCGTCTATTCGGAAACGCCGGCATTGTTCGGTACGAGGACCGTTTCCTGTCGGATCAGTTTCGCCAAGCTGCACCTGAGCGTATTTTTCGACCGCCGCAAGCTTGGGGCTTTAAGACCATGTTCCAACGCGGCCTGTGGGATGCGCTCGGTGTCCATCGACCGAAAAGGCCGACCGTTGAAACGATGGAAGAATGCCATTGGTACAACGGATCCGGTCAACCGATGCCCGAAAGGTATTTTACTGCCAGTTGGCGATCGGCGCGGGACTCCGTTGGGTACGAGCATGTTCAGATCAATCACTATGCTCTGAAATCCTGCGAAAGCTATCTGGTCAAGAAAATGCGTGGTCGGGCCCATCATCTGGGGGAAAGCCTTGGGATGGAATATTGGAACATGATGAACCAAAACGCCGAAACTGAGACCTCGATTGACACAATCCTCGATCGGAAACGGGCTTTGTATTACGAAATGCTCTCAGACGCTGAGACGGCACGCCTGCACCATATGACCTGCGATCTGCATCGCCAACAGGTTGCCCAGTTGCGCGAACAACCCGAGATGCAAGACCTCATGCGTCAGATGACCGCCGGGTTCTCAGCCAAGGCCGAGACCTGAGGTCGCTTGGCGAATAGGAACGTTTCATGCTTTGGCTACACATAGGAATGCCCAAGACTGGGTCGACCGCGTTACAGGGGTTTGTTCGCAAAAACGGTCAAGTGATGGCTGGGGCCGGATTACACTATATGGAAACGGGCCGCAGGCGAACCGAGGGGCATGGGCGTCTGGCCAGCAGTCATAACCTGATTGCCTTCCACATGAACCAAACCGATCAGCCGGTCACCGCCCTGCGCGAAGCGATGGCAAGGGAATATGCTGAGCATGAGGATAAGGCATGCTTGGTATCGTCTGAGATGTTGTACTCAGTCGATCTGCACAAACTGGCCGAGATTTTCGCTGAGATCCCCGCGCGTGAGATGAGGATTGCTTTCTACTGCCGTAGATATTCTGACTTTTTCGAAGCCGACTATAAACAAAGGGCAAAGAACGGCAGGCTTGCCGGGGGCGGCTCTGAATATATTCGTACCCAGCTGGACGAGATACGTGCGCATCCTGAGCGTTTCAGCTTTGCCAGCGCTGCGGCTCGGATAAGGTCAGCTTTTCCGGGCGTCTCGTTGGTGCCTATGCTGTATGAGCGCTCTGAAATGGCCAATGGCAACATTGTCGATGATTTTCTGGATCGCATCGGCGTCCAACTGCCCTTGGGCAGCAAGACCGAAACATCGTCCAATCCTTCGCATTCAAGGGCCGCGTGTGAGGCGTTTGGTGTGGTCACAAGGGCCATGGGACGCAAGAAAAGTCGCCAGTTGCGACGTCGGGCTGTCGATGATCCCGTGATGATGCGTAAGAATGATGTGCTTGAACCGGATGAACGCGCCTGGCTGGACGCGTTTGTGGCAAATGAAGATGTGAGTTTTCATCAAGAGTTCTTTCCCGACCGGACGCAGCTTTTTGCCCCTGTCAGGTTGAGCATGCATGATCAGTCGTTTCGCCGGGACACAGCCGCGGAATATCAGGCGCTGCGCCAGGCATCCGAGATCGTGTTTCGCATGGCGCTAGAGGGTTGACCTTATTCGACGGTAATTTCCTGGCGCTGCCGGCCAGTGGTTTTGTCAAAGATCAGGATGCGATTGTCATCAGTCACAACTGCAAACCAGTTGTTTCCAATGGTGACCGCCTGCGCTTTTGCGCCAACGGGCAACTCAACCTGATCGGGCAGGGTAGGGGTCCGGTCCGATAGCCGGATGACAATCAGTGCGAATGTCACTAGAACCCCGCCAATCATCACCGCGGTCAGCAGCATGACCATTCTCCGCAGCAGGCGAAGCTGCGGCGTTTCCTGCGGTTCTTGGGGTTCGGAAGGGACAGTCATGGGCACTCGCCAGATTGAGTTTCAAATCGCGGCCGATCCGCCGCCCCGCCTTGATAAGGCGCTTTCCCGGGATGTGCCAGCGGGGGAAAGCCTGTCGCGGACCCGATTGGGGAAGTTAATCGAAGAGGGGGCCGTGATGATCAACGGAACCGCCGCCCGCGACCCCAAGGCCAAGGTGGTCGAAGGCGCAGTGGTGGCGATCACTGTGGCCGAGGCCGAAGACAGCCATATCGGCCCGGAAGACATCCCGCTGGAGGTCGTATTCGAGGATACCGACCTGATCGTGGTCAATAAACCTGCGGGTATGGTCGTGCATCCTGCGCCCGGCTCTCCGAACGGGACATTGGTCAATGCGTTGCTGCATCACTGCGGTGATGACCTGTCTGGCGTAGGCGGCGTAAAGCGCCCCGGCATCGTGCATCGTATCGACAAGGAAACCAGCGGGTTGCTGGTGGTGGCCAAATCCGACGCGGCCCATCACGGGCTTGCCGCGCAGTTCGAGGCGCATAGTGTAGAACGCTATTATCGCGCCATCTGTTACGGTGTCCCGGATGCCAATGATCCCCGGTTGCGCGGCGTCAAAGGTGTCAGCTTTGAGCCCGGAAATATCATGCGGATCACCACTCAGCTGGCCCGTCACAAGACAGACCGGCAACGACAGGCTGTGCTGTTTCACGGTGGGCGCCACGCTGTCACGCGCGCCCGTCTGGTCGAAACGTTTGGGGCGCCGCAGGGGCTGGCTCTGATCGAATGCTGGCTGGAAACAGGCCGCACACATCAGATTCGGGTTCACATGACCCATGCCGGTCATGGTCTGGTCGGTGATCCGGTTTATGGGGGCAAGCGGAAACTCGCAGCCAGAGCCTTTAGCGCGGCTGCCGCAGAGGCCGTACGAGACTTTCCTCGTCAGGCGCTTCATGCTGCGGTTTTGGGTTTTGAGCACCCGATATCGGGTGAAAACCTTCGCTTCGAGGCTGTGTTGCCGGATGATATGGAAAATCTGATTGAACAGCTGCGCACACCGCTGACATAATAAGCAAAGTTACGTGAATAACGTTTTCTTAGGTTTCCTTTATCAAACGTTAATTTCAAACTGTTAACGGTACCTCTTGAACGGATCGGGACGACCTCCCATATCCATGTTAACGACTTAAACATTTGTCGGAGGGACAAGAAACATGGCCAATTACGCAAATCTCCCCGCGCCGACGCCGGAAGGCGGGCTGAACCGCTATATGCAGGAAATTCGGAAGTTTCCCCTGCTGGAGCCAGAAGAAGAATACATGCTGGCCAAAAGCTGGGTTGAGAAGCAAGATACTGAAGCTGCACATAAAATGGTGACTTCCCACCTACGGTTGGCGGCCAAGATCGCTATGGGTTATCGCGGTTATGGGCTGCCACAGGCCGAAGTGATCTCCGAGGCCAATGTCGGTCTTATGCAGGCCGTGAAACGGTTTGACCCGGAAAAAGGATTCCGGCTGGCGACCTATGCCATGTGGTGGATTCGCGCCTCGATTCAGGAATACATTCTGCGGTCATGGTCTTTGGTCAAACTGGGTACAACCTCGGCGCAGAAAAAGCTGTTTTTCAACTTGCGCAAAGCAAAGGCACGCATCGGTGCGCTTGAAGAGGGCGACCTACGTCCGGAAAACGTGGCCCGGATCGCAAATGACCTTGGTGTGACCGAAGCAGAAGTGATCAGCATGAACCGCCGGATGTCCGGTGGCGACGCCTCTCTGAATGCGACCGTCGGGTCCGAGGGCGAAGGCACCATGCAATGGCAGGACTGGCTTGAGGACGAGGATGCCGATCAGGCGGGCGATTATGAGGCCCGCGATGAGCTCGACGCCCGCCGCGAGCTGTTGGCGGCTGCTCTTGAAGTTTTGAATGACCGGGAAAAAGACATTCTGACCCAACGCCGCCTGATGGATCAGGCCGTCACACTGGAAGAGCTGAGTACGCAGTATAATGTCAGTCGCGAACGCATTCGCCAGATTGAAGTCCGCGCTTTTGAGAAACTTCAGAAGAAGATGCGTGAGCTTGCCCGCGAAAAAGGGATGCTGGCCACAGCCTGACCTCTTCGTTATTTGAACGGGCCCGGTGCGACATTGGTCGCGCCGGGTTTTCTATTTGTGTTAGCGCTAATGACACTCGGACTGAGGGCGATTACAACAGACCGGATCAAAGCCATAGGGGGTGTCCATGATGCAGAATCCGGTGAATTGGGGCGTATTGGGAGCGGCGAAATTCGCGCGGCAATATATGGCCCCTTCAATCCACGCAGCTGAGGGCGCGCGTCTGGCAGGCCTTGCGACGTCCGATCCCGCCAAAGCCGAACCGTTTCAGGCCTTTTGCCCGGATTTGACGGTTTATGACAGTTATGATGCGTTGCTGAACGACCCACAGATTGAGGCCGTTTACATCCCGCTGCCCAACCATTTGCATGTCGAATGGAGCCTTAAGGCACTGGACGCCGGTAAACATGTGCTGTGTGAAAAGCCGATGGCTATGACCGTGTCCGAATTTGCCCCATTGATCAACAAACGGGATGAGACCGGATTGTTGGCGGCCGAGGCATATATGATCGTCCAACACCCTCAATGGAAGTTTGTACGCAAGCTGATCGCCGACAAGGCGATCGGGAATTTGGCCCATGTGACGGGTGCGTTCAGCTTTGACAGCCGGGCGGATACGGCAAACATTCGCAACCGGGCTGAGACCGGCGGAGGTGGGCTGCGTGATATTGGCGTCTATGTGATTGGCAGCGCGCGCTTTGTCACCGGGCAGGAGCCGGTTCAGGTCGAATCCGCCATCCGGTGGGAGGATGGGGTCGACGCTTTTACCGAGATTCGCGCTCAGTTCCCGGATTTCACCTATTCCAGCTATGTCTCGATCCGAATGCATCCGCATCAAGAGATGGTGTTTCATGGCGACCGCGGCATGATCCGGCTGACTGCGCCGTTCAATCCGCGTGTGTTCGGAGAGGCGCGTGTCGAATTGCACCGCCCCGGCCTGGAAATACAGGTCACACGTTTCCCCGCGGACGATCACTATAAGCTGCAGGTCGAAGCTTTTTGTCGGTCGGTCCGTGAGGGTGCCGAATATCCGTGCCCGCTTGAGTTTTCACGCGGCACGCAGGAAGTGATTGACCGTGTGCTGGAGAATGCAGTGGCGCTGCCATGACTTGCCACGCTTCTTGAATCGCCGCAAAATCGGCTAACACCTTAACAGGAGGCATCCCGATGGCAGGTGGCTGGGCGCGCGACGGCGCAGTAAGCGAACAGATCGAGGCATCCATTTCGGATGAGTTGGCCCGAATGCAGGCCCAGAAACGGCCCGTAGGCGAAAGCCTGACCCATTGTGCCGAATGCGAAGAACCAATCCCAGAAAACCGCCGCACAGCACTGCCGGGCGTGAAACTGTGCCTCGAGTGCCAGCAAGAACGTGACGGGGCGCACAAAATGCGCGGCGGTATCAACCGGCGCGGGTCGAAGGACAGTCAGTTGAGGTGAGTTTATTATGTTTGCTTTGAGCCCAAAGTTTCACTAGTCGGTACGCAGTTTTGAGAGCATGGGGCAAGAGACATTCCCGCTGTCGCAGTTGGCTGTGAGTTCGTTCAGCGCTGCTTCCAATCGCTTCAGCTCGTTTATCTTTTCACGCACATTGAAGATATGAAGCTCAGCCAGTTCTTTTACGGATCGGCAATCTTCTCCGTCGCCTTCGGACAGGCTTAGAAGCGTCTTTGTATCGGCTAGTGGAAAGCCCAAATTACGGCATTTTTTCAGGAAACGAAGCCTTCCAACATCGTGCGCGGAGTACATCCGCCGGTTATTAGGTGCTCGTTCTGGTTTGGGCACGATCCCTTCGCGTTCATAGTAGCGGATCGTTTCAATGCCGACACCGCTTTGCCGGGATGCTTCCCCAATCGCAAACATGTGAGTTTTCCCGTCTTGATCCTGTAGCGACTACAGAAGTTATACGAGAAGCAGTCACTTTGACAACTCCAACTAATCAAGGGAATGAGATGCAGAAGTACCTTAGCGTTAGTTATCTGGGATCACTGACAGCACTTGGCGTCGCGACTTGCTGTGTATTGCCCATGACAATGATGTTGCTGGGACTGGGGGGCAGTTGGCTAGCCATTTTCGGAAAGATCGCGGCGGCAAGCTACTACGTATTGGCGATATCGACGGCGCTTGTCGCTATATCGTGGCTTGTATCTTATCAGCGCGGTTCCCTAACAAAGTTGAAATGGTGGCTTTCGGGGACTACCGCAATCACCGCGTCAGCTTGGGTCGTCGTCTATAACGAGGCCCGTATCAACGATTACCTGATAATGCAGATGTGAAACAATGACAGAGCAAACTGTAGTGCTTGAAAGCACCCTGACGTGCCCGAAATGCGGTCACAGCGAAAGCGAAATAATGCCGACGGATGCTTGCCAGTGGTTCTATGAATGCAAGTCTTGCGCAGCGGTCTTGAAGCCATTGGAAGGGGACTGTTGTGTCTACTGCTCCTATGCCACGGTGCCTTGCCCCCCGATCCAGAATGGCGATAGTTGTTGCGGATGACAAAGTCCGCTTTGTCCGCAAAGCAGACATCACCGTCTCCGCTTCAGGCGACTTCAGCCCTCCATCGCTTCCAATTCATCAATAAAGCCCGAGATCATCGACAGGCCTTTGTCCCAGAACTTGGGATCGCTGGCGTCCAGACCGAACGGGGCCAGCAGCTCTTTGTGGTGTTTTGATCCACCGGCGCGCAGCATGTCGAAATACTTGTCCTCGAACCCGTCGGCGCCGCTTTCGTAGACGGAATAGAGCGCGTTCACGAGGCCGTCGCCAAAGGCATAGGCGTAGACGTAGAAGGGCGAGTGCACGAAATGTGGGATATAGGCCCAGAACGTCTCATACCCTTCCATGAATTCAAATGCGGGGCCGAGGCTTTCGGCCTGAACGCTCATCCACAGGGCGTTGATGTCGTCCGGGGTCAACTCGCCCTCGCGGCGTGCGGCGTGCAATTTGCATTCGAAGTCATAGAACGCGATTTGGCGCACGACCGTGTTGATCATGTCCTCGACCTTGCCAGCCAGCAGAATCTTGCGCTGCTCAGGGGTTTCGGCCTTGTCCAGCATTTTGCGGAAGGTCAGCATTTCACCAAAAACCGAAGCGGTTTCGGCAAGCGTCAGCGGGGTGGATGACAGCATCTCGCCCTGATCGGCGGCCAGCACCTGATGGACGCCGTGGCCCAGCTCATGCGCCAGGGTCATCACGTCGCGCGGCTTGCCCAGATAGTTCAGCATCACGTAAGGATGCACGTCGGTAACAGTGGGATGCGCAAATGCGCCTGGCGCCTTGCCCGGCTTCACCGCCGCATCAATCCAACCCTTCGAGAAGAACGGCGCGGCGATTTCACCCATACGGGGATCAAAGGCCTCATAGGCATCCATCACGGTTTTCTCGGCGTCATCCCAGCCGACAATCTGCGTGTCTTCCATCGGCAGGGGCGCGTTGCGGTCCCAGACCTGCATCACATCCAGACCTAGCCATTTGCGTTTCAGCTCGTAATAGCGGTGGCTCAGCTTGGGGTAGGCGGCCACGACCGCCTCGCGCAGGGCCTCGACGACTTCGGGCTCGACGTCATTCGACAGGTGACGACCAGTTTGCGCGGTCGGCATATTGCGCCAGCGGTCGACGATTTCCTTTTCCTTGGCCTGCGTGTTGTGAACGCGCGCGAAGGTCTTGACGTTGTCCTGAAACACGCGGGCCAATTCGCGAGAAGCCGCTTCGCGTTTGCTGCGGTCCTGCTCGGTCAGTAGGTTGAGTGTGCCTTCGATGTTCAACTCTTCTCCGTCAACATCAAAGGTCAAGCCTGCGATGGTCTCGTCGAAAAGGCGTTCCCAGGCATCGCCAACAACACCCAGATCGTGCAGGAATTTTTCAAGCTCGTCAGATAGCTGATAGGGTTTCATCGCGCGGATGCGGCGGAATACGGGCTCGTAACGGGCCAGATCGGTGTTGGCGTCGAAATGCGCTTTTAGCGCGTCGTCGTCGAGGCGATTGATTTCCAGCGTGAAGAACACCAGCGGCGTGGTAAAGACAGTGATCTTTTCCTGCATGTCCGAGAGGAACTTGGCGCGCTCGGCGTCGGTCGTCAGCTGATAATAGCGCAGTCCGGCAAAGGACATGATACGCCCGGCGATCGAGTTGATCTTTTCGTTCCGCAACACGCAGGTCAGCAAGCCCAGGGCATCAAGATCCGCCAAATTGCCTTCGTAATCTGCGGCAAAGGCGGCGCATTCGGTTTCCAACCAGTCCAGGTCACGCGCAAGCTCGGCCGCGTCTTCCGAAGCATAGAGATCCGTCAGATCCCATTCCGGCAGGTTGCCAAGATTATCGGCCCCGCCGACCGCGTTTGCGTCACGTACTGGAAAAGGAAGGTCGCGCATGGATCACCTCGAAAATCTGCTTTGGCAAACATCTAGGCGCGACCGGCGAGGATCACAAGCGGACAGTCAAAGGGAAAGCGCCGGTTCCAGGGGGTGATCCGTCTATGCAGCTTTGAAATGCGCGGCGATTTGGTCAAATGCAGGGTCGCGCACCTCTGGCGGTTCCATCAGGACTTCGTGTTCACCGTCTGGAATTTCGATCAACGTGCTGTTGGGCCAGTTTGCCATGCGTGCGCGGATGGCCTTGCGGTCCACAATCTGCTCGTGGGAGCCAAGATATGTCAGGCATGGAATGGCTGGGGCAGTCTGCACCATCAACCAGTCGCATTCATCTAATGCCTCGCGCAGCCAGATCGTCGACGGTGCACCAAGAGACAGTTCAGGATACTTGGCCAGATGATCCTGCATCATTTTGTACATGGCAGGATCGCGCGTCAGGCTATTGCCTTCGAAAGGCTGTGTCAGAACATAGCTGTCCAGTGATGTGGTCGGGGGCGTCTTTTCGCCAAACCCCAGTCGTGGGGCCCAATTTGCGGTCAACCGGCTGATGGGTTTCATAAGGGGCGTAAAGAAAATCCCCCACATCGGACCGGTAAAAACACAGGTAGAAAAACAATCGTTTTCCAAAACTGCCCGCAATCCAATGGCACCGCCCATAGAGTGGCCAATAACATGCCAGGGCCTGGGCAGATCAAGCTTTGTGGCCAGCTCTAGCGACACATCTACGTCTTGCTGATAGTCAGTGAATTTATCGACATGGCCAACCCGCGGATCGTCAAGCAACCGGTCTGCCAATCCCTGACCCCGCCAGTCGATCACCAACACGGCAAAGCCACGCTTGACGAATTCACTCGCCGCATCACCGTATTTTTCGATGTATTCTGTGCGACCGGGAAACAGCATGACAGTCCCGTTCGCTGTACCTTCGGGGCGCCAATGCGCCACGCGAATTCGGGTACCGTCGGCGGTGTTCAACCAATGTGCAACACCGCCAGCGGGGCCGCCAGCCACGTCTTCGAACAAAGGGGCCGACGCATATTCCATCAGGCCAGGGCCGAGGCGAGTTTCATTGCCGCGCCCATGTCGCCGTCGATGCTCAGTTTTCCGGCCATGAAGGCGCTTGTCGGGTCCAGATCACCATTGAGAATTTGCTCGAACGTGTCCGCATCAGCGTTCAAAGTCACGTCCGTTTCTTCATCGCTGATGCGCGCGCCGCTTGCATCAACTACGATCGCGCCCAAATCCGCGATGGCAAATTTAGCCGATGCGTCGAAATCGCCGCCCGACAGTTTCTCATTCAGCACTGCTGCGGCTTTTTCCAATGAATCGCTCATGATCTTCCTCATTTTGTTAGTACGCCGTGAATGGACATCCTCGGTCGCAACGCTACACTGACACTTGTTATGAGCAATGCAATCAACAATCTCAAAGGTACCGTTGCGGCACTTTTTGTCCTAGTCATGTTTTCCTCCACTTGCCTTGCGCAGCAGGAGGATTCCCGCGACGAGGCCGAGTTGTTGCAGAACCTTGCACAGGCCACACCGGACCAAGCGACTGGAATCGACCGCCAGTTACGGGCGCTCTGGTCGCAATCGGGTTCGGCCTCCGCCGACCTGCTGCTGGAGCGTGGGCGCGAAGCACTGGATGATGGTGACACCTATGCCGCGATCGAGCATTTGACGGCCCTGACAGACCACGCGCCTGATTTCGCCGAAGGCTGGCACGCGCGGGCCTCTGCGTTTTTTGGGATCGAAAGGTTCGGGATGGCTGCCGCAGATCTGGAACATGCCCTGACGCTGAACCCGAACAACTATGAGGCCATCTACGGGCTTGGATTGATATTTGAGATTCTGGGTCAGCCCGAAAAGGCATTTGCGGCCTATTCCCATGCCTTGGCTATACATCCCCATTACGAAGAAGTAACCAATGCAGTGAATCGACTGAAAGCCCAGGTCGAGGGCTCGGCCCTCTGAGAACCGGGGGCAGGGGGCAAAGGTGAGCGGGTCATCCCGAATCGTGGCCGTACTTGGTCCGACCAATACAGGCAAAACCCATTACGCAATCGAACGTATGCTGGGGTACCGCACGGGGGTGATCGGCCTGCCGCTACGCCTGCTTGCGCGCGAGGTATACGACAAAATCGTCGCCATTCGCGGACCGTCGGTGGTGGCGCTGATCACCGGGGAAGAACGTATCGTACCGCCGCGTGCGAAATATTGGGTCTGTACGGTCGAGGCGATGCCCGAAGGCATGGGTGCCGATTTTGTGGCTATCGACGAAATCCAACTCTGCGCCGACCCGGAACGCGGCCACGTCTTCACCGACAGGTTGCTGCGCGCGCGCGGCACCAATGAAACCCTGTTTCTGGGATCCGATACTATGCGCGGTCCCATCGCGGCACTTGTGCCCGAAGCACAATTCGTCCGGCGGGAGCGGATGTCGCAACTGGTCTATGCCGGCTCCAAGAAAATCAGCCGCATGCCACCACGCAGCGCCATCGTCGGGTTTTCGGTCGACAACGTCTATGCCATCGCCGAGCTGCTACGCCGTCAAAAGGGTGGGGCGGCTGTGGTCATGGGGGCGCTCAGTCCGCGTACACGGAATGCGCAGGTTGAGCTCTATCAGAATGGTGAGGTCGACTATTTGGTTGCCACCGATGCCATCGGGATGGGGTTGAACCTGGATGTGAACCATGTTGCGTTCTCGTCCCTGACCAAATTCGATGGCCGGCGCATGCGGCCCCTGGCCCCGAATGAGCTTGCCCAAATTGCTGGCCGCGCTGGGCGCGGTATGTCCGATGGAACCTTCGGCGTGACCGGCGAGGCGCCGCCTCTGGACGATGGTGTCGCGCAGGCCATTATGGACAGCCGCTTTGCGCCGATGAAAAAACTGAATTGGCGGAATGCCGCCTTGCAGTTTGGTTCGATTGACGCTCTGATCCACACGCTCGAGATTAGCCCGGATAGCGAACACCTGATCAAAGCCCGTCCGGCAGATGATCTGAATGTGCTTAAATCCTTGACGCAAGTTGCCGAAATTGCGGCCCGTGCCAGTGATCCGCAATCCGTTCGTTTGTTGTGGGATGTTTGCCGAATCCCCGATTTTCGCGGCATCAGCCATGCCGAACATGCCAGCCAGATCGAAGTGATTTTTGGCCACCTGCATGAAGGTGGTTCGATCCCGGATGACTTTATGGCGCGGCAAATCCGCCGGATCGACCGAACGGATGGCGATATAGATGCACTGTCAAAAAGGTTGGCATATATTCGCACCTGGACTTACGTTGCGCAACGAAATGGTTGGGTGCGTGACGAATCCCATTGGCGTGATGAGACGCGCATTGTAGAAGACAGGCTGTCAGACGCTCTGCATGACCGTTTGACTCAGAGATTTGTGGACCGGCGCACATCCGTTTTGTTGCGCCGGCTCAAACAGAAGGAGGCCCTTTTGGCCGAAGTAAATGACAAGGGTGAAGTGACCGTCGAAGGTGAATTCGTCGGTCGTCTGGAAGGGTTCCGGTTCAGTCCGGACAAAAGCGCGCAAGGAGCCGAGGCGAAAGCCTTGAAATCGGCGTCCTTGCAAGCCCTCGCGCCGCAATTCCATCTGCGTGCCGATCGCTTCTATAATGCACCCGATACCGAAATTGATTTTACCGATCAGGGTGGCCTGATGTGGGGTGAATATGCCGTTGGCAAGCTGGTTGCCGGGGCAGAGCCTCTCAAGCCGCTGGTCGAGGTTTTTGTGGACGAGGCCGCGGGCCCCGATGTTGAACAGAAAGTTCAGCGTCGCCTGCAGCATTTCATCGACCGCAAAGTGGCCGCACTGTTCGAGCCGCTGCTGAACCTGTCGCGCGATGAAGAACTCAATGGGCTGGCCAGGGGTTTTGCCTTCCGCATGGTTGAGGCGCTAGGCGTATTGCCGCGCGCAGGTGTCGCGCAAGACGTCAAGGATCTGGATCAGGACGCCCGTGGCGCGCT
Organism: Ruegeria sp. YTSA105; assembly: GCF_059610225.1. Taxonomy (NCBI): domain Bacteria; kingdom Pseudomonadati; phylum Pseudomonadota; class Alphaproteobacteria; order Rhodobacterales; family Roseobacteraceae; genus Ruegeria; species Ruegeria sp. YTSA105. Next base: position 136,153 of record NZ_JBXWNE010000001.1, read on the forward strand.
GCGCAAACACGGTATCCGCTTTGGTCAGTTCACCATTTTCATGCCGCTGCTGCTGAAACCGGCCCCAACGCGTCTGCGTCTTGTTCTGTGGGCATTGGCAAATGGCCTGCAGGAATTTCCCGACGCGCCGCCTCCGGGTCTTGTTACTGTGCCCATCGCCAAAGGCGCACCTGACGGTTATGACACTATGTGTGGTTATCGCGATGCGGGCGAACGCTCGATCCGGATCGACATGCTGGAACGTCTGGCCGACATGCTGCGCGCTGAAGACAGCCGTGGTGGGTTCGAGGCCAAGCCTGACATGCTGTCGATCACCGGTATGACGCTGGAACAATTCGCTGACCTGATGCAGGGGCTGGGCTACAAGGCCGAACGCGCCGAGCGTGAAAAGGTTAAGCCCGCACCGGCAGAGCTACCTGCCGCAGAGGCCACGGAAGCAGCTGCCTCCGAGGAAGTACCCGCACCAGAGGGAACCCCCGAAGAGGTCGCCGCACCCACCGAGGCGTCAGCCGAGGCCACCGAAAGCACCGAGGCAGCAGCCGAGGCCACCGTGCCGACAGCAGCAACAGATGAACCCGAGGTTGAGGTTTTCTATACTTTCACCTGGGGCCGTCAGCGTCAGGCCAACCAAGGCCCACGCCGTGAACAGCGGCAGGGGCAGGGCAAAGGTAAGCCGCGCGGTAAGCCTCAGGATGGCCGGGGCAAGCCGCAGGGCAAGAAAGGTGGCAAGCCGCAGGGTGCCAAGACCTTCTCGTCTCGTCCGCCGAAAAAGGAAAAGCCCATTGATCCCGATAACCCGTTCGCGGCCGCGCTTATGGGTTTGAAGGAAGGCAATTAACGCCTTATGACCGAGGCCCGGCTTCGGATCGATAAATGGCTGTGGCAGGCTCGGTTCTTCAAGACCCGCAGCCTGTCCGCCAAACAGGTCAGTGGCGGCCATGTCCGCGTCAACGGAAACCGGATCCTGAAACCGGCGCAGCCTGTGGCCCCCGGTGATGTTCTGACCTTCCCTCAGGGGCGGATTGTGCGCGTTGTGCGTATCGAAAAACTGGGTGATCGGCGCGGACCGGCAACCGAGGCGCAGACACTGTATACCGATTTGACCGAAAAGCAGGACACGCAGCCGCGAAATCCAGGGTTTGAGGGAAAAGGTCGTCCCACCAAGAAGGATCGGCGTCTACTTGATCTTTCTCGCAATCAAGATAGCTGAACATATCTTGAAGCTGACGCCATACTGATTTAGCTAGACGCCCAAACCGCAAACGGGAAATTCACCATGACCTATGTTGTCACTGAAAACTGCATCGCCTGCAAATACACCGACTGTGTCGAAGTGTGTCCGGTGGATTGTTTCTACGAAGGTGAGAATACACTGGTCATCCATCCCGATGAATGCATCGACTGCGGTGTTTGCGAACCGGAATGTCCCGCTGATGCGATCCGTCCGGATACTGAGCCGGGCATGGATCAATGGGTCGAGTTTAATCGTAAGTTCTCTGAGCAGTGGCCGGTGATCGTGACCAAGAAAGACCCGCTGCCTGATGCAGAAGAGCGTGATGGCGAAGAGGGTAAGATGGAGAAATACTTCTCTGAGGCCCCCGGCGAAGGCGGCTAAGCGATTCGCGCTCTGAACTTGTCAGTTCAGCAGTGGGATGGCGCCTTATCTATCTGTTTCTTAACACCTTTCTTTCAAGTGGAAAGGGGCAGCCTTTCGAGTGTCTCAATTTTGTGATATACTCGGAAATTGAACGTTGATTGAGATGGGGATGACTCCGTAAGTATGCTCGCTTTGGAGTTCTGATTAGTTGAAAACACAGCAACCTGACCGGGCCGTACTGGCACGGGGTGGGTCGTTTTGTTGTCTGTCCCGCGCTCTCGTAACCAAGGAAGAACCTGTATGTCTAAGTCGAAGAAGCTTGAGTTTCGCCCCAACGACTATGTTGTTTACCCGGCCCATGGTGTCGGTCAGATCATTTCGATCGAAGAACAGGAAGTTGCGGGATACTCGCTCGAGCTGTTCGTCATTTCCTTTGAGAAAGACAAAATGACCCTGCGCGTGCCGACCAACAAAGCGACCGAGTCTGGTCTGCGGTCGCTCAGCTCGCCGGATGTCATCAGCCAGGCGATGAAAACGCTTAAGGGCAAGGCCAAGGTCAAGCGTGCCATGTGGTCCCGCCGGGCACAGGAATATGAACAAAAGATCAACTCGGGTGATCTGATCTCGATTGCCGAAGTTGTCCGCGATCTGCACCGCACCGATGATCAGCGCGAACAGAGCTATTCCGAACGTCAGCTTTATGAAGCCGCGCTTGAGCGTCTGACCCGCGAAGTCGCGGCAGTATCCGGCGCAGGCGAAGTGTCTGCGGCCAGGCAGGTGGATGAGGTTCTGACCTCGCGCGCGGCAGCGGCGGCCTGAACCTGCTAAAATCAAAGTTTTAAGGCCATCCCCGCAAGGAGGTGGCCTTTTTATATTGCAGTCACCTATTGAAATCGGGGCCACTAAACCTGCGTAGCTACGGCCATAAGAAACCCTATCTCGGCCAGTTGTTGAGTGGCGCCCAGTATGTCACCGGTCTGACCCTCGATCTTGGCCTTGGCTAGCATCGCCATTGCCACCGCAGACAAAGCGGCAATCAGCGCAGGGAAAACCACCTGCAACCCGATCATTGGCAGAGTGAGCAGCAGCGCCATGGCCCCGCCGAGTATCACCGCGGTCGATCCGGGTGCGCCCACTGAATGGCTAAGGCCCGATTGGCGGGCATTTGGAAGGACGGACATAACAACAGGCATCATAGCCCGCGAAACGATGCATGCGGCCAATATGGTGGCAAAACCCGCATTCGAAAGGATCGCAGCAATCAACGACACGCGCAGCAGTTGCGAAGAAATCAGGGCAAGGACGCCATAGGTGCCGATGTGGCTGTCCTTCATAATCTCTAGCCGCCGTTCAGGCGTGAAACCGCCCCACAGCCCGTCAGCGGTATCTGCAAGCCCATCCTCGTGCATCGCGCCGGTGGTGATGGTCAGGACAAGAACGACAAGTATGGCACACGCTATGGACGGCAGCCCCATAGCCGTCGCCATCCATCCCACGGCACCGGCCAACATGCCGACAACAAGCCCCGCCAATGGAAAGGCCCAAACGGCGCTGGCCTGACGCGAGAACACTCTGTCAGGCAGCCGCGGCACGGGCAAACGCGTCAACAGGACCAAAGCCAGCGGAATATCCCAGGCAGAAATGAGCTTGGTGTCGTTTTTTAGCACTCCTGCGCCTTTCAGGGTCTTGTCGGTTTGATCGCTTCGGTTAAACACGCAGGACCACTCTGATGCAACGAGGCTTTGGATGCTGCCCGAAATTAACAATCTGAATTCTTTCCGCGAAGCTGTCCGGCAAGCCTCCGGGCCCGATGATGCCGCTGCGCAAGGGGCGACTGACCGTAATGGGCAGCTGACCAAACCTCCGGGCGCGCTTGGTCGGTTGGAAGACCTGGCAATCTGGTATGCAGGCTGGCGCGGGGATGCCCGCCCGCAGATCACCTCGCCGCAGGTTATCGTGTTTGCCGGAAACCACGGTGTCACAGCACAGGGTGTTTCGGCCTTTCCGCCGGAAGTGACCGTGCAGATGGTGTTGAACTTTGAACATGGCGGGGCGGCCATCAACCAGCTGGCCAAGGCGGCTGGGGCAACGATGGATGTCCACGCGCTGGAGCTTGAACGACCGACCGCGGATTTCACATCAGGTCCAGCTATGTCAGAGGACGACCTGTTGCAGGCGCTGCGCACCGGGTGGACTGCGGTCAGACCAGACGCCGATCTTCTTGTTGTTGGTGAAATGGGTATCGGCAACACAACCCCCGCAGCGGCGATTGCTTGCGCCTTGTTCGGAGGTCAGGCGGGCGATTGGACTGGTCGCGGAACAGGTGTCGATGATGCGGGATTAGCAAACAAAACCCGTGTGGTGGCCGAAGGTGTTACGCTACATGGCGGTTCGGGCGATGGGCTAGAGATTCTGCGCCGTCTGGGCGGACGCGAGATCGCCGCTATGGCCGGAGCCATTGCCGCCGCACGCGCGCTGCACATTCCGGTTATTCTGGATGGCTTTATTTGCTCAGCGGCCGCCGCGTGTCTGTCTGACCTTTCAGAGAGCGCGCTAGATCACACGATCGCCGGGCACCAGAGCGCGGAAGGTGCGCATGGCGCTGTGTTGGCCAAGCTCGGTAAAGAGCCTTTGCTGAAGCTGGGGCTGCGACTGGGTGAGGGCTCTGGCGGGGCGCTGGCGATCAATATCCTCAAAAGCGCTGTTGCCTGTCATTCCGGCATGGCGACCTTTGCCGAAGCTGGCGTCTCGGACAGTTGATCCGCGCGGCCTGACCGTCAGTTGAAGGTCAGGCCGATTTTTTGTCGTTTTCTTCCGCCAATTCCAGCAGTTCGGTCTCAAGGTCTTTTTCCAGCTGCTGCGCACGCTCGATGTATTTTTTGTTCTCGGCGGTGGGCAGCCCGGGAATCCAGAGCTCTGCCAGTTCACGAACCGACATGCGATCATGGTGGTAGAAAGTCTGTTCGGCCTGCGCTGCCTCGTATTCGCTGAGACCCACATTCTCGAGCACATATCGCCCGGCCCGCAATGAGCCATCGAATGTCTCGCGCACAATGTCGTTCGCGCCGGCTTGATACAGCTCGTACACATGGGTCCGATCCCGTGCCCGCGCGACGATGTGTAGGTCTGGGCGCTGGCGGCGCGCATAGCCGACAAGACGCGTCACCTTCTTGCGATCATCCATCGCAGCCACCAGAACAGATGCTTTTTCAAGGCCGGCCGCGCGCAACAATTCCGGACGGGTCGGATCCCCCAGGAACCCTTTTACGCCAAAGCGACGCATCAGCTGGATGGTTTCGATGTTATGGTCAAGAACGATGGTTTTGAACCCGCTTGCCTGCACCAGACGATTGACGATCTGGCCAAATCGCCCGATCCCGGCGATGATGACCGGGCCTTTCTCGTCGATCTCATCCGGTTCGGGTGCCGGTGTGCCATCCCCCATCCGGCGCGAGAGAAGATCATAAATGATGAACAAAAGCGGCGTGATCAGCATGGTCAGCGCAATGATCATCAAAAGTTTTTGTGACAGATCCCCTGGAATCACATTCTGCTGGGTCGAAAACGCCAGCAGGACAAAGCCGAACTCACCTGCTTGCGCCAGCCCCAGTGTAAACAGCCAGTGATCGCGTCCGCGCAGTTTAAAGGCGCGGCCAACCAGGAACAGAATGATCCCTTTGACCAAGATTACCAACAGGGCCAGTCCGATCAGGTCGAAGGGGTCGTCAAAGAAATAGGCGACATCGATGCCCGCGCCAACGGTGATGAAAAACAGACCAAGGAAAAGGCCTTTGAACGGCTCTAGGTCGCTCTCCATTTCATGCCGGAACTCGGAACTGGCCAGCACCACACCTGCAAGAAACGCGCCCAGAGCGGGTGACAGGCCAACCAGCGTCATCAGGAAGGAAATGCCAACCACAATCATCAACGCCAGCGCCGTATACATCTCGCGGAGCCGGGTCGCATGAATAAAGCGGAACAAGGGCCTGGTCAGGTACACTCCGGCGAGAATGACGAAACCGATCGCGGCAATGGTGACAAGCGTTACCGCCCACCCTGGCAACCCCTCGACCAATGACAAGCTATGATGCGCCGCGCCGTGGTGCCCCGTGGATATGCGGTTGATAGATCCGTCATTTGCAATCTGGGGAATGGCAGGCAGAGCCAGCAGTGGAAGCAGTGCCAGGATTGGTATGACCGCGATGTCCTGAGTCAGCAGTACTGAAAAGGTCGCCCGTCCTCCATTCGTTTTCATCAAGCCCTTTTCCGACAGGGTCTGCAAAACAATCGCAGTTGATGACAGGGAAAGCGTCAACCCCACTGCCAGGGCTACGGACCATGGATGATTTGCATACATGGCGACGCTGGCGATCACTGCGGTCGATAAAAGCACCTGGAGGCCGCCAAGCCCCAAAAGCCTGTCCCGCATATCCCAAAGAGCGCGCGGTTCCAGTTCAAGTCCGATCAAGAACAGCATCATGACTACGCCGAATTCAGCCACATGCTGCAGGTTTTCCGTTTCCGCACCCACCAATCCGAACAACGGCCCTATGACAAGGCCCGCGGCCAGATATCCCAGTACAGAGCCCAGTCCCAGACGCGCCGAAAGCGGCACGGCGATCACAGCCGCAGCCAGATAGATCGTCGCCTGGTAAAGGAAGTTGTCCATGATCGTCCTTTCAATGCGCTCAGGTGGGCAGGGGGGCGTCGCGTTTGAGCTGATCCATAACGATTTGGCTTTGTATCCGAGCCACTGCAGGATGTGGAAGGATTACCTGATGAAGCAAGCGATTAAGCGCGGATAGATCGTCGCAATAGACATGTAGTAAATAATCGGCCTCACCTGTCATTGTCCATGCGCTGGTGATTTCGGCGCGTGTTTCGACCATACGGGCAAAGCCTTCAGATTGCTCGGGGCCGTGCGTACTCAGATGAACCTGAACAAAACCCTGCACCTGCAACCCTAACTTTAGAGGATCGAGGCGAGCGACATAGCTGGTGATATACCCTTCAGCCTCCAGCCGTTGGCGCCGGCGACCAGCCTGACTGGGCGACAGGTTCAACATCTCCCCAAGTTGGTGTGCTGTTAGGTGGGCGTTTTTCTGCAGCGCTGACAGCAGGCGCGTATCAGTGGAATCAAGCATGTGCGGAAAAACTCCGTGATTGGCCAATCTTATGCGCAATTTACGCGCGCCCCTTTAAGTTATTGGAAAACTATGCGCGAAAAAAGTGCCGATTAAGACGTATTTTGAAATCAGCAAATAAATTCCTGTATTAACGGAGACGCGCCATGGGTCCTTTCCCTCACAACGCCCCGAAATCAATCATATCGGATGAAAACCCCGCCGGAACCGATGGGTTCGAGTTTGTCGAGTTCGCACATCCCGAGCCGCAAGAGCTGCGCGATCTGTTCGCAAAGATGGGATTCGCGCTGGTAGGTCACCACAAGGACAAGCCTGCGATTGAGTTGTGGCAACAGGGTGATGTGACTTACATCCTGAATGCAGATCCCGACAGCTATTCTGCCCGGTTCGTGGGCGAGCATGGCCCTTGTGCTCCGGCGATGGGATGGCGCGTCGTGGATGCGCAGAAAGCCTATGAGCACGCTGTAGCGAAAGGGGCTGAACCTTATGACGCGGCAGACAAGACACTGAATGTGCCTGCAATCAAGGGGATTGGCGGATCGTTGATCTATTTCATTGATCAATATTACGAAACATCGCCCTATAATCAGGAATTCACATGGACAGAACAGTCCAAGCCCCGGGGGGATGGGTTCTATTATCTCGATCACCTGACCCACAATGTTTACAAGGGCAATATGGACAAGTGGTTCAAGTTCTATGGTGATTTGTTCAACTTCCGTGAAATCCGTTTTTTTGACATTCAGGGCAAATTCACCGGTCTTTTTAGTCGCGCGCTGACGTCTCCATGCGGGCGTATCCGCATTCCGATCAACGAAGATCGCGGTGAAACCGGGCAGATCGTTTCCTACCTGAAGAAATACAAGGGCGAGGGCATCCAGCATATCGCTGTGGGCAGCGAGGATATCTATGCCTCGACCGATGCGATTGCCGAAAAGGGGCTGAAGTTCATGCCCGGCCCGAACGAAGCCTATTATGAGTTGTCCAAAACCCGCGTGGTCGATCATGAAGAGCCGTTGGACCGGATGATGAAGCACGGCATTCTGATTGATGGAGAGGGCGTTCTGGACGGTGGTGAGACCCGGATTCTGCTGCAAATCTTCTCGAAAACGGTCATCGGACCGATTTTCTTCGAGTTCATTCAGCGCAAAGGCGACGATGGGTTTGGCGAGGGTAACTTTAAGGCGCTGTTCGAATCCATCGAGCGAGAGCAGATTGAAAGTGGAGAAATTTCAGCAGCTTGATGCAAGAAGGTAATCCTGCGTGGTCACCCGCGCAGGCCGCCTCTTAACCACGTGGCATCTTGAGAACCACGTTTCGCCCGCGTTTCTGATAGCGCAATTCATTGTCGCTGATAGCAATGACATTGCCGCCGTCAAGCCTGTCCCCGATCTTAAGCTTTTTGTACCTGCCGCTGGGCAGCCGAACCAATGCGCGGCGATTGGATGGGCTGCCGTAAACCCCGATCAGGTTCAGTTTCCGCAGGTTGATTGCATTGTCGATTGTGGCCTGCCGTGCAACCGAAGCCGAGGATGGGATTTTGGGCGCTGTGGTTTTGGGCTGGAACGTTCCGACCTCATTGTTGAGCTGTTCAATTCCAGCTGTCGAACCCAAAGTCGCAGTACCTGCACTGGCCTGCCGGGTCAGCCCGGCCGGTCGGAGTTTGGGGCGCGGCACCCTCATTTCTGCAAGGGGCTCAGTCGATTCCGGGGGCGGCGGAGCACGCAACAGGGATTCCGGGCGCGGTTTCGGGCGAATTCCGGACAATTCCTTCAATGTACGCCCTTGAAGCCGTTGCCGTTCAAAATTTTCGGTCAGGTTCTCGGGCCTTGGTTTTGGTCGCAATGTCGCCAGCCTGTTGTCGACCACTTCCTCAACAGGTGCCTTTTCCAGCCGGACCAAAGCCGATGGAGGGGGAGTTTTCGAAGGTGTTCCCAAATAGACAACCACTCCGTCCGGGTTCAAGACGCCTTCTTTGGTTGGTATTACCAGCCCGCGCTCGTCAAGGCTGAACCTTGCCCCGGCAGCGGTTGAAAGTGGTTCGAAATCAAATGGTAGGTCGGTGTCGTATGTGTGTACTGGCGGCAATGCGATTGCATCACGCGACAGATTCGAGTCGTCTTTGGAGGCCAGATACAGCTCAATTTGCGGATCCTGCGCTGGCGCTATCAAAAGGCCCGGTGACGTGATTTCGATCTCCGGCTGTGTCGGAACTAACTGAGGTTCAGGCTCAAGCTCGATTTCGTCTACCAACGCGGGCGCAACGTTCAGCGCCTCAAGAATGGCCTGGTCGGTTGCAGACAGCTCGGACTCTGATTCAGAGGTCGGTGCCATTTCTGGCTCTGCGGTCTCAGGCACTGTGACTTCGGCCTGTGCTGCGGGTGTCTCTGCAGGCTCGACAGGTCCAGAACTCGGTTCGGGTTGGGATATTGTTTCGTCAAGCAGGGCCAGTTCTGAATCGGCAGGGGCAGGGCTGTCTTCTCCGAAAAGGCTCCATATGCCACCGGCCACCAACATCAAAGCTACCGCCGCTGCAATTCGCACTGATGGCAGAGAGGCCCAGTTAGGTGCGGCCACTTTTTGGACAGGCCAAAAGCTGGTCGGAGCGGTAGAATCGGCGATCGCGTGAACAACCGGACTATCCTGCGCGGGGTCTGTGGGGATCACTTTGGGCGCGTTTGTGGTCGCAGGCGCGTCCCCAAGCGGGAAAAACGGTTCGGTCGGAAAATCATCTGTTTCATATGCAGCGCTGAACGCGACCGGAACGAATCCGTATCCCAGCACAAACCCCCGAGCTTCCTCCAGTGTATCGCGTGGAACGACGGCGACGCATGTGGTCGCCCCGTCATGTGCCGTGACATATACCAGCTCTGTCAGGTCATAAGGGGTGGCATCGGATACAGCGTTTTGCACAGCCTGTTCGGTGTCTTCGAAGGATGATCCGGCGGTATCGACTTTGATGAATTTGACCTGATCCCTTGGGATGATGACCTTGCAGCTCAGGTCATTTTCAAGCGCAAACCCCTTGTCCCGAAGCGCTTTCAACTGCTCTTCCAAGTTGGAGGCATCCAACGACACCTCACCTATGGCGAACCAGTCGCCATCGGAATTGTGGTGCAAAGAAATTCCGGTTGTAGAAATGGACAGCGCAAAAGCGGGTTTCATAATCCGGAGGAACCATAATTGTCAGTTGCAATGCAAACGATGCCTCGTCCGCAGACCGACATTAAAGCAGGATCTCGCCGAGGGAAAGAAAAAGCCTGCGTCTCCTCTTGCCCCGTGACCCGGTGCAGCCCCATGTTGAAATCAGGATAATTGGAGGGAAGATATTGAAGAAAATCGCTTTTCTGGCCGCTGTGCTGGCCATGACGTCGGTAGGGATGGCAACTGCGGAAGAACGTCGCATCATTGTTGATGCGGTAGGCATGGTGCATGCGGCCCCGGATATGGCCACCATTACCCTGGGTGTAACAAACGAAGATGCACAGGCATCAAATGCGATGCAGGCGACTTCGGACGCGGTGACCAAAATTCTGACTCGACTGGATGAGATGGGGATCGAAACCCGTGATGTGCAGACACGTGATCTGTCTTTGTCGCCGGTATGGTCTGGGCGGAACAGTTCTAGCGGAGAGCGGCCAGAGATTTCCGGCTTTGTCGCATCCAACAGCGTCGTGGTGCGTGTTCGCGATCTGTCGCAGCTGGGTACCATCATGGATGCGGTCATTGTCGACGGGGCCAACAATTTCGGCGGGCTGAGTTTCGGAATTCAGGACCCTGCACCGCTTGAGGCACAGGCGCGGGCCAAGGCAGTGGGTGAGGCAAGGGCAAAGGCCAACCAACTGGCACAGGCGGCCGAAGTCACGCTGGGCCCGGTTCAGATGATCCGCGAACAGGCCGGAGGGTTCAATCCCATGCCTCAAATGCGTGCAATGAACATGGCGGCTGAGGGCGGCGTTCCGGTTTCCGGGGGCGAGATTTCGGTCTCGGTCAACGTGTCGATGGAATTTCTGATTTCCGACTAGGATGTGTCGCTGGTTCGGGCCATCAGGGATTGCCGCTGCTGGCCCGACTGATCAAAATTTTCTGGTGAAAGCCAGCCCTCGAAAGCAGAGCGGATGCGCGGCCATTCTGTATCGAGGATCGAGTACCAGGCCGTATCGCGGTTGCGCCCTTTGTAATGGGTGGCCTGCCGAAAGACGCCTTCGAAGGTAAAGCCCAGCCTTTGGGCCGCGCTGCAGGACGGGGCATTCAGCGCGTCGCATTTCCATTCGTACCGGCGATACCCCAGCTCGTCGAACACGCGGCGCATCATCAGGTACATCGCCTCGGTGGATTTCGGACTGCGCTGCAGCAGCGGTGAGAAATGGATGTGCCCAACCTCGACCACACCGGCCGCAGGTTCAATCCGCAGGAACGAGGCCATGCCAATCGGGGTGCCATCACCGTCTAGCACTGTGTGGAACATGGGATCGGCATCCATACAGGACGCGCGGGTCCAGGCGGCGAAATCTTCTTCGCTGTCGAATGGGCCATAGGGCAGATAAGTCCAGTTCCGCCCATCAGTGTCATTGGCAAACGCCCGGTACAGACCGGGCGCATGCCTGTTCACATCAAGGGGCACGACCGAGCAGTATTGACCTTCCATCGGTGTATAAGGCGGCGTCGGGCGCGGAAAATTGCCCGAAACCGGCCGGCCGATGGGCTGGCCTAGATCGTTGGTATCGTGCCCAGCCATTTGTCAGGCCGTTGCCTTGGCCAGCGCCTGATCCAGATCGGCAATCAGATCGTTGGCGTCTTCGATGCCGATGGACACCCGAACAACGCTGGGACCGGCGCCTGCGGCCTCTTGCTGTTCCGGGGTCAGCTGACGGTGGGTGGTCGAGGCCGAATGAATGATCAACGACCGCGCGTCGCCCAGGTTGGCCACATGGCTGAAGATCTCCAGCGCGTTCACCAGTTTGACACAGGCGTCATAGCCGCCCTTGACCGCAAAAGTGAATAGCGCACCGGCCCCTTTGGGGTAATGCGTCTTGACCCGGTCGTGATAGGGCGACGAGGGCAAGCCCGCATAGGTCACATATTCCACGCGGTCATCGGCCTCTAGCCAGGCTGCGATCTTTTGCGCGTTCTCTACATGACGCTCCATTCGCAGAGACAGAGTCTCGATCCCCATCAGCGTGTAATGCGCCGCCTGTGGGTTCATCGTCATGCCCAGATCACGCAGGCCGATTGCGATGCCGTGGAATGTGAAAGCCAGCGGACCGAATGTCTCGTGGAATTTCAGCCCGTGATAGGCCGGTTCCGGCTGGCTGAGCGAGGAAAATTTGTCATTCGCGGACCAGTCGAACTTGCCCGAATCCACGATACAGCCGCCGGTGACAGTGCCGTTGCCGGTCAGGTATTTGGTGGTTGAATGCACAACCAGCGTCGCGCCGTGCTCAATCGGGCGGCACAGATAGGGTGTGGCCGAGGTGTTGTCGACGATCAGCGGAATGCCGGCGCCATCTGTCACATCCGCCAGTGCGCGTATATCGGTGACATAGCCGCCAGGGTTGGCGATGGATTCGCAGAACACCGCTCGTGTATTTTCGTCGATCGCGTCCTTCACAGCGTCCAGATTGTCAGTATCCACAAACTTGGCAGACCAGCCGAACCGTTTGATCGTCTGGCTAAACTGAGTGATCGTGCCGCCATACAGCCGGGTCGAGGCCACCACGTTGCAGCCAGGTCCCATCAGCGGAAACAGTGCCATGATTTGGGCGGCATGACCGGACGAGCAGCAAACTGCTCCAACGCCACCCTCAAGCGTTGCCACGCGTTCCTGCAGAACCGCCACGGTGGGATTGGTCAGGCGGGAATAGATAAAGCCGACTTCCTGCAGGTTGAACAGAGCCGCCGCGTGGTCTGCATCGCGAAACACATATGCCGTTGTTTGATAAATCGGCGTCTGACGGGCACCTGTTGCCGGATCAGGGCGCGCGCCTGCGTGAATTTGAAGCGTGTCGAAACCGTAGGTGGGGCCGTCAGACATGGTGGAAATCTCCTGTTGGACTATGTGTTGCAGAATCTCTAGGCGATTGGGCGCGTGCGCACAACATTGCTGTCAGCGCATCCATAGACCTTTGCTTTTGATCTTGTTGCGAATGACCTGCTCGCGCTGAGGCAGGTTTTCGCGATCGAACATCTCGCGTATTTTGTGCCCTTTGCGCTGGAGCACCAGTTTCTTTATTGGGTCATAGCCCTTGAGCACTTTCTTGAACTTGTTGGGCGCAACCACAGTTTCCAGAACCTCGATCACATTGTCGCTTTCGCGTGCATACAGCAGAGGAAACAGACGGTAGTGGCACGTGACCGACCCGTCCAGCAGGCCAGTGGGCAGTGCGTCGCGGCCGCCGCCAAGGGCATGGATAACCAGCGGCAATGCGACCTGATCCAGCCATGGGTCCAGTGTTTGGCCCGCGAGTTCCGGGATATCCTCATCCCGGATGGTGCAGGCATATTCCAGGAACCGTTCGCCGAACTGGCGTGGGCATCTGTAAAAGAAATAACCCGCATTGAAATACAGGTAGCGCCGCCAGTATTCGGCTGGTTGGGCCTTGTCCAAGGAGCTGTCGAAATCCAGTTCGAACCGCTCATACAGGGCGCGCCAGATACCGTCATACCCCGGACCATACAGGGTCGGGCGCGGCCATGTCCCCTCAACTTTCAGCGAGGCACCGGGGCGGTCAAAATCGAAGGGCACACTATTCAGGTCTCCGGTGACAAGCGTATCGCTGTCGAAAAAGACAAACGGTTCCCCCTCGGGCAAGGCCAACAGTGCTTCGATCTTGTTTCCATAGGGATAGCTTCCACCGAAAGCCCGGTTTTCAAACGGTAGAATTTCGGCCCCAAGCTGGTGTAGCGCTTTCAGGACATCCTCATCCTGAATGCTGGGATCCTGTGACCATCGGGCCCCCGGTTGAGGAACGGCTACAAACAGGCGGCCAGCGAAATCGGGACAGCTGTGTCGTAACGAGGCTGCAAACAGCAGTGCCTCGTATTGCAGCCGATTGTTTTGGCCGATGACCACGATATTGAATTTATTGTTGGCGGTCTGCATCGGGCGTCTCTCGGGTTCGTGGCGTTGGGCCAGCACTGCTCGAATTTTGGTTGGGCGTACACTAGGTAGAGACGTGGCACAAAACCAGATGTGATCATAGATCATGCATCTGAATTTTGAATTCAGGACTTGCGCAACCATCTAGAGACCAGACCCAACAGGAGAAGCCGCATGAGAGTTAACGCAGATTTCACAAAACGTGTTGCTGTGCATTTCGACCGGAATGACTGGATTGCGTCACCTGCCGCAGGGGTCGAGCGCAAGATGTTGGACCGGATCGGGGAAGAGGTCGCCCGCGCCACCACGATTGTCCGCTTTGCCCCAGGAAGCGCCTTTGCCGCCCATACGCATGATGGAGGAGAGGAGTATTTGGTGCTGGACGGTGTGTTTCAGGACGAGACCGGTGATTTTCCTGCAGGTAGTTATGTGCGCAATCCTCCGACATCTTCCCATACGCCTTCGTCAAACGAAGGCGCGACGATACTAGTCAAACTGCACCAGTTTGACCCTGAGGACAGGACCGAAATTCGTCGGTCGATTACCGTGGATTCGAATCTTCAGCTTTTCAAGGACTCACGCGAAGATGTTCGCGTATTGAATCTGTCACCTGGCGAAAAGCTGGATCTGGATGCAGTCGATGGGTTGGAGTTGTTTGTCATCGCAGGTTCGGTGCAGGAATCCGACGAAGAATTTTCGGTCTGGGACTGGTTGAGATTACCGCCAGGTGCGCGTTCCACTGCTTTGGCAGGAGCAGAGGGCGCGCGAATTTGGATCAAATCGGGGCACCTGTCACAGATGATCTGAGCGGTTCCGGCCCAAAAAACCAGCAATGTACAGTAAAAAACCGGGTGTTTCGGCCTGGTTATTCATTTTTTGACCATTTGGCAAAATTTACCATTTGATAAAAAATCAGATTGTGCCAAGCTGAGGCCATAACAACATATCTACAGGGAGTAGAGCGATGGCACAGGGCCAGATGGTCCCCGGCATAGTCTCCGGGAGGCTTTCCAGCGATGAGCTGACCTCGAATTTCACGGATCTGCATCCACCACTTGCCCCGCATGAGGCCGCAGTGGCCGCGGATCGGTGCTATTTCTGCTATGATGCGCCGTGTGTGACGGCCTGTCCGACAGACATTGATATTCCATTGTTCATGCGCCAGATTCAGGCCGGTCAGCCTGAAGCTGCGGGTGAAACCATCCTTGGCCAGAATATCTTGGGTGGCATGTGCGCCCGTGTTTGTCCGACCGAAACGCTGTGCGAGGAAGTCTGCGTACGCGAAACCGCCGAAGGATCGCCAGTCGAGATCGGGCGTTTGCAGCGGTTTGCTACTGACAGCGTTATGGCATCGGGCGACCATCCGTTCCAGCGCGCCGCATTCACCGGCAAAACGGTGGCCGTGATCGGGGCAGGGCCCGCAGGGCTAGCCTGTGCGCATCGGCTGGCGATGCTGGGGCATGATGTGGTCATTCACGAAAGCCGCCCAAAACCCGGCGGTCTGAATGAATATGGAATTGCCGCCTATAAATCGACCAATGATTTCGCTCAGGCTGAGATCGATTGGTTGCTGATGATCGGCGGCATCACCATCGAGACCGGATCGGTGCTGGGCGAGGGCCTGTCGCTGGATGGCCTTGTTGACAACTATGATGCGGTTTTCCTGTCCATCGGTCTGACAGGTGTGAATGCATTGCGAGCGGGCGGCGAGGATCTGACCGGCGTGCGCGACGCGGTCGACTTTATCTCGGATGTGCGTCAGGCGGCCGATCTGGCTGAGCTGCCCGTTGGGCGGAATGTCGTCGTCATCGGAGGCGGCATGACCGCGGTTGACGCAGCTGTAAAGTCGAAATTGCTGGGCGCGGAAAACGTCACCATCGCCTACCGGCGCGGACGCGAGGCGATGGGTGCCAGCCGCTATGAGCAGGATCTGGCCGCATCGCACGGCGTCAGGATCATGACCAATGTTCAGCCCATAGCCGTACACGGCAACGGGGCAGCCGCCGAGATCGAATTGGAGTATACTGCCAGCCATGACGGTCAGTTGAAGGGCACCGGCGAGAAAACCCGCCTGCCTGCCGATCAGGTGCTGAAGGCAATAGGTCAGACGCTGGAAGGAGCGCCCGAAGGGCTGACGTTGGACGGGAACAAGATCGCCGTCACGGGCGCCGGGCGCACATCGGTACAAGCGGTCTGGGCCGGAGGCGACTGCGCCGCAGGCGGGGATGACCTAACCGTGACCGCAGTGGCCGAGGGGCGCGATGCCGCGATGGATATCCACGCAAGTCTGATTGCGTGAAACTCAATGATCAAGATGCCTGCAAGCATCAGGGAGGCCGGATAAATGGCTGATTTGAAATCGAACTTTCTGGGAATTGAAAGCCCCAACCCATATTGGCTGGCATCTGCGCCGCCGACGGACAAGGAATATAACGTCCGCCGTGCCTTTGAGGCCGGATGGGGCGGTGTGGTGTGGAAAACACTCGGGTCCGAAGGTCCACCGGTCGTCAATGTTAATGGCCCCCGCTATGGGGCGATCTACGGCGCAGACCGTCGGTTGTTGGGTCTGAACAACATCGAGCTGATTACAGACCGCCCATTAGAGGTAAACCTTGAAGAAATGGCGCGGGTTAAGGCTGATTATCCAGATCGCGCCCTGATCGCCTCGATCATGGTGCCGTGCGAGGAAGAGGCCTGGAAGGCTATCCTGCCGCGTGTTGCCGAAACCGGTGCCGACGGGATCGAACTGAACTTTGGCTGTCCACACGGGATGAGCGAGCGCGGGATGGGGGCGGCCGTAGGGCAGGTGCCGGAATATATCGAGATGGTGACGCGCTGGTGCAAGAAATACTATGACCGTCCGGTCATCGTGAAACTGACGCCGAATATCACTGATATCCGCAAGCCCGCCGAGGCCGCAAAGAATGGTGGTGCGGATGCGGTATCGCTGATCAACACGATTAATTCGATTACCAGTGTCAATCTGGATAGCTTCAGCCCTGAACCCTCGATTGACGGCAAAGGCAGCCACGGCGGCTATTGTGGCCCCGCGGTGAAACCGATTGCCCTGTCGATGGTGTCCGAGATTTCGCGTGGACAGGCAACGAACGGAATGCCGATCTCGGGTATTGGCGGTGTGACTACCTGGCGCGATGCTGCAGAGTTTATGGCATTGGGTTGCGGCAATGTTCAGGTCTGCACGGCAGCGATGACCTATGGGTTCAAGATCATTGACGAACTGACGGCGGGTCTGTCGAAATGGATGGATGAAAAAGGGTATCAGGACGTCTCGGAAATTGTCGGTCTTGCGGTTCCAAACGTGACCGACTGGCAATATCTGAACCTGAATTATGTCGCCAAGGCCAAGATTGATCAGGATCAGTGCATCAAGTGTGGCCGATGCTATGCCGCCTGCGAAGACACCAGCCACCAGGCCATTTCAATGTCCGAAGAGCGCGTGTTCGAGGTTATGGATGACGAATGTGTGGCCTGTAACCTGTGCGTGGATGTGTGCCCGGTTGAAGGATGTATTTCGATGGTGCCGATGGCCGCTGGCGAAATCGACCCGCGCACGGGACAAGAAGTGCAGCCCGAATATGGCAACTGGACAACCCATCCCAACAATCCAATGGCGAAAGCCGCCGAGTAGTCCAAGAAAACTCGTCGAATTTTCTTAGAGCAGGATGTCGATGAGGGGGCGTTGTGGCAGTTTGCGAACTATTGGGTGGCGGTGCGGATCAGATGATATCCGCGCCTCCTCACTTCGTCTTGGAACGCCTTATGTCCCACTTCTCGCTCTACCCACCCAACGAAAGCCTTACCACGGCACCTGTGTGTGGACAGGGAAGAAAAGAGTAGCGTCATCCTAGGCTGAGGGTGAGCGGGTTCCGGCTAACGAAAACCTAAGGCGCCAGCAATTTGCGGTAGAGCGTGTCGATGAACGGTTCAGCACCTTCATACGGGTCTTCGTCGCCAAGAATGGCCCGAACTTGGACATCGAAATCCGCATAATGCTGTGTCAAAGCCCAGATGGAGAAAATAAGGTGGTAGGGATGGAGGCGCGCGATTTTACCCTGCTCCATCCAGGCCGTAAGGATTGCGGTCTTCTCATCCATCAAAGTTTTGAGATCATTGGACAATGCATCGTGTATGCGTGGCGCACCCTGGACCAGTTCATTGGCAAACAGACGGCTTTCGCGCGGAAGTTCCCGGCTCATTTGCAGTTTGCGATGGATATAAGCGCGTATCTCTTCCAATGGGTCCCCGTCGGCGTCGAGATCATGGAGAGGGGCCAGCCAAATCTCGAGAAGGCCAGATAGAAGGGCCGTGTGAATCGCTTCTTTTGAGGGGAAATAATATAGAAGATTCGGCTTGCTCAACCCGGCCTCGGCAGCAATCTGGTCGACGGTGGCACCGCGGAAACCGTAGGCAGAAAACACGTTCAAAGCGGCTTCTAGAATTGCAGCGCGGTTTTTTTTCTGAATTCGTGTTGGTGCGCGGTCTTTGGACATGTCTTTGCCTGTCTGATTTTTGGGCTCGCAAGTGCGGAATATGCCAAAAATTCCCACCGAGCTCTGCTATTTCTTGACTGATGTCGAACCCGTGATAGCGTGAGTTTGACCAGATGGTCAAATCAAGACACCAAAAGCGAGCAAATCGCAAGCAACAGGGAAGACTAGGATGGCAGCTCCGGCGCAGAACCTCAGGATCAATGGCGACAGGTTGTGGGACAGCCTGATGGAGATGGCCAAGATTGGCCCGGGTGTTGCGGGGGGCAATAATCGTCAGACCCTGACGGATGAAGATGCGGCAGGCCGCGCGCTGTTTCAGAAATGGTGCGAAGAGGCCGGGTGCACCATGGGGCTGGACCAAATGGGCAATATGTTTGCGCATCGAGAGGGCACGGACCCCGAGGCATTGCCGGTCTATGTGGGTTCACATCTGGATACGCAGCCGACAGGCGGCAAATATGACGGTGTTCTGGGTGTATTGGGCGGGTTGGAAATCATCCGCACGCTCAATGATTTGGGGATCAAGACCAAACATCCAATCGTCGCGACCAACTGGACGAATGAAGAAGGCACGCGCTATGCACCTGCGATGCTGTCCTCGGGGGTTTTTGCCGGGATGCATACGCAGGATTGGGCTTATGACCGTGAGGATGTCGATGGTAAGAAGTTCGGAGATGAGCTGAGCCGCATTGGCTGGCGCGGTGACGAAGAGGTTGGTGCCCGAAAGATGCACGCCTTTTTTGAGCTGCATATCGAACAGGGCCCCATTCTTGAGGCCGAGGGGAAGGATATCGGCGTTGTCACCCATGGTCAGGGTCTCAGCTGGACCCAGATTACAGTTACCGGAAAGGACGCCCATACCGGGTCTACGCCGATGCCGATGCGCAAGAATGCCGGATTGGCGATGGCGCGTATCCTTGAAAAGGTTGACGAGATTGCTTGGTCCCATGCGCCCCACGCGGTGGGTGCGGCGGGGCATATTGATGTGTTTCCGAATTCGCGTAACGTGATCCCGGGGAAAGTTGTGTTTACTGTCGATCTCCGTTCGCCCGATCTGGACGTGATCACCGATATGGAAAATCGTCTGCGCGTAGCGGCCGAAGATATCGTGGATGAGATGGGCCTACAGATCGAATTCGAGAAGGTCGGCGGATTTGATCCGGTGCAATTTGATGAAGGCTGCGTGGCAGCCGTGCGCGATGCGGCTGAACGGTTGGGTTATTCTCATACAGATATCATTTCGGGCGCCGGTCATGATGCCTGCTGGATCAACCGGGTTGCACCAACAGCGATGGTGATGTGCCCTTGTGTGGATGGGCTAAGCCATAACGAAGCCGAAGAAATCAGCAAGGATTGGGCTGCCGCCGGGGCGGATGTTCTGTTTCATGCGGTCGTAGAGACGGCTGGGATTGTGGAATAGGGGGCTCTGCCCCCGTCGCCCGTTGGGCGACTCCCCCGAGGTTTTTATAGCCAGATGAAGCAAGCGGCGCAGACCGCATCAGGGAGATTGATATGAGCACTGTTATCAAGAACGGGACCGTCGTAACCGCGGATTTGTCTTACCAGGCGGATGTGAGGGTCGAGCATGGGGTGATCACCGAGATTGGGCCGGACCTAAAAGGTGATACGGAACTGGATGCGACAGGCTGCTATGTGATGCCTGGCGGGATCGACCCGCATACGCATTTGGAAATGCCGTTCATGGGCACCTATTCCAGCGATGATTTCGAGAGCGGAACCCGGGCGGCATTGGCTGGAGGAACCACGATGGTGGTTGATTTCGCTCTGCCCAACCCAGGTGAAAGCCTGTTGGATGCGCTCAAGCGCTGGGATAACAAGTCGACACGTGCAAATTGCGACTATTCTTTCCACATGGCGGTGACCTGGTGGGGCGAGCAGGTGTTTGATGACCTCAAGACGGTGATCGAGACACGCGGCATCAACACGTTCAAGCATTTCATGGCCTATAAGGGCGCGTTGATGGTCAATGACGATGAAATGTATGCTTCGTTCAAGCGTCTTGCCGAGCTGGGTGGAACGGCCATGGTGCATGCCGAGAATGGCGATGTTGTTGCCGAACTCAGCGCAAAGCTGTTGGCCGAAGGCAATACAGGCCCCGAGGCACATGCCTATTCCCGTCCGCCGCAGGTTGAGGGCGAAGCGACCAACCGCGCAATCATGATCGCGGATATGGCCGGAGTGCCGCTGTATGTGGTGCACACATCGTGCGAAGAGGCGCATGAGGCCATTCGGCGTGCAAAGATGCAGGGCAAGCGGGTGTGGGGGGAACCTTTGATCCAGCATCTGACTTTGGATGAGAGCGAGTATTTCAACCAGGATTGGGACCACGCGGCGCGGCGGGTCATGAGCCCTCCGTTCCGAAACAAGCAGCATCAGGATAGCCTGTGGAACGGATTACAATCTGGTTCGTTGAGTGTCGTGGCCACCGACCATTGCGCCTTTACGACGGATCAGAAACGCTTTGGCGTGGGGGATTTCACCAAGATCCCGAACGGTACCGGAGGGTTGGAAGACCGGATGCCGATGCTGTGGACTCATGGGGTGAACACTGGTCGGCTGACGCCAAATGAATTTGTGGCAGTCACTTCAACAAACATCGCTAAGATATTGAATTGTTACCCAAGAAAAGGCGCAATTCTTGTAGGTGCCGATGCCGATTTGGTGGTGTGGGATCCTGAGAAAGGCAAGACGATCAGCGCGAAATCGCAGCAATCTTCGATCGACTACAACGTGTTTGAGGGCAAAGAGGTCAAAGGCTTGCCGCGCTTTACTCTGACCCGTGGGCAGGTTGCAGTGCATGACGGAGAGATCAGGACTCAGGAAGGCCATGGCCAATTTGTTGAACGCGAGGCCAATACAACCGTCAACAAGGCGCTGAGTACTTGGAAAGAGCTGACAGCGCCGCGACCGGTGGTACGCACGGGTATTCCAGCAACCGGTGTATGACAGAATATGTGGCAGATATCACGTCTTATTACGGTTTAAGTTCAAGGGGATGGAATGAATATTGAAACCGCTGCACCGCCTGTAATCGAGGCGCGGCAACTGGATCTGACCTTTCAGACCAATGACGGGCCGGTCCACGCTCTGAAGGATGTGAACCTGACCATCGAAAAGGGAGAATTCGTCAGCTTCATCGGACCCTCCGGCTGTGGTAAGACCACCTTTTTGCGGTGCATCGCTGCGTTGGAAACTCCGACCGGCGGGACATTGACCGTCAACGGTATGACCCCGGATGAGGCGCGGCGGAATCGGGCCTATGGCTATGTATTTCAGGCCGCGGGTCTGTACCCTTGGCGCACCATTTCCAAGAACATCAAGCTCCCGCTTGAAATCATGGGGTTTACAGCTGCCGAGCAGGAAGAACGCGTAAACAAGGTTTTGGAACTTGTTGATCTTGAAGGGTTTGGTGGAAAGTTTCCCTGGCAGTTATCGGGTGGAATGCAGCAACGGGCCAGCATTGCACGGGCGCTGGCCTTTGATGCGGATATCCTGCTTATGGACGAACCTTTTGGCGCGTTGGATGAGATTGTCCGCGATCACCTGAACGAGCAGCTTCTGGCACTTTGGGCGCGGACTGAAAAGACCATTGGGTTTGTCACCCATTCCATCCCTGAGGCCGTCTATCTGAGCACCAAGATCGTTGTGATGAGCCCTCGGCCCGGACGGATCACTGACGTGATCGACAGTCCGTTGCCGAAAGAGCGGCCGCTCGATATTCGCGACACGCCGGAATTCATCGAAGTTGCCCATAGGGTGCGAGAAGGGTTGCGCGCGGGGCATTCGGATGAATAGTAGCGGGTTCAAGGCATTCTGGGCTGTATTGACGGTACTGGCCGTCATAGTAGCCTTTTGGTACGCCGCTTGTATTCCGATGAATATCAAAGGCGTTCTGACCGAACAGGAACGGGCCGGCGCAACTGTTCAGCCACCCTCGGCAAAAGATCGTCGCGATCTGTCCGAATTCAGCCTGGTTCTGGACAATAGCTTTGCCATTCCAGCCACGTGGGAACAGGATCGTCCGCGGTTGCCCGCTCCGCATCAGGTGGCCGTTGAGATATGGAAGACAACGGTTGAGAAGAAAATCACCTCAAAGCGCTCGCTGGTTTATCACGGCTGGGTGACGCTGAGTGCGACGATACTGGGTTTTGCCATTGGCACCGGTCTGGGAATTCTGCTGGCTGTTGGGATCGTACATAGCCGGGTCATGGACCTGTCGGTCATGCCCTGGGCGATAGTCAGCCAAACCATCCCGATCATCGCTCTGGCCCCGATGATCATTGTGGTCCTATATTCCGTTGGCGTGCAGGGGATTATCCCCAAGGCGGTCATATCGGCCTATCTCAGCTTTTTTCCTGTCGTGGTGGGCATGGTCAAAGGTTTGCGCAGCCCGGATGCGATGCAACTGGATTTGCTGCGTACCTATAGCGCGAGCCACGCGCAGGGGTTCTGGAAACTGCGTTTGCCGGCCTCGATGCCGTATCTGTTCACATCGCTGAAGATAGGCATTGCGGCTTCATTGGTAGGGGCCATCGTGGGGGAATTGCCCACCGGGGCAGTTGCGGGACTGGGCGCGCGCCTGCTGGCAGGCAGCTATTATGGTCAAACCGTGCAAATCTGGTCGGCCCTGTTTGCGGCGGCGATTCTGGCGGCCTGTCTTGTGGGGCTTCTGGGGCTGATTGAAAAGTCGGTCCTGAAACGGATGGGGATTGCGCAATGATACCAATTCTGGGCGCACTCGGTGTGTGGCTGTTGGGATGGTGGTTGAACAGCCGCTTGGCCAGCGGGCCTTATGCTGATACGCGGATGGTCCGGTTTCTGGCTCCGCTGATCTTTGGTCTGACTATCATCGTCATCTGGGAGCTTTTAGTGCGCGGCCTTGAGGTGTCTTTGGTCATTCTGCCCGCTCCATCGGTTATCTGGATTCGGTTCTGGGACAGTTTGCCAACGCTTTGGATGGATTTCGTGCAAACCATCATCAAGGGCGCGCTGAGCGGTTACATCATCGGCTGTGGAGCCGCCTTCCTGATGGCGATTGCAGTGGACCGGTGGGATTTTCTGCGCCTTGGGCTTTTGCCCGTGGGCAACTTCGTGGCCGCTCTTCCGATTGTTGGCACCGCGCCGATTCTGGTCATGTGGTTCGGGTTCGACTGGCACTCCAAAGCGGCGGTGGTTGTCGTGATGGTCTTTTTCCCAATGCTGGTGAACACCGTCGCCGGGCTGCGCGAGGCGACAGCAATGCAGCGCGACCTGATGGAGACTTATGCCGCCACGTATTGGCAGAGCTTTCTGAAGCTGCGCTTGCCTGCCGCGATGCCATTTGTTTTCAATGGTCTCAAGATATCCACCACCCTTGCATTGATCGGCGCTATCGTGGCCGAGTTCTTTGGCTCACCGACGCTTGGCATGGGGTTTCGGATATCAACCAGCGTGGGGCAGCTCTCACTGGATATGGTCTGGGCCGAGATCGTAGTGGCGGCTTTGGCCGGGACATCATTTTATGGTCTGGTGGCCATGATCGAAAAGGCGGTGACCTTCTGGCACCCGTCGCAACGCGGATAAGAATTCAACAGACCCCAAAAATGAAAAATGGGGCGCCAACTGAAACTAGGAGATGTGAAGATGAAAAAGATACTCAGCGGGGCGGTTGCCGCCTTTAGCCTGGCCGCCAGTGCAGCCTGGTCGGCGGATGAGGTGACATTGCAGTTGAAATGGGTCACGCAAGCTCAGTTCGCAGGTTATTACGTGGCCAAAGACAAAGGGTTCTACGAAGAAGAAGGTCTTGATGTCACAATTCTGCCAGGCGGCCCGGACATAGCGCCGACACAGGTCATTGCCGGTGGGGGCGCTGACGTGACGGTCGAGTGGATGCCAGCTGCGTTGGCCGCGCGCGAAAAGGGCCTGCCGCTGGTGAATATTGCCCAGCCTTTCAAAAGCTCGGGTATGATGCTGACCTGCTGGAAAGATGCCGGTATTTCCGCACCAGAAGACCTTAAGAACCGGACACTGGGCGTCTGGTTCTTTGGCAACGAATTCCCCTTCATGAGCTGGATGAGCCAGCTGGGCATTGATACCGGTGGCAAGAGCGAAAATGGCGTCGAGGTTCTGAAGCAGGGCTTTAATGTCGACCCGCTGCTGCAGCGTCAGGCTGATTGCATCAGCACCATGACCTATAACGAATACTGGCAGGTCATAGATTCCGGCGTCAGCCCCGACGAACTGGTCACATTCAAATACGAAGATCAGGGCGTCGCGACGCTGGAAGACGGCCTGTACGTTCTTGAAGAGAACCTGAACGACGCGGCATTTGTCGACAAGATGGAACGTTTCGTGCGGGCGTCGATGAAGGGGTGGAAATATGCCGAGGAGAACCCAGATGAAGCGGCCGATATCGTGCTTGAAAATGACGAGACTGGCGCCCAGACCGAAGCGCATCAGAAACGTATGATGGGTGAGATTGCCAAGCTGACTGCGGGCTCAAACGGATCGCTTGATCCGGCGGATTTTGAGCGCACTGTAGGGACGCTGCTTGCCGGTGGTTCTGATCCCGTTATCACAAAACAACCCGAAGGTGCCTGGACGCATCAGATTTCGGATGCAGCACTGAACTGAGTCAGGTTCACGATGGAATATGGCGCGGTCCCAAATGGGGCCGCGTTTTTTGTTGGAAGCGTCGAAAATGTGACTGAACTTGTATGGCGTTTGTCATAGTAATTACCTGTAAATTATAGCAAACTGTTCAACATGGGAGATATCAGGTAGATAATGCAGGATTTTACAACAGAATTCAGGTCGGCGCTTGCTTTAATCCTTCATTGGGATGCGGAGCTGTGGGCGATTGTTCTGTTGTCCCTGAAAGTCTCTGTTTTTGCCGTTCTGATTTCTGCCGTTATCGGGATGCCCATGGGCGCGGCTTTGGCCGTTGCGCGTTTTCCAGGGCGGCGGATTCTGATCGTCTTGATGAATGCCTTGATGGGCTTGCCCCCGGTTGTGGTAGGTTTGCTGGTCTATCTGATGCTGTCGCGTTCCGGCCCGTTGGGGGTCCTTGAATTGCTCTACACACCGACGGCGATGATTATTGCTCAGGTCGTTCTGGTGACCCCGATCGTTGCCGCACTGACACGTCAAGTGGTCGAAATGCTGGCCGAGGAATATTCCGAGCAACTCCGCTCACTCGGCCTGTCGCGGATGGCATCGATTCCGGTGCTATTGTGGGATGCGCGGCTGTCTCTTGTTACGGCATTGCTGGCGGGGTTTGGCCGTGCGATTGCCGAAGTTGGAGCGGTTATTATCGTTGGCGGCAATATCAATCACGTCACGCGGGTGATGACGACGACAATCGCCCTTGAAACGTCCAAGGGTAATTTGGCCTTGGCGCTTGCGCTTGGGGCGATCCTGATTGCCATAGCCATCGCAGTAAACGCCATGGTCAGCACGCTTAGCCTGCGGGCCGAGAAGGAAGGGTTGCGCCATGCGTGATCTGGTGCCCGAGATGGTGAAATGTCTTTCTGTTCACAGTTTACAGATTTCCCGCAAGGGAAAGACACTGCTTCAAGTGCCAGAGTTATCCCTGATGGGGCTGGGACCAACTTTGATCCTTGGGCCGAACGGAGCGGGCAAGAGCCTGCTTTTGCGCTGTTTGCACGGGCTTATCGTCCCGGATAGCGGCAGGGTTCAGCAGGACGGGATTGCCCTGAATGCGTATCACAAATCACGACAGGCGATGGTGTTTCAAAGACCGGTTCTGTTGCGCCGGTCCGTGTCAGCCAATCTTGATTTTGTGCTAAAGCGTCAGGGCATGTCCCGTGCAATTCGCAAATCCCGGATCGACGAATTGCTGGCCGAAGGTGGGCTAGAGGGTAAGGCGCGCCAGTCCGCCAGATCGCTGTCCGGGGGCGAGGCACAACGGCTGGCCATCCTGCGCGCGCTGGCGCTGGACCCGGAGACTTTGTTCCTGGACGAACCAACCAGTTCGCTTGATCCTGGTGCTACGCAGATGATCGAACGGATGATCTTGCGCGCTTCGAACCGTGGGGTACGCATTGTCATGGTATCCCACGATATCGGTCAGGCACGCCGTCTGGCAGCGGATATCGTCATGATGCAGGCCGGGCACGTGGTCGAACACGGTGCTGCCAAACAAGTTCTGGATGCCCCGACAAGTGACGCCGCGCGCCGGTTTGTTGCCGGTGGTCTGGTAACCTAATCTGAATATGGAGTTCAAATGATCCGCAAATTCGTCGGGGCTGCAGTAATAGCGCTTGGCCTGAACACTACAGCCGCATTGACCGAAACCCCATTTATTGTAGTCCAATCAACCACGTCGACTCAGAATTCGGGCTTGTTCGACCATATCCTGCCAGGCTTTGAAGCCGAAAGCGGGATTGATGTCCGCGTGGTGGCTGTTGGTACAGGGCAGGCGATCCGCAATGCGATCAACGGTGACGGGGACGTCTTGCTGGTTCACGCCAAACCTGCCGAAGAGAAGTTTGTGGCAGATGGTTGGGGTGTTGAGCGGTCGGACGTGATGTACAATGATTTTGTCCTTGTAGGGCCAAAATCCGATCCCGCCAAAGTGAAAGGTGGGACTGACATTATCGCGGCGCTGACCGCCGTGGCTAAGGCGAAGGCGCCCTTCGCCTCGCGCGGGGATGACAGTGGGACGCATAAGGCAGAATTGGGCCATTGGGCCTCGTCCGGTATCGACCCGACCGACGCTTCGGGCACTTGGTACCGGGAAACTGGATCCGGGATGGGGGCGACACTGAACGTGGCTAGTGGGATGGGTGCTTATGCGCTGACGGATCGCGCGACTTGGCAGAGCTTTGGCAACAAGGGAAACCTAGAGGTCATGGTTGAGGGCGATCCGCGCCTGTTCAATCAATATGGGATTATTCTTGTGAACCCTGACAAGCATCCCAAAGTGCGGGCGGCCTCGGGGCAGCGCTTTATTGACTGGTTGACCGGGCCCGAAGGGCAGGCGGCCATCGCATCTTACACGCTGGACGGCCAGCAGCTGTTCTTTCCCAACGCCCAATAGGGTCAGCCGCTGGCTCCATTGTGATGGATGGTTCCCAGATCCGACAAGTCATACCCGCCGAATTCTTCTGCCCGGGTGGCAAAGCGGTCGGATTGCACAAAGCCGAGCAACCGAAGCATCGGGCCATCGAAATAGGCACGCCTCCAGATGGCAAGGTCCAGGCGTTCGGTATGGGTCGGGGCAAAGCCCAGATTGTACAGCCCCGCAAGCGCACCCAGGCCGAATCCGGCATCGGCTTTGCTGTCATGCAGGGCTATGGCCAGCTCTTCTTCGGTACGTGCGCAGGTCGGCAGGGTATCCAGATCGTCTCGGTTCAGGCCGTGCGCCTGCAGTTGCGTGTCGAACAACCGTTGACTGGCGGCACTGTCTTGACGAAGAAGAATGCGACGGCCCCTGAGGTCAGAAAAGTCCGATATCCCAGTCACACCGGGGGCCATCAGTAGCCCACGCTGGCGTTTTGCTAGTTCGAACAGAATGACGGGTGCCTCTCCCAGATGGTCCTGGAGAGATTGCGTGTTAAATCCGTCTGTCTCGTGGATATGCAGCGCCGCAGCCTGCGCTGATCGTTCTTTCAGGCGATTCAAGCCGTCAAATGAGCCGTCATAATAAGTTGCCAGGCCCGACCCGCTTTCCCGCAGAGCCCAATCCAACAGCGGATCATGACTGCCCGCCACGATCGGCGGCAGCGACGGTTCTGTGACCTGCGGTCCGCTGCGCGATGCGTTCAGCCAGGCAATGACTTCGGCCCTTGGAAACAAGAGTTTGCCCATGGCCCGGACACAGGGGACCTCGCCGGATGAAGCAAGGTCATAGGCTTTACGCTCGCCAATGCGCAGCAGGTCGGCCAGTTCTTTGGTGGTCAGGTATTCTGACATTCAGTCGAGGCGCACGGCCGAACCCGCGCTGGCATTCGCCGCGCTGAATCCGAATTGGCCTAAGGCAAATGGCGCAGCGACGGCAATTACAGCCATCGTGGCAACAGCGGCTAGAAAGGCTTTCATATTTACCTCCGGTTCAGTTTTCCGGTGCCGTGACGCGGCGCAGAAAGGCGATCAAATCTTTGCGGTCATCCGCTTGTGTAATCCGTTGCATGGGCATCTTCGATCCCGGAATGTAATGGTCTGGTCCTTGGTCGAAAAGGGCATTTATCGTCTCGCCATTCCAAATGATATCAGAGTCTTGCAGCGTGTCCGAGTAGAAATATTCCGGTAAGCTGCCCGCCCGGCGACCAAATACACCAGAGAGCGTAGGTCCAGCACGTCTGTGCCCGTCCGCCGTCAGGCTGTGGCAGATCGAGCATTTGCGCACGAATTGGCGCTCGCCATTGTCCATCTGGTCAGGGTTCTTCAGAAAACTAGGTTCAGTCGCGGCCATCTGTTGTTGGTCGCCAAGGTCAGATACCGGCCAGCTATACATCGCCTCATCTATACCACCTGCATAGATGTTTTTACCATCGGTTGAGAAGGCCAGCGCCCAGACCGGGCCGCGCAATGTGGCCCGGAAATCCTGTGCGATGCGCCAGTCGATGGTATCGACCAACATGATATGACCCTCTCCGTCCCCCACCGCCAGCAAGCTGCGGTCCGGGCTGAGAGCCAGCGCAAGGATTGGACGGCGGTCCAGGGTGAAATCATGCTCGTCGCCTGTAGTCAGATCACGAATGCGCGTGACGCCATCGACGGCCCCATAGGCAATCCAGTTTTCATGGGGATTCAGGACCAGTTCGTTGATGCCGAACCCGTTATCAACCAGTCGCAGTTTTTCCTGACCGGTTGCGACATCCCAAAGACGAATCGCCCCATCAACCCCGCCGGTATACACCGCATCTCCGTTTGGTGTGAACACAACAGCATTCACACCGCTGCCTGTGGGCCCCAATATCCTTGGCTCTGACCCGTCAAGCGGCCAAACCCCTATCGTGCCGTCCCAACTGGCAGTGGCGATGTAGGAGTTTGAAACAGCAATATCGACGATCTTGCCCTTGTGCCGCCCGAGGATTTGGCCATCCGGCCACCGGCGCAGGGTAAAGTCGTCACCAGCGGAATAGATCGCTGTGTCGCCAAAGGCGACGCTATTCACGGCAGCCTCGTGCCCTTCAAGCCATTGCGGCGTGCGGTCTGACCACAGGCCGACGGAGTTGTCGAAGCTGGCCGTCGCAATCCGGCCGTCCGGCGCGGAGGCAATCCCCATGATCGGACCGCCATGACCTTTCAGCGTGAAGAACTCGGCCAAAGCGGGCAGGGGGGTCAACACCAGTGCAAGGATTAGACTGCGCATCTATTCCGCAGGCGAGGCCACTGCCTTATTGGCCTCTTTTTCCTGTACCTCTTCGAGCCAAAGCGAGTGGTGCTCACGCGCCCATTGTTCCTCGACCTCGCCGGTGCCCATCGCGTCGAAAGCGCCCTCCATCCCCACCGAGCCCAGGTAGATATGCGCGATGATGATGGCGATGAAGACATAGGCGACCATCACGTGCCAAACCTGAGCATATTGCATCTCTTCTTGTGGTGACATCTGCACCGGAAGGTTCAGACCCAACATCTGCGGGATGCTGGTGGCATTTGCGATTGAGAAGGTCTTAGCAAACAGCGGCATCTCAAACGGGAACAGCAGAGACAGGCCAGACAGGCTGATCGATACGCCCAGCAGGATACAGGCCCAGAAGATGATCTTTTGACCCGCGTTGAATTTTTTGGCCGGAGGATGGCTGCCTTTCGTGAACAACCCGCCGCCGGCGGCCAGCCATTTCAGGTCGGTGCGGTTGGGGATGTTGTGGGCGATCCAGTTCACAGTGACCATGATCAAACCCAGCATGAAGGCCCAGGCGAGGTTGTTATGCAGCCATTTGCAGCCCTGCGCTATGGCTGCAAAGCCTTCTTTCCCGAAGATTGGGATCAGAAAGTCTCGACCATAAAGGGTCAGCAAACCGGTCAGGCCAAGGATAAGGAAAGAGCCCGCGAACAGCCAATGTCCGAACCGCTCAAAGCCTGAGAAACGCGTAACCGTGCGTCCCGTCTTTTCACCATCAATGCGGATTTTACCCCGGACCAAGAAGAACAGCAGCAGGATGCCAAGCATCCCGGCCAGAATATACGTGCCGTAATCGCGCAACGGGCCTGTTCGGAAATTCAACCACCACATGCCTCCGTCCTGTATCAAGACGCTGGCCGCAGGACCGTTCGACGAAACGGTCACATCCGCCGAGCCATAGCGCAAAGCGCGATAGACGTCGCTGTCAGACGCCACGCCACGTGTGCCCAACTGGCCCATCAGACCTTCGGCGTTGCCTTGACCGGTGTTACCTGAGCGATAACCGTTATCGACCGTCTCGCCACGCTGCCGGGCCAAGATATCCTCGAGCGTGGTCGCGCCACCCGTTGAATTGCGATCCGGAGCATCCTGCGCAAAAGCAGGAACAGTCAAAACAATGAGACAGAACAGAAGTCGCAGGAAAATCATATGAACCTCGTGACGCGGTCATTGGCGTAGGCCCGATTGCGGGCGGGCAGAGATTTTTCGTCGAAAAATCTTATTGCTCCCCGGCACGCGGTACGCGCCGGGGAAAGTTCAGCTATGGATCAGCCGTCTTTTTGGTCGTAGGCCGTGCCCCAACCCCAGGCGCCAGACCCAAAACCGCGCGCCACGACGCGTTCGCGATAGATGGCCGATACCACGTCGCCGTCACCGGCAAGCAGGGCCTTGGTGGAACACATCTCGGCGCAGATGGGCAGTTTGCCTTCTGCGATCCGGTTGCGACCGTATTTGGCGAACTCTGCGGTCGAGTGCGTTTCCTCGGGGCCACCGGCGCAGAAGGTACATTTGTCCATCTTGCCGCGTGATCCGAAGTTGCCTGCCTGTGGGTATTGCGGCGCGCCGAACGGGCACGCATAGAAGCAATAGCCGCAGCCAATGCACAGGTCCTTGGAGTGCAGGACGACCCCTTCTTCGTTCTGATAGAAGCAGTCAACCGGGCACACCGCCATACAGGGCGCATCCGAGCAATGCATACAGGCAACCGAGATCGAGCGTTCGCCCGGGTCGCCGTCATTGATCGTCACCACTCTGCGGCGGTTGATGCCCCAAGGCACCTCGTGCTCGTTCTTACACGCGGTTACGCAGGCGTTGCATTCGATGCAGCGTTCAGCGTCGCAGAGAAACTTTGCTCTAGCCATTGTCGTCCTCCTTACGCTGCTGAGATCTTGCAGAGAGTCGCTTTGGTCTCCTGCATCTGGGTTACTGAATCATAGCCATAGGTCTGGGCGGTGTTCGAACTTTCTCCCAGCACATAGGGATCAGCGCCTGAGGGGTATTTGTCCCGCAGATCCTGACCCTGGAAATGGCCGCCAAAGTGGAATGGCATAAAGGCCACGCCGGCACCAACCCTGTTGGTCAGCATCGCCATCACCTTGACCTTACCACCCTCAGGCCCTTCGACCCAGACCTGAGCCCCGTCGCGAATGCCCAGGTTGTTGGCATCACGGGGGTTGATCTCGACGAACATGTCCTGTTGCAGTTCGGCCAGCCACGGGTTCGACCGGGATTCCTCACCTCCGCCCTCATATTCGACCAGACGACCAGACGTCAGGATTATCGGGTAATCCTTTGAAAAGTCGTTCTTCTGGATCGAAGCATACAGGGTTGGCAGGCGATAGGACTGACGATCCTCATAGGTCGGATAATCCTCTACCAGATCACGCCGGTTGGTATAAAGCGGCTCGCGATGCAACGGGATCGGGTCCGGAAAAGTCCAGACCACGGTGCGGGCCTTGGCGTTGCCAAAGGGCGCACAGCCATGTGCAATCGCAACCCTCTGGATGCCGCCTGACAGGTCGGTTTTCCAGTTGGTCTTTGGCCCCGCAACGGCGTCGATGGCCGCACGTTCTTCGGCCGTCAGATCGCCGTCCCAACCAAGATCCATTAGCATCTGCATCGTGAATTCGGGATATCCGTCCTGAATTTCCGACCCAACGCTATAGACCCCTTCCGCCAGCAGGTTGTCGCCATCACGTTCCACGCCAAAGCGCGCGCGGAAGGTCAGGCCACCTTCGGCCACCGGTTTGGACATGTCATAGAGGTTTGGTGTCCCCGTATGACCCATCTCTGGCGTTCCCCAGCACGGCCAGGGCAGACCGTAGTATTCGCCGTCGTTTGGTCCACCTATAGCTTGCAGCGTGGTTCTGTCGAACGTGTGCTGATTGGCCATGTGGCTTTTCAAACGCTCTGGCGACTGGCCGGTATAGCCGATGGTCCAGAGGCCCGAGTTGAACTCACGCGTGATGCTTTCAACATTCGGGGTTTCGGCATCCTCCATCTCGATATTGCGGAAGAACCGATCTGCCCAGCCGAATTTGTTGGCGAACTTGGCCATGATGACCTCGTCCGGTAGGCTTTCGAACAGTGGTTCGACCACCTTGTCGCGCCACTGCAACGAGCGGTTCGAGGCCGTGACCGAGCCACGGGTTTCGAACTGCGTACAGGCGGGCAACAGGTAAACGCCATCGGTCCGATCATGCAGAACGGCGGAAACGGTGGGATACGGGTCGATCACGACTAGCATGTCCAGCTTTTCCATCGCCGTCTTCATTTCCGGCCCGCGGGTTTGCGAGTTCGGAGCGTGCCCCCACAAAACCATGGCGCGGACATTGTTGTCCTGATCCATGTTGGCGGGGTCTTCCAGAACACCGTCGATCCAACGAGAGACCGGGATGCCGCGCTCGTTCTGCAGCGATTTATCCTTGCCCTCCTTGTCCTTGATCGAGGCGAACTGGCCGGACAGCCATTCAGGGTCTTCACCCCAAACGCGCGCCCAATGGCCCCATGCCCCTGCGGACAGGCCATAATAGCCGGGTAGGGTGTGGGACAGAACACCAAGGTCCGTCGCACCCTGCACGTTGTCGTGGCCGCGGAAGATGTTGGTGCCACCGCCCGACGTTCCCATGTTGCCCAAAGCCAGCTGCAGCACGCAATAGGCGCGTGTGTTGTTGTTGCCATTGGTGTGCTGGGTGCCGCCCATGCACCAGATCACCGTGCCAGGACGGTTGTTGGCCATGGTGCGCGCCACGCGCTTAAGCTGTGATCCGGGTACGCCGGTCACACGCTCAGTTTCTTCCGGGTTCCAGTTGGCGACCTCTTCACGGATCTGATCCATGCCCCAGACACGGGTGCGGATGAACTCCTTGTCCTCCCAGCCGTTGTCGAAGATGTGCCAGAGGATACCCCAGATCAGAGCCACGTCAGA
This sequence comes from Ruegeria sp. YTSA105, assembly GCF_059610225.1. NCBI lineage: Bacteria > Pseudomonadati > Pseudomonadota > Alphaproteobacteria > Rhodobacterales > Roseobacteraceae > Ruegeria > Ruegeria sp. YTSA105. Next base: position 169,803 of record NZ_JBXWNE010000001.1, read on the forward strand.
GCCGGGGCGGAACCGGACATACTCATCCGCATGCGCTGCGGTGCGCGTAAAGCGCGGGTCGCAGACGATCAGCGGCGCGTTGTTCTGTTCTTTTGCGCGCAGAACATGCAGCAGAGAGACAGGGTGTGCCTCGGCCGGGTTGCCACCGATGATGAAGATAGCCTTGGAGTTGTGGATGTCGTTATAGCTGTTGGTCATGGCGCCGTAGCCCCATGTATTCGCAACACCAGCAACAGTGGTCGAGTGGCAGATACGGGCCTGATGGTCCACGTTGTTCGTGCCCCAATAGGCGGCGAACTTGCGGAACAGATAGGCCTGTTCGTTGTTATGTTTCGCGGAACCAAGCCAGTACACACTGTCCGGTCCGGATTCTTCGCGGATGTTCATCATGCCGTCGCCGATCTCGTTGATCGCCTCTTCCCAGCTGATGCGCTTCCACTCGCCGCCTTCCTTTTTCATCGGATATTTCAGGCGGCGTTCACCATGGGCGTGCTCACGGACCGAGGCCCCCTTGGCGCAGTGCGCACCCAGGTTGAAAGGGCTGTCCCAGCCGGGTTCTTGCCCGATCCAGACGCCGTTCTGCACCTCGGCGACGACGGTACAGCCGACCGAGCAATGCGTGCATATGGATTTGATGTTTTCGACGGCTTGATTGGCCGCTGACTGGGCACTGGCTGGCGTCACGGTTCCACCCGTGGCGCTGATCGCGGCCAACCCGCCGATCGTCAGGCCCGATCCGCGCAGGAATGCGCGGCGATCGACGGTTTTCTCGCCGACCTGGGACAGGATACTTGTCCGCTGGGAGCGTCTCGCAACCCCGTTGGTCTTTTTCCTAAGCATTTCTTTCCTCCCTTGCTGGCCATGTTTTCCATGGCTGGCTTGGTCCTGTTGGTGCCGACGTCAGGGCCAATCGCAACCGTCAGTCGGGTGGTGACATCGTCCGGGGTTCAGAACCGGGCGCTGTCCAGATATGCGCGCGTATGCGCGGTGTCCTGCATGCGGGTCTCATCCGTTGGCAGCTCGGCTGCCTCGGCTTGTCCGCTCAGGCTGGCGGCGGCGACTGCAGCGGGCGCTGCGGTTCCGGCCAGTTTCAAGAAGTCACGGCGCGTGGCGCCTTCTTCCTTGGTTTTGCTCATGGGATCCTCCTTTCCCAATTGCGATCTAGCGCCTATTGGGGCGCTGGCGAATGGCGGGATCATCCCGCCGTCATTCGAAAGGCTTCACGCTCGATTTCCATGAAAACCCGACCGGCGGTGCCGACCGAGGCATAGAAAACCGAGTTTTCCGCGGCTTCCAAATCTGAATAGAAATGTGCGGCCCAGGGACCGATATGCTTGTTCCAGAACGCTTTTTGATCTTCCAGCGAGGCGGGTGAACCAAAGCGTCCGACGATCATGCCCGCCATCATCTCCATCAACGAGGCGATATTGTCTTCGGGTTCAAACACGTTCTGCGCCCGTGTGATCTGACGAACCGCCATGTCGTTGCGCAGTTGCGCCAGCGGTTTTTCGTTCAGGAAACCAGTCAGGTAGAAACTGGCATAGGGCAGCAGTTCTCCGCGTCCTAGCCCGATGAACAGGGCATTGAATTCGCGTTCGGCAGCCGCGGGTTTGGTCACCTTGGCGACCCGCGACATGGCCTTGATAGCCTGACCCAGATCGGTTTCATCGCCGGTCAGACCAGTAACCTGAGACAGCAGCATCTGATCCGGAGGCGCCGCAAGCAGCAGCCCAAGGAAGTTATAGAAATCCGCGCGCAGACGATCCTCGGCTGAGACGTCCAGGTTTTGCGCGTTGCTTGCGTTCATACGGTTATCCTTCGTATTCAAACTTCATGCGGCGTGGGGCAGGCGTAAGCTCTGCCTCTTCCGGGTCGTCGATTTCAGAAATCATTACAGGCTCTGACGATTGCATCTCGGCTACCTCGGGCAACTCAGGCTCTTGCGTGGTTTCTTCAACCTCAGGGATCGGGTCTGCGTCTTCCTCCTCGGCCTGAGTGGCCAGAGCTTCGATATGGGCAAGCATCCCTTTGCCGACCTGATAGGCGGTCTGGATATTTTCGATCACGCAGGCGGCATCTGTATAATCTTCGCCGTAATCCACCAGCCCATCGACATTGGCCAGAACCGGGTTTAGGCGCCAGAGCTGCCGAAGGGCGCGGCGGCGCAACCGGTCAGGCACTGCCTTGGCCATAAAGCCCGAGATGTCGTCACCAACTTGCAACAGATCAGGATCGGGCAAATTGAATTCTGCCAGAATTTCAGCGTCAGTCTTTTCTTCCAGCTCGCCCCGCTGTTCAGCGAAAGCCTGTTCTTGTGCTGCTACAACCTCTGCTTTGGCCTCAGCCTGAACGGCGGCTTTACGGCGCGACCAGAAATCGCGGGTTTCTGTCATTGCACAATCCTCCGCGGGGCGCGGAAAACATCCGAGTCCTGCCGGATGCGTACATCCCCTTTGCCGTCCTCAACCAGATCGGTGCGTTTCTTATCACGGCGGCGCTTGACGAAGACTTCGTTGCGATGATGCTCCAGTGCGAAATCACGTACCCAAGCGATCAGCCCATCAGTCATTGGGATTTTCTCGACAAGCTCTTCGCCGGTATCGGCGTAGTCCTGTCCTTCGAAGGGTGAGGCGGTCACCAGCACCGCGTCCATCGGCTGTGTTCCATCCAGCGCATCGCGCAGGACCAGATAGATCGAGGGTTGCCCGTCCGACAGGTTGACCATGTAGGCTTCGGCCTCATCTGACCACAGGGTCAGGGGCAGGGTGGCTGCATGGTATTCGACCGCTTCACCCTCGCGCCGCATCTCCAGCCAATCGGCCGGTCCAGCGCCGGGCAGCACGGCGACGGCGCGCCAGTTCCATTGCGCCCAGCGTGTAACCCCGGGTGTTTTGCGCACGACGACGCCGATTGGCATTTCAATCTGGCTGGCGGCCTTGGCCACTAAGTCCTCCCTGGAAAGCTCTCCCCTGCCTTCCTCAGGGTCTACTATGGTACACAAAGTAGCTTCCTGCCAAGTCCTTGGGTGGTCGAATATGCACCCTTCACCGATTGTTTACGGTCCTCGCGGCTCTTATCGGGCTTTGTTCCGGCGATCCGGCCCCCACGGGCATTGCTACTTTCTTCAGAGGTTCTAAGCTGACCTTGGACTGGGGAGGACATCCGGGGGGAGGTTATGGGTACGAGATTGCTGCTATGTGACTGTGCGGGAACGCAAACCATTGACGCTGAGAAACTATCGTCAGCTTGCGATGTCGCCTGCTCCAGAATTCACACCGCATTATGTACGAAAGAACTGGAAAGCGTCGCACAGCCGCTGCAAGAGGGCAAAGTCGTAATAGCCTGTACACAAGAGCAGGATGTTTTTCTGGCACTGGCCGATGAGTTAGGTGTCGAAGTGCCAGGGTTTGTCGATCTTCGCGATCGTGCCGGGTGGTCTGAACAAGGGCAGGATGCTGCCCCCAAAATGGCCGCGCTGGCTGCTGAGGCGGTGTTGCCTCAGCCGATCACACCCAGTGTCGATGTGGTCAGCGAAGGGACGTGTTTCATAGTCGGGCCCGGCGCAGTAAGTTTTGAGTTGGCTGAACGCCTCTCGGACATATTGGCCGTGACAGTTTTGACCACTGATGACACAGAGCCCATGTCGCGCCGCTTTGATGTGATACGCGGGCGCGTTCGTTTGGTGACCGGTGCGCTGGGCGGGTTTTCGATAAAGCTGGATGCGTTGCAGCAGCTTGAACCCGGAGGACGCGGGGCTTTTGGCTGGACCGAACCACGCGACGGGGCGAACTCCTCATGCGATATGGTTGTTGATCTGACGGGCGGCATGCCTCTGGTTCAGGCCCCAGCCAAGCGCGAAGGGTATTTGCGAGCTGATCCCAAAGATGCGGTCGCTGTCGAACGGCTGGCGTTTGAGGCCATGCAACTGGTCGGGACATTTGAAAAGCCTCTCTATGTCCGGTTGGAAGAATCCCTCTGTGCGCATTCCCGTGCCGAACAGGTCGGGTGTACGAATTGCCTGGATATCTGCCCTACGGGGGCGATCACCCCTGCGGGCGAACATGTAGCCATCGACCCTATGGTTTGCGCAGGGTGCGGAGAATGCGCGGCGGTTTGCCCATCTACCGCGATAACTTACGAGGATCCGCCCGTTTCTGCGCTGCTGTCACGGATGCACATTCTGTCGCGCACCTACCGGCGTGCAGGCGGGCAAGCACCCCGGCTGTTGGTGCATGACGCGCATGGGGCCGAAATGATCCGCCTGTCCGCCCGTTTCGGACGCGGGATTCCAGCGGATGTGATCCCGCTAGAACTGAACGTGATCTCGGGCTTTGGCCATGCCGAGATGCTGGCCGCGCTGGCACATGGGTTTGCGCGGGTTGATGTGCTGCTGGCCCCAACAACCGAAAGGGATGCCTTGGACCGCGAACTGGCGCTGGCGCAGGCTATCGCTGGGACTGCAGGGTTGGCACAGATCGATGAGGCTGATCCCGATGCGCTGTCCGACCTGCTATATGCGCAGGACGTGCCGCCCCCCTTGGCCGACCCGGTTCTGCCGCTGGGAAATCGCAGGCAGATTACGCGACTGGCCGCACAGGCGCTGAACCCGCAGGCCGCAGCCCCGTTGCCCTTGCCCGAGAATGCACCCTATGGGGCCATCGCGGTGGATACGGACGCCTGTACATTGTGCCTCAGCTGCGTGTCCCTTTGTCCGTCAGGCGCTTTGGCCGACAACCCGGATATGCCGCAGCTGAACTTCCAACAGGATGCCTGTCTGCAATGTGGCCTATGCCGAACAATCTGCCCCGAGAATGCGATAACTCTGGTACCGCAACTGGATTTAAGTGATGCGGCCCTGTCTCAGGACGTGTTGAACGAAGAAGACCCTTTTGCATGTGTGGAATGCGGTGCCCTCTTTGGTGTCAAATCGACCGTCGAACGTATCATGGAAAAGCTGTCTGGTACGCATCCGATGTTTGCGACATCCGAACAGGCGCGCATGATCCAGATGTGTGACAACTGTCGTGTGAACGCGCAGTTCCAGCACAAGGACAACCCGTTTCAGTCAAACCCGAAACCCAAAGTCGTCACGACCGAGGACTATTTCTCGAAAAGAAAGGATCATTGAAGCTGTAGCGGCGCGCCCAGATCTGCTGCCTCGATGGCCGAGACAAAGGCCAGAATCGCCTCTAACTCCTCCAGCGTCATCTCGACCGGGTGGATTGGCGAAGGACGCAGAGGGTCAAAGGGCGGGGTTACGTCCTCAATCTGTGTGAAAGCGGGATGAGGGTTCAGGGCAAAGAAGGCCTCGAACCGTTCGGACCAGTCCGGCATAGCCCGCAGCACGGCGAAAGAGGGGGTGGAGCCAAGCCCGTTCATCTGGTTCTGCGGTCCGATCACATGGCAGCGCCCGCAATGGGTCATCGACAGCTCCGCACCCAGGACAGCGTCGCCGTCGATCTTGTCGGTCTCGGTCGCGGCCTCGACCGTTAAGCTGGCGGAATAGGGCGGGCCGCTTTCGGGCGCGAAACTCTCAACGGTGCGCTTGCCGATGTCAGACAGCAGCCAGTCCCGAAACCGAAGCTGCTTTGTGTCGTCCAGTATGCGCAGGTGGTAAGTGACCCCGTGACGCGCGAAAACCGGATCGCCTGGCGGTGATCCACCCAGAGACATAGCGCCGGTATCGTCCGCAACGACGCGTATCCCGGTCTTGAGAGAAAAACGCGGAAGAATATGTTGCAACAGACCAGAGTCTGTAACCTCATCCGGGGCGGCAAGCCCCAGCGCCTCTTGCGACCAAGAGGGGGTAGCAGAGAGCAGCAAGCTCAGGCAAAAGAAGGTAACCCGCATAAAGGCAGCTTATCGGCCTGCGCCCGAATGCGTCAAATGAACGAAAAAAAGACGGAGACACATGCAATGAAACGTATCCCAACGACCGGGCAAACCAAAAGGGTAATGGCATGAGTGTTCGTGACGCGGTTCTGGCGAACCTGAAGAAAATCACCGATCCGGTTTCAGGCCAGGATATCGTCAGCGCCGGAGTTGTCCGCGCGTTGAATGTCGATGGCGATACAGTGCGCTTTGTGCTTGAGATTGATCCGAAACAGGCAGAGCGGATGGAGCCGGTGCGCGCCGCCGCCGAGCATGCTGCGCAGTTGGTGGAGGGGGTCGACAAGGTTTCCGCCATGATGACCGCGCATTCCGAAAAGGCCCCGCCTGAACTGAAGCCCAAGCCGAAACCATCTCAGACAGGTCCGCAGGCCGTTCCGGGTGTCGATCGGATCATCGCCGTTGCATCCGGTAAGGGCGGAGTCGGTAAATCCACCGTATCCGCAAATCTGGCTTGTGCTTTGGCTGCAGAAGGGCGGCGTGTCGGGTTGTTGGATGCTGATGTCTATGGCCCATCACAGCCTCGGATGCTGGGTGTCTCTGGCCGCCCGGCCAGCCCGGATGGCAAAACGATCCTGCCCCTGCGCAATCATGGCGTCACGATGATGTCGATGGGACTGATGACCAACGAAGGGCAGGCGGTCGTCTGGCGTGGTCCGATGCTGATGGGCGCGCTTCAGCAGATGATGGGGCAGGTTCAGTGGGGAGCATTGGATGTATTGATTGTCGACCTACCGCCGGGCACCGGCGATGTGCAACTGACGCTCAGCCAGAAGTTCAAGGTGGACGGGGCCATCGTGGTGTCGACCCCGCAGGACGTGGCCCTGATCGACGCGCGCAAAGGGATCGATATGTTCAATCAGCTCAAGACGCCGATTATTGGGATGATCGAGAACATGTCGACCCATATCTGTTCCAACTGCGGGCATGAGGAACATGTGTTCGGACATGGCGGCGTCGCCGCTGAGGCCGAGGCGCTGGGCATTCCGCTGCTTGGTGAGATTCCGCTGCATTTGGATATCCGGGTTGCGGCGGATGGGGGCGCGCCCATCGTTGTCAGCAAGCCGGACAGCGCACAGGCCGAAGCTTTCCGCAAGATTGCCCGCGACATGATCACCAAGGGCAATGCATGACCCAGCCGGTCTTTCCTCCGTTGCTGACTGGACATGGCGTTCAGGGCGGGGAAGACCCGTTCGAACGCGCCCAGGCGATGGCAGCGCTGGGCTGTGATGCCGGAACGGTGGTCTACAACATTCAGGCCAACCGTTTGCGCGTTGCCATTGTATTTGCACCTGAGGTTCCATTGCAGGATGCCATGGTGATGTTGCCGCTTTGCGGAGTTGGGTTTCAGAATGCGCTGGGCGCTCTAGCCCCGCCCGAGGTTGCCGTTCATCTGGACTGGGGCGGCCCTATCTGTGTGAATGGTGCGACCTGCGGCAAGTTTCAGGTTGCTGCGTCGACTTCAGACCCTCAGATTGAGCCTGACTGGTTGATTGTCGGCTGGGAGCTGGCCTTGCTACAGACCAGCACCGCGCCAGGCCAGGCCCCGGATATCACAGCGCTCTACGATGAAGGGTGTGCCGAGGTCCAGCCTGTCCAACTGATTGAAAGCTGGTCGCGCCATATGCTGACATGGCTCAACCGTTGGCAAGAAGACGGCAACGCGCCGTTGCACAGCGAATGGTTGGGCCTGCTGCGTGGTGTTGGCGAACCCTTTGGCGAGATCGGGGTCTTTTTGGGCACTGATGAACGGTTTGGCATGCTTATCCGCAATGGTGCGGACACCCGCCTGCACCCGCTGACTGACTTACTGGAGAACGGATGATGAAACTGGCCCGTGCGATCCATTTCGATGAAAGCGACACGAATGTGTTTCATTCTCCGGCGCGAACGGGTGAGTGGTGCATTTCAGGCGGGTTCGAGTTTTCGAATTGGGGCGAAGGCGATTTGGAGGGTAAAGCCCGCCAGGCCTTTGCGAATGGTTGGTTGGGGGTTGAGACATTCGGCCGGGTGACCTTTGTAGCGGTGACGCAGGTTGAACAGGCCGAGATCGACCAGATTGCCCGGAATTTGGCGGAACATTTCGTGCAATTCTACGGGGCCCCATCGGTCGAGGCCGCCCTGGGTGTTGCGCAGGAAGAGATCGCGCATATGGCAGAGCTATGTGATGAACACGCCGCCAATACTCTGCTGACCGTCGCCCGTGAGCTGTCTGAAACCGGGGTGCTTGAGGCGTTTCGCATCATCACACCGCAGGAAACCCAGCTTGAGGCGCTGGCGGTCCACGGATCGCTGGACGAATAGGGCTTATAGCAGATCAGCAAAGCCGCCGAATTGACCGCGTTTGAAGATCAGGCCATTGCCGGTGCGGTACATGGCCTGTTCGACTTCACCCACGATGATCAGATGATCCCCTGCCTCGTGCCGGGCATGAAGCTGGCAGTCGAACCGCGCCAGACAATCCGCCAGACGAGGGCGACCACGGTGATCTGCGGCCCAGTTGGCATGTGAAAAATCCGCACCCTCGCGCGCGAATTTTAGGGCCTGTTCCTGCTGTTCCTCAGCCATCACATGGATCGAATAGTGATCGCAGTCTTTGAAAGCGTCGAACCGGTTTGAATCCTTCGCCAGGCACCACAGCACCAGCGGAGGCGTCAGCGAGACCGAGGAAAACGAATTGACCGTGATTGCGCGGGGCCCCAGCGCTGTTTCGGTGGTGACAACGGTGACGCCGGTTCCAAAACACCCCAATGCCTCGCGAAACGCGGTGCTGTTGTCCGGGGTTGGGGTGAAGGTGCGGTCCGTCATCTCACGCTCATTCTGTGGCCGCGCCTCAGGTGCCATGGCAAGCCGGGATTGTCCATGAAAAGCTGCGCCTGAGGTGCATATTTCGCCCTCAGTTCAGGTCCTCAAGCAGACGACCGTGCCGGCGGGTTGCTTCGATGACCTCGCCAAACGTATTCATCCCGCGCGCTTGCAGCATCGGAAGCATCCGAACCAGCGCCTCGGCGGTGGCAACTGCATCACCCAATGCCGTATGGCGCAGCTCATGCGGAATTGTAATGTCCAGCCGTTCGCACAGCGCGTCCAAAGTGTGAGTGTCGCTGGCGCCGAACAGGACGGCTGATAGCAGGACCGTATCCAGTACGGGATGCGTCCACTCAACTTTCATACGGTCGGCGTGGCGTCGCAGAAACGCCAAATCAAAAGGTGCATTATGCGCCACGATTACGGCATTTCGCGCGAATTCGTGAAAGATACGCCCGGCTTCAGCGATTTCCGGCGCGCCTTCGACCATTCGATCCGTGATCTTGTGAACCTTGGTCGAGGCGGCAGGAATCGGCATGACCGGGTTCACCAGCATATCCAGCCTTTCGCCTTCGACCATCCGTCCATTTACCACACGGACTGCGCCGATCTGGACGATCTCGTCTTTGTGCGGCAGCAGGCCTGTGGTTTCGGTGTCGAAGACAACAAAACAAAGCTCGCGCAGAGGCAATGTCTCGAATGATTGGTCGGTGGATGTGTTCAGCAAACCAAAGTCATAGACCAGAGGTCTGGCAGCCTCAGGCGCTATATTGGCGGCGCTGTCATCTAGGATTAGCATATAGCCGGAAGTTTCCCCCAGCGGTTTCATGCGGGCTGAATAGGTCTGCGCCCCATCAATGCTGGTCAGCGAACAGGATGCCTCCATCCCGGTCTTGGCCAGTTTGGCATAGGCTTTCTGCAGCGCGTCTGGCTGGAAGTAATCGAACAGTGGCGCATTCAGGCGTGGATGCGAAATCTGTGCCAGAACCTCGGCCGCCTGTCCGTCATACAAAACGAGCCTGTGAGAGGGGCTAGCCAGCAATATGGCTACAGGAATTTCAGTCAAAAGCGCCCTAAGCCTTTGCTGTTCCACAGCCAGATGCTCGGTTTCAGCAGCGACAGCCTCTGCCACGCCCATGGTCTTGTCGGACAGTTGGTTGGCCAGACCGGCAGCCGCAGGGGCCAAGTCGCCAAGATACCGCGCGGCTTGCAGATCGAGGTCGCGGCTGACACCGGCATGCGCTCGTGCGCGCAGTTCAGCGGAAAGCCTTTCGATCGGCTTGGCGACATTATCGTCGAACAATAGCCAGACAGCGGCGATCAGGGCCAGCAGACCGAACCCGATGACGATCTCTGCAAAGATAAACGCGTCAAAAAGGGCCGGATCCGCCGCCCGCCTGTAGCTGACCCAAAGCGCAACCGAGCTGACGGCAACCCCGCCGACCGCCAGTAGGCAGAAGAACAGGAAAATCCGCAGGCGCAGACTTAATCGGGTCAGCATGTTACACTCCGCAAGTGGCCTCGATGATCGGATCGTTGGTAGAGCCTGTTACCCAATCGGCGTTCAGCAACTGGCCGTTGTCACCAAACTCTGCCCCATCCGCCAGATTGGCGCGTTGGTTCTTGTCGCAATCCACAGCGACCGGCAATTTTGAAACCGGTGCCCAGCGGCCAAAGAAATACAGTTCAACGAGGCGTTGTTCAGGCACTTGGTCATTGGTGCGCACAGATAGGGTGTCGATTGCGGCAAAACGATCAACAAAGGGCATCGCATAGGTCCAGGGACGGTACAAAGCGCGGCTTTCGACCTCTTGAATGATGATCAGACCATCTGGAAGCGTATCGCGCGTGCGGTCAAACCATGAATACTCGCTGTTGATCGTCATCCCGATCATGCCAATGCCCGCCGCGACTGGTGCGGACCAACGAGGCAGGCGTCCACCTGTCAGTTTGTTGATCACCATCACGATGCCGGCTAAGGCGACGCCTGCAAATATCGTGCCGATCAGTTCTAAGAACATGAATACTCTCCAAGGTTCCTGAGGGTTTAGCCCAGCATTCCTTTACCGTGGCCGACCGCCGATTGCATTGTTTTTACCACGACAAAGGCATCTCGCAGATGACTTCGCTCAAAGTCCGAAAGATCGGATGGGGGCAGAAAATTGTCCGGATTCTTGTTGCCTTTCACCAGACGGGCCTGATGGTCCAGCCGCGTTTCGGCGATCAGATCGTAAGCGTCCAGCAGGTCGCGGGTACCTGAGGGGCTGAGGACGCCTGCCGCCCCAGCTGCTTTCAGGCGGGCACGTGTATTGGCCTGGGACAGTTGCCCCTGAAGGCTGTATATCCGGGCCAGGTCAACCACAGGCACAACGCCATTATGCTTTAGATCCAGCGTGTTGCGATGCTCACCCGAGCGTACCGTGGCAAACCCGCGTAACAGGCCTAGCGGCGGCGTGTGCTTTAACGAGTTCGAGATCATATGTGCCACAAAGATTGAATTCGCTTGGGCCGCGGCCAGCGTTTCGGCCTGCAGGTCATCGAACAGGTGAAATGCGCCGCCAATGGGGCGCAGGTCGAACATGACCGAGGCCAGCATCTGCGCCTCGGGGTTTGGTTTGGCGATCCACCCGCGAAAATAATCACGCCAGACACTTACCGGTTGGCACCAGCGTGGATTTGTCGCCATCATGTCGCCCGGGCAATAAAAGTACCCACATTTATCCAGCCCGTCCGACACGATTTTTGCCAGTGTCTGGAAATATGACATGTCGTCATCGGTTACTTTGTCATCCAGCATCAAGCAGTTGTCCTGATCCGACACCCCGGTTTGTTCCTGTCGTCCCTGCGATCCGCAGGCCAGCCATAGGTAAGGCACAGGTGGTGGTCCAAGCTGTTTTTCCGCCATTGCCAGCAAACGTCTGGTGGCTGTGTCGGCGATATCGGTAATCAGGCGCGTAACGATCTCGTGGCGATTTCCGGCAGCGACAAGCTGGACCAGAAGCTGGGGAATCTCTTCGGTCACTTCTGCCATCTGCTGCGCGGTTTGCGCATTTGCTATCCGGCGCACCAACTCGGCGGAATTGACCGCCTGATAGTGGGTCAGGTCTGTCTGGGTGACAATTCCGACCAGACGCCCAGCTTCGGATACCGGAATATGGCCGATGCCGCGCTCCATCATGATGTGAAGAACATCCGATCCGATATCCGACGGCGACAGCGTCACCGGGTTTGCCGTCATTATTGCCGATACAGGGGTATCCACAGACATCCCATCGGCAACGTATTTGCCCGAGATATCTCGTAAGGTGGCGATCCCCAAAAGAATGTCCCCCTCGGTGATGCAGAGAGAGGAAATATGTCTGTCCCTCATCATCTGCGCCGCTTCGCGAACGGTGGTAATAGGGGGGCAGGTTGCGGGGTTATGTGCCATCAGAACGTCGATAGCGCTGGTTGCAAGGCTTTGGGGGCTGGAGCGTTCCGTGCGGGTCCGATCAAAGAATTTGGCGACGATTTCATGTTCGTCAATGAGGTCTCGGATCAGGTTGGGCGGGATCACCAGAAAAACCGAGTTTGCGTGCGCCTGCGCTTTGGTCGCGGCTTTACCGTCTTTCAGTAAACCGCGTTCCCCGAAAGAATTGCGCAGCCCCAGATGAGAGACAATCGCGCCGTTCCTGTCAGTGATTTCAACCTGTCCTTCGTAAATCACGAATACGCCGGGCAGGGGCGCGCCCAGTTGATACACCGGGGATCCTTCTTCGACCTCCCAAACTTCGATCTGATCAGACAGCGTTGCCAGATCATCGGCGGGCAGGGCGTCATAAGGGTGAACGGATTTCAGAAACCGCGTGATCTCGGCTTGGGGCAGGGGCATCGGATACTCCTCGGTTTCTATTCGAAAAATCCCGCCCGGTGGAATGCCGGGCGGGAGTAGTCAGTCGAAAGACACGGCCTTTGGCAAGGTGCTCAGGGGCCGCATCTCTACTCAGTGATCCTGAGCGGCACCCGCGCCACGGGGAATGCGGACGCTTTCGACCAGATCCTTGATCTCTTGCGGGGTTTCTTTGGTCATGCCAGCCACCACATAGGCGACAGTGAAGTTGACCAATGCACCGATCGCACCGAACGAAGTCGACTTGATCGTACCCAACAGAGGATCAGCATCCGTGAACGAGTTGGTATCCGGAATGAACAACCAGCCCTTGTGCAGGAAGATGTAGACCAGGGTCACAGTCAGACCAGCCAGCATACCAGCAACCGCACCGGTGTTGTTGATGCGGGTCGAGAAGATCCCCATCATCAGCGCCGGGAAGATCGAGGCAGCTGCCAGACCAAACGCCAGGGCAACGGTCTGCGCTGCAAAACCTGGAGGGTTCAGGCCCAGATATGTCGCCACAACAATGGCCACGCCCATTGCGATCCGCGCCGACAGAAGCTCGGATTTTTCCGAAATCTGCGGGTTGATCGCGCCTTTGATCAGGTCGTGTGACACAGCGGACGAGATCGCCAGCAACAGGCCCGCAGCGGTCGACAGAGCAGCCGCAAGACCACCGGCAGCGACCAGACCGATCACCCAACCCGGCAGGTTGGCAATTTCGGGGTTGGCCAGAACCAGGATGTCACGGTTGAACTTGGTCAGCTCGTTTCCGACCCAGCCCTTCTCTTCCGCAAGCGCCTGCATGTCGGCATTCTTGTCGTTATAGTACTGGATCTTGCCGTCGCCGTTCTTGTCTTCCCAGTCCAGCAGGCCGGTTTTCTTCCATGTAGCCATCCAGTCATAACGGGCGTCGTTGTCGATATCTTCGACGGATACGGCGCCACCTTCGATGCCGCCATTTGGCCACATCATGTCACTGATGTTTAGACGGGCCATTGCGCCAACCGCAGGGGCGGTCAGGTAAAGCAGTGCGATGAACACCAGCGCCCAACCGGCAGACCAGCGGGCATCAGCCACTTTCGGCACGGTGAAGAAACGCATGATTACGTGCGGCAGACCGGCCGTACCGATCATCAGCGACAGCGTGAACAGCACCATGTTCAGCGTGTCCGAGTGGTGGGCGGTGTATTCGTTAAAGCCCAACTCGGTCACGATCGCATCCAGCTTGGTCAGCAGCGGTTCACCGCTGGCGGTATCACCAAACAGACCCAGAGCCGGAACCGGATTGCCAGTCAGTTGCAGGGAAATAAAGATGGCTGGGATTGTGTAGGCGGTGATCAGCACGCAGTACTGAGCGACCTGTGTGTAGGTCACGCCCTTCATCCCCCCAAACACCGCGTAGGCAAAAACAACGGCTGCACCAATTAACAACCCGGTGGTGTTTGACACTTCAAGGAAGCGGCCAAAAGCTACGCCAACGCCGGTCATCTGGCCGATCACGTAGGTCACAGACGCTACGATCAGACAGATCACCGCCACGATACGCGCGGTCTGGCTGTAAAAGCGGTCGCCGATGAACTCTGACACGGTGAACTTGCCGAACTTACGCAGGTAAGGGGCAAGAAGCAGCGCCAGCAGCACATAACCACCGGTCCAACCCATCAGGAAGGACGAGTTGTCATAGCCGGTAAAGGCGATGAGGCCCGCCATCGAGATGAACGAGGCCGCAGACATCCAGTCTGCCGCTGTCGCCATACCGTTGGTGACCGGGTGAACGCCGCGACCGGCGGCGTAGAATTCTGATGTGGACCCAGCACGGGCCCAGATCGCGATGCCTATGTAAAGCGCAAAGGACGCGCCCACAAACAGCAGGTTGATGGTAAACTGGTCCATAGGGCCTTACTCCTCCTCAACGCCGTATTCAGCGTCTAGCTTGTTCATCCGCCAGGCGTAGTTGAAGATCAGCAGCAGAAAGACCAAGATGGATCCCTGTTGCGCGAACCAAAAGCCGAGATCGGTTCCGCCGACGGAAATGCCGGACAGAAGTGGACGCAGCAAAATGCCGAATCCAAACGACACCAGCGCCCAGATCACCAGGCTGATGTAGATAAGACGCAGGTTGGCCTGCCAATAGCCCTTATCGGCTTCGGCAGTCTGCGCGGAGTGTGTTGATTGATCCGCCATCGCGGGTTCCTCCTTCGCTTCCTCTTTGAGCGGCCCGTTGTCCTAACCCTCCAGCGCGCGGGGCCACTTTTCGATATGCTTGATGCCAGGTGGCATCAGGCAAGACTTCTCTGGTCCGCCAGAGCGGGTCCTTTGAAGCTTTCCTTTAGGAATTCGGCCCTTATTGAGGGCGGGCCATATTCCCCTAGTTCATTGTGTCGCTGACGATCCGTTCCAGATTGCCGGCGATGTCTTCGATATTGCCCATTGCGTTCAGACCTTTCAGAACGCCATGGTCTTGGTAATAAGTGATCAGCGGCGCGGTCTGCGCGTGATAGGCAGCCAGCCGTGAGGCGACGGTTTCAGCATTGTCATCTGCGCGGCGCTTGAACTCGGTCTTGCCGCATTTGTCGCATTTGCCTTCGACTGCGGGCGTTTTGAACCGATCATGGAACCCTTCGCCACATCCGGCACATGTGTAACGGCCGGAAATACGGATCACCATTTCAGCGTCTTCAACCTCAAGACTGATGGCTGCGTTGATCTGCTGACCGGTCTCTGACAGCAGCGCGTCCAGCGCCTGTGCCTGAACCGTGGTGCGGGGGAAGCCGTCCAGAATGACGCCCTTGGCGCAGTCCGGTTCGGCCAGACGATCCCGCAGGATTGCAATTACGATATCGTCACTGACCAGATCACCCGCCTCCATGACAGCTTTGGCGGCTTTTCCGGCTTCGGTTCCCGCGGCAACTGCCGCCCGTAACAGGTCACCCGTGCTGAGTTGGACAAGCCCGAACTTGTCTTCGAGCATACGGGCCTGTGTACCCTTCCCGGCGCCCGGGGGGCCGAGAAGGATCAGTACGGTGGGTGTAGTGATCGTGGCAGCGTCCATCACATCCTCACTTGCTTGCGCGGTTTTCGATCAAGTTGTCGACCACGGACGGATCAGCCAAGGTCGATGTGTCACCGAGCGATCCAAAATCATTCTCGGCGATCTTACGCAGGATACGGCGCATGATCTTGCCCGAGCGGGTTTTTGGCAGGCCAGGAGCCCATTGGATCACATCCGGGCTGGCAATCGGTCCGATCTCGGTCCGAACCCAGGTGCGCAGCTCTTTCACAAGCTCGTCCGAGGGTTCGCGATCATTCATCAAGGTGACATAGCAATAGATGCCTTGCCCCTTGATATCATGGGGATAGCCCACAACCGCGGCCTCGGCCACGGCAGCATGTGCCACCAGAGCGCTTTCGACCTCGGCCGTACCCATGCGGTGCCCCGAGACGTTGATCACATCGTCCACACGTCCGGTGATCCAGTAATCGCCATCCTCGTCCCGGCGGCAGCCGTCACCGGTGAAGTAGTAGCCTTTGTAGTCCGAGAAATAAGTCTTCTCGAACCGTTCATGATCGCCCCAGACCGTACGCATCTGGCCGGGCCAGCTGTCCTTGATGCACAACACGCCTTCGACTCCGTTGCCTTCGATCTCGACCCCCGACTGCGGGTCAAGAACAACGGGCTGAATACCAAAGAAAGGCTTCATAGCCGAGCCGGGCTTCATTGCGTGGGCGCCGGGCAGGGGAGTCATCAGGTGACCACCGGTTTCGGTTTGCCACCAAGTGTCGACAATCGGGCAGCGTCCTCCGCCAACAACGTCATTGTACCAGTTCCACGCTTCCGGGTTGATCGGCTCACCCACAGTGCCCAGCGTGCGCAGATCTCTCAGATCGCATTTCTCGACCCATTCATTGCCTTGCCCCATCAGGGCGCGCAAAGCGGTAGGGGCCGTGTAGAATTGATTGACCTTGTGCTTTTCACAGACCTGCCAAAAGCGGGATGCATCCGGATAGGTCGGAACACCTTCGAACATCAGCGTGGTCGCGCCATTGGCCAGCGGGCCATAGACGATATAGCTGTGGCCGGTCACCCAACCGACATCGGCGGTACACCAATAGACGTCGCCTTCATGGTAATCGAAGGTGATCTCATGCGTCATTGCCGCATAGACCAGATATCCGCCGGTCGTGTGCACGACACCCTTCGGCTGACCGGTCGAACCGGAGGTATACAGAATGAACAGAGGGTCTTCGGCGTCCATTTCCGCAGGCGCGCAATAGTCATCCGCCTCGAGCGCCATCTCGTTATAGTCGTAGTCGCGCCCGTCGATCCATGTGGTCTGGCCGTTGGTACGCTTGACAACCAAGCATTTCACCGTGTCCTTGCAGTGCAGCAGGGCCGCGTCGGCGTTTGACTTCAACGGTGTCTTACGGCCGCCGCGAGGGGCTTCATCAGCTGTAATCAGAACCTTGGCGTCGCATCCGTTGACGCGTGCAGCCAGGGCATCAGGGGAAAACCCTGCAAAAACAATCGAGTGGATTGCGCCGATACGTGCGCACGCCAGCATGGCATATGCAGCCTCGGGGATCATCGGAAGATAAATGACTACACGGTCGCCTTTGCGCACGCCCATGGAAACCAGGATATTCGCCATCCGGCAGGTGCGGCGGTGCAGTTCGGCATAGGTGATGTGTTGGGCGGGTTCATTCGGGTCATCAGGTTCCCAGATGATCGCAGTCTGATCGCCGCGTGTATTCAGATGACGATCCAGGCAGTTGGCTGAAACGTTCAGAGTGCCATCCGCATACCAGTTGATCCCGACCGAGCCCAAATCATAGCTGACGTCTTTCACTTGGGTATAGGGTTTGATCCAGTCAACGCGTTTGCCCTGTTCGCCCCAGAATGCAACGGGGTCGTTTATAGAAGCCGTGTACATTTCGCCGTATTTCTTGGCATCGACATGCGCACGCGCTGAAATTTCTGCGGATGGCGGATAAACTTTGGCATCTGCCTGAGCAGCGGTTGTCATTCTGAGGTTCCTCCCTCTGGACTTAAATTCACTGGGACAATCTTGCCCGCTGAACAGGCAATGTCGACCTGTTTCCTCCCGATGCAGGATAATACGGAGATCAGAAAACAAAGAAATAAATTACAGAAATAGCAGGGTTTATTTGTTAATAAATTTCAATCCCTTTGAAGGAATTGTAAAGGAAATCGTAAGATGTCAAAAAAGCATATTTAAAACAGCAATATAGATGTTAATCACTTTTCAACTGTTTTCAAAGTGCTTGCCCGTGAAATTTACACATTTCATATTCACCTTATGATTGTTAGCGCTGGCGGGCGGTTTGCAGATTTTGGTGGGTGGTCTGGCAGGGGTTGGCACATATCGATGTTGGCGCTAGCTTTACGCTCAAGCGACCCAAAAAAGGGGGCGCATCAATGGGAGAAATCACTATGACTAAAATGTTGAGCGGTGCCGCCGTCGCCGCCCTGACTGTTGCATTCGTTACCGAAGCTGCAGCAACAGAATGGAATGCTTCGGTCTGGGGCAAACGCCGGGCCTTTACCGAACATGTCGAGAAACTGGCTGAACTGGTCAGCGAAAAAACCGGTGGCGAATTCACGATCAATGTCAGCTATGGCGGGCTGTCAAAGCCGAAAGAGAATCTGGACGGGATTGAGATCGGTGCATTCGAGATGGCGCAGTTCTGCGCAGGCTATCACCGCGACAAAAATCGGGCGATCACTGTACTTGAACTGCCGTTCCTGGGTGTGAACAATTTGGAAGAAGAGGTGGCCGTCAGCCACGCTGTATATGATCATCCCGCCGTTAAGGATGAGATGGCTCAGTGGAATGCCCGGATCATCATGACGTCGCCAATGCCCCAGTATAATATCGTTGGAACCGGTGATCCGCGCTCAACGCTTGCAGATTTTGACGGCATGCGTGTACGTGCGACTGGCGGGCTGGGCCAGGCGTTTGAGGCCGTTGGCGGTGTTCCAACATCGGTGCCCGCGACCGAGGCGTTTAATGCGATGGAATCCGGTGTTGTTGATACAGTGGCCTTTGCTCAGCACGCACATTTGTCTTTCGGCACTATCAACGAAGCCGACTGGTGGACGGCCAACCTGAACCCCGGCACTGTAAACTGTCCGGTTGTGGTCAATATCGACGCCTACGAAGCGCTGCCTGCGGAACATCGTGAAGCGCTTAACAGTTCTGTCGACGAGGCCATTGCCCATTATCTCACCAATTACGGCGGTCTGCTGGAGCAGTGGGATGGTGTGTTGACCGAAAAAGGCGTGCAGAAAGTTCAGATCGACGAAGCCGTGCTGGAGGAATTCCGCACCAAGGCTGCTGATCCGATCCGCGAGCAGTGGATCGCTGACATGTCCGCGCAGGGTCTGCCTGCGCAGGATCTATATGATCTTGTTCAACTGACGCTGAAACAACAGCGTGGCGGGAACTGATCACGCGTTCCGGGTACCCTGCGCGGTACCCGGACACTGATTCCAATACAGAGAGGGCCAGCGGAATGGCAGGACAGGCGACGGTGCTTGCGGATGATAGCCGTCTGAGCAGGCTGGACCAGCTGCTGTTAAGGGCCGAGCGTACGCTTGCACTGATCAGCGGAATTGCCGTGTTCGGGTTAATGGTGCTGGCAGTTGTCTCGGTGAGTGGGCGCAACGCCTATAACGCGCCATTGCCGGGCTATGTCGATTGGATCGAGCAAGCCATGCCTTTGATTGCGTTTCTAGGTATCTCTTACGTACAACGCGATGGGGGCCATATCCGGATGGATATTGTCATTTCGCGGCTACACGGACGGGCTTTGTGGCTGTTCGAGTTGATTTCGGTCGTTCTCATCCTGGTGCTCATGTTGGCATTGGTCTGGGGCAGCTGGTCCCATTTCGACAGATCATTCGACTTTGGCGCACCTCTGTGGAGCCGGGACAGCTCGATCGACATTGGCATCCCGCTCTGGCCTGCCAAGTTACTGGCACCTATTGCGTTTTCGGTACTTTGCTTGCGGCTTGTGCTGCAAATCTGGGGTTATGGACGGGCCTTTGTGCTGGGCCTACAAAACCCAGTTGCGGTGCCGATGATACAGGACGCTGCTGCGCAGGCTGCCGCTGAAGCCGAACAATTCGAAGGGCAGGACTAGCATATGGACTCGATTGAGATTGGCCTCTGGGTCACCGGTGGTCTGCTGGTTCTGGTTATCACCGGAATGCGTGTGGCTTTTGCCGCGGCTTTGGCGGGGCTGATCGGTCTGGTTTGGATATTCTGGGCCAAATTCGGATATGATCCTGACCGATTTGGCAAGGCGCTGACCGTTGCGGTAAA
This sequence comes from Ruegeria sp. YTSA105, assembly GCF_059610225.1. Lineage (NCBI taxonomy): Bacteria > Pseudomonadati > Pseudomonadota > Alphaproteobacteria > Rhodobacterales > Roseobacteraceae > Ruegeria > Ruegeria sp. YTSA105. Next base: position 189,720 of record NZ_JBXWNE010000001.1, read on the forward strand.
AACCGCAGGGCAAGTGCCGCATTCCAAGGTTGCAGCCCATACGCTCAGCCTGATCCCGACCTTTATCCTGATCGGTTACCTTGCCTATTACGCAGGCCTCACGCGCGCGCTGTTCGAGGCGGCCAAGCGCTGGGTGGCCTGGGTTCCGGGTGGGCTTGCGGTCGCAACCGTGTTCGCCACCGCTGGGTTTGCTGCAGTCTCGGGGGCATCGGTCGCGACATCTGCGGTATTTGCCCGGATCGCGATCCCGGAAATGCTGAAGGTCGGGTACAACAAACAATTTGCGGCGGGCGTAGTTGCTGCAGGTGGCACTTTGGCCTCACTGATCCCGCCCTCGGCGATCCTTGTGATTTATGCGATCATCGTGGAACAGGATGTGGGCAAACTGCTGCTCGCCGGGTTCATACCGGGAGCGTTTTCGGCGGTTATCTATGGTCTGCTGATCGTCGGCATCGCCGTTGTGTTCAAAAATGTCGGCCCGCCGGTCACTGGCTTTACTTGGAAACAGCGTTTTGCCGCGCTGCCTGGTGCCCTACCGATTGTTGCGGTGATCCTGATCATCATCTGCTTCGTCTATAACCCGTTTGGTGAAAAAGCCTGGGGCACGCCAACCGAAGGCGGGGCAATCGGTGCCTTTATCGTGTTCTGCTTCGCGCTGTTCCACGGCATGAGATGGGCAGAGTTGAAATCCGCACTGCTTGAGACCGCCAAACTGACCGCGATGATCTTTTCGATCATCTGGGGCGTGCTGATCTATGTCAGGTTCCTGGGTTTCGCCGATTTGCCAAGCGCGTTTTCCGACTGGATCACGTCGCTGACAATGTCACCCATGCTGATCCTGATCTGCATCCTGCTGGCCTATGCGGTGCTCGGCATGTTCATGGATGCCATCGGGATGCTATTGCTGACTCTGCCGGTTGTCTATCCGGCAGTTATGGCGCTGAACGGGGGCGAGGCCGTCACCGCTGCGGAAAGTACGTTTGGGATGTCCGGTCCGATGTGCGCCATCTGGTTTGGTATTTTGGTGGTGAAAATGGCCGAGTTCTGCCTGATCACGCCACCGATCGGTTTGAATTGCTTTGTCGTTGCCGGCGTCCGCCCTGATCTGAGCGTTCAGGACGTGTTCAAGGGCGTGACGCCGTTTTTCATCGCCGACGCCGTGACGATTGCGCTGCTGGTCGCCTTTCCGGGCATCGTTCTGTACCTGCCTTCGCTGGCCGGGTAATTGGCATCTGACGAAGTCAATCTTTGGTGATACCTGCCCCCGGCTGGCGCGTGGGGGCAGGGTATCTCTATTTCGCGCGCATCAGCATTCCGTACAGATCGCGCGGGTCGTCAGGGTCTGCCAGCATGTCCAGGGGTTCGTAGTAATCTGTGCCCCGGACTGCGGACTGGATGTAGCGCAGGGCTGAAAAATCCTCGATCGCGAAACCTACGCTGTCAAACAACGTGATCTGACGATCATCTTTGCGACCCTCGGCCTGTCCCGTCATGACCTGCCACAACTCGGTGACGGGATGATCGTCTTCCAGGGCCTGAATCTCGCCCTCAATACGTGTTTGCTCCGGGTATTCGACGAATATTTCAGAGCGTAGCAGGATATCCCTGTGCAGTTCGGTTTTGCCGGGACAGTCGCCGCCGATCGCGTTGATGTGGACGCCTGGGCCGACCAAGTTATCGGTCAGGATCGTGGCATTTTTCTTGTCCGCCGTGCAGGTCGTGATGATATGCGCGCCTTCGATGGCGTCCTCAGGGGATTTGCATTTCACGACCGAGAGGCCAGAGCCCGCCAAGTTGGCCGCACATTTTTCGGTGGCTGCCGCGTCGGTATCGTACAAGCGAACAGTATCAATCCCGCACATGGCCTTGAAGGCGAGGCACTGAAATTCGGATTGCGCGCCATTCCCGATCATTGCCATCGTCGAGGCCGATTTAGGCGCAAGATAACTGCCGACCAGGGCAGAGGTTGCTGCGGTGCGCAATGCAGTCAGCATGGTCATTTCGGTCAGCAGGGTCGGATAGCCTGTGTAGACGTCTGCCAGCAATCCAAATGCGGTAACGGTCTGTAGGCCTTCGGAGGTGTTCTTGGGGTGGCCGTTGACGTATTTAAACCCATAGGCCTCACCGTCTGAGGTTGGCATCAGTTCAATCACCCCATGCGGCGAGTGGGCAGGGATGCGGGGTGTTTTGTCAAAGCTTTCCCACCGTTTGAAATCAGCTTCGATTTGCGCCGCAATATCGGTGATCACACGTTCGACGCCGATGTGGTGGACCAGTCTCATCATATTGTCGACAGACACAAACGGCACCAGGGCCTTTTCAGATGGTTGCATTAGGGGCTCCTATCGGCGGGACAGGTGGATGCCCGCAATCATGCAGCGCACGGATCCACCGGCAGTTTCAATGGTGGGAATCGAAAGCGGCAGAGGTGTCGCGCTGGCTTCGATTGTAGCGATTTGTTCCGGGGTCAGGGCGGCAAGTGCCCGGCTGGACAGCGCCAGCACGGGACCATTCAGGCCGCTCAGTTCGATGGCGTTGCCAGCAAATTCAGCGATCTGATCATGGGTCAGGTCGATGACCGTGCGACCGGATTCTTCCAGCCTGGCTTTCACTGTCGCGCGGCGTTCGGGGTCCGCGATCATATCAAGACAGATCAGCGCGTATTTGGAGCCGATGCCCATCAGAACATTCGTGTGATAGACATCACGTCCTGCGGCATCATGCGCCTCGAATGCGATGGGCTCATAGTTGAAATGGGTGCAGAAACGCTCCAACAGAACGGGGTCGGCGCGGTTGGATTTGACCGTGTAGGCCACGCGGCCAATGTGGTCCAGAACCATCGCTCCGGTGCCTTCCAGCGCCAGTCTGTCCTGTTCAAGCCCGGAATAATCGATCACGTCCTGAACACGATACTCCTGTTTCAACATTTCTATGACGTCGGCGCGACGTTCGCGCCTGCGCGACGGCACAAACATCGGATAGATTGCCACATGTCCGCCGGGATGGGTCGAGAACCAGTTGTTCGGAAATACGCTGTCTGGTGTGTCGAGGTCTCCGAAATCGTCGAAGACATGTACCTTAATACCCGCATCGCGCAGCAGCGCCACCGCCTGATCATGTTCATCGCGTGCTTGGACAGACGTGGCCGCTGCCGAGCGGTTGGCCAAGGTCTGGAACGCATTGTCGTCGCGTGTCTCGGGGTTCGAAGCAAACGCATGGGGCCGGATCATCACAACGGCTGGTGGGGCTTGTAGAGATTGCATCAGAAGCTCCGGGTGGGGCGGTCAAAGATGCGGCGGCCCAGCAATGAGGCGGCCAGATCCACCATCAATTTTGCAGTGCGGCCGCGTTCGTCCAGAAACGGGTTCAATTCTACCAGATCCAGCGAGCAGACAAGACCGCTTTCGTGCAGCAGTTCCATCACTAGATGAGCCTCGCGTTCGGTCGCGCCACCTGGAACTGTTGTGCCAACTGCAGGAGCAATGGACGGATCAAGGAAATCCACATCCAGCGAAACATGAAGGATGCCATCCGCTGCCCGGACCCGCTCCAGAAAGGCCATCAGCGGTGCTTTGATGCCGTTTTCGTCGATGCTTCGCATATCGGCCAGCATTGCGCGATCCTGTTCCAGCCGAGCCCGTTCGGCTGGGTCGACCGAGCGCAGACCGATCATGCCGACCCGGTCGGTCGGAACTGGTGATGAAACCGGTGGAAAGTCGTCAAATCCGGGCTGTCCGGTGAAATAGGCTACGGGTGTCCCGTGCAGGTTGCCGCTATCGGTGCTCTCGGGTGTGTGGAAATCGCTATGCGCGTCCAGCCAGAGAACGAACAGTGGGCGTTCGATCCGCTCGGCGTGCTGTGCCATGCCCAAAACCGTGCCCATCGAAAGTGCATGATCGCCGCCCATGAAAATTGGCAGGCCTTGTGGGGCGACATCCTGCGCGACACGGCTGAGAGCTTTGGTCCAGCCGACACACTCGGGCAGGGCGAAGAGATGCGAATGTTCGGACATATCCGGAATGTCAGGTGTGACATCGCCGAGATCCCGTAGGTGAAGACCGAGATCGGAAAGAGCTGATTGAAGCCCCGCAACCCGATAGGCATCGGGGCCCATCCGGCAGCCCTGTCGACGCTTGCCCGAATCCATCGGGGCGCCAACCAGAATTACGTTGTTTGTATCCATATGGAATACTACTCCGGCAATGTGGCTTGCGGATAGGGATCAAAATGCTCAAAATGGAACCGCAAGTGACATAACGGAAGTATTGAATGGACGATTTGGATGGCAAGCTTCTCAGCGCTCTGCATCGGGATGCCCGTGCTTCACTCTCGGAACTGGCTGAAACACTGGGAGTCACACGCACAACAGTGCGCAGCCGTCTGCAACGTTTGAAGCAATCCGGTGAGATTGTAGGTTTTACGGTTCTGACACGGCAGGATGTGGCGCAAAGCCCGGTCAGAGGGTTGATGATGCTGGAAATCGAAGGGCGCGGCACCGAGCGCACCATGGCCCAAATTGCCGCCATGCCACAGGTGCGGGCTGTCCATTCGACAAATGGCGGTTGGGACTTGATTGCCGAGATTGGGACCGAGACCCTGGCCGAACTGGATGAAATCCTGTTTCGCATCCGCAGGATCGAAGGGATTACGCGATCCGAAACCAACTTGCTTCTTTCTACTCGGAAAGGCCGCGTCTGATTGCTGTAGTGCTTTGAGCAGCAAGGAATATGTGTAAAAGTTGCGATGCGTTCGCCACCCGCGCAAAGGCAGCTGCAAACCTGAAACAGGGAAATCACATGACTGATCAGGATACAGGCAAAGAACTCTGGGCCATCAGACTTGCCGAAAGAGTATCCGGTTTTCTGGAACGACCCCTGGTCAGAACCGCCATTCCCGTAATCGTCATGCTGGTCGCCCTGACCGTGCTGCATGAACTGTCTGCGCATGTGAAATGGTCATCCGTTCAGACGGATGTGGCGAACACCTCTTGGACGCTGTTGTTCATCGCCTTGTGCTGGACCGCTTTTAGCTTTGTTTCCCTGTCTTTATACGACGTCTTTGCAGTCCAGAGCGTTGCCGACGGTGAGGTCCCTTTGCCGGTTGCGGGCATGGCCGGGGCCTGTGGTTATGCGGTGTCAAATTGCCTTGGGTTTTCCTACATCACGGGCACGGCGATCCGGTATCGGATCTACGCATCTTTGGGGCTGGATCTGGGGCGTGTCGCTGGGGTTATTGCGACCTCGTGGATCGCTTTCTGGTCCGGCATGACCTTGCTGTTAGGGGCTTTGCTGACCTTTCATCCCGACGGGATATCGAAGGTTTTGCCAATCAGCGATACGGTCGAGACGGTCATAGGATTGGGCCTTTTGATCGCTCTGGCAACGCTGTTCATCTGGCTGTCGAAAGGCGGGCGCAGGCTGGCCTATGGCGGGGTTGGATTTAACCTTCCCGGCGGCAAACTGGCCGGGTTGCTGACGCTGGCGGCCTTGGGCGATGTGTTTGGTGCGTCGATGGTTCTGTATGTGCTGCTGCCGACAGACCTTGGGATCGGCTACCCCTATTTCTTCACCATCTTTATTGGCGCGATTGCGGTCGGTATCCTCAGCCATGCGCCGGGTGGAATTGGCGCCTTCGAGGCGACTATGATCGCGGGACTTGGCGCGTCAGGCCGGTCGGATGTCATTGCCGCGCTGCTGCTGTACCGCCTGGTCTATACGTTTCTTCCCTTCCTCATCGCCACGCTTTCAATCGCTGTGGCATCAGCGCTGAGCCACCGGCGACATATTACTGGTGCAGCCACTTGGGTTTATCGAGTGATCCGTCCGATCGTGCCCATGGTGGCCGCAGGCGTGGCCGCAGTGGCCGGTGTGATACTTCTGGTCTCCGGCGCGTTGCCTGCAAGCAGCGGTAACCTGGGTGTGCTGCGGGATTTCCTACCCCTGTCCTTTGTCGAAGCGTCCCACTTGGCCGGAAGTGCGGTAGGGGTCTTGCTGATCCTTGTGTCACGGGGGCTGTTTCGCAAGCTTTACCGGGCTTGGGTTGTGGCCATGCTGTTGATGCTGGCCGGTTTTGTCGCTTCGCTGACCAAAGGGCTGGATACGCACGAAGCGCTCAGCATGGTGGGTAGCATCGTTCTGCTGGCCATGTTCCGGGATGCTTTCTATCGGGTTAGCGGCGCTTCGATCTTCAGGTTGAACATACCTTGGCTGGTCAGCGTTCTTGCATTGCTTGCGGTGATCTTTTGGGTGGGTCTGTTTGCTTATTCCCATGTCGAATATCAAAATGCCCTGTGGTGGGAGTTTGCCTGGAACGGCGACGCCTCGCGGTTCCTACGATCCAGCCTTGTGGTTGCGGTCATCCTTGGGGTGGTTGCCGTTAGCTCTCTGTTCGGGCGCGAGATTCCTGTTCCAGCCCGCACAGAAATCCCCGAAGTAGTCGAACGTCTGGTGATGGAAAGCGAAGACACAGAATCCCAGATTTCCCTGACCGGGGACAAGCAGTTCCTGATCGCGCCGGATGAAACCGCTTTTCTGGCTTATGCCGATACCGGCAACGCACTGGTCACCAAAGGTGAGCCAGTAGGGGATGAAACCGCCGGTAAACAGCTGATATGGCAGCTGCGCGAGATGGCGGACCGTGAGGGTAAACTTTGTGCCTTCTACAGCGTTTCCACCAAATACCTGCCGACCTTTCTAGACCTTGGCCTGTCGATCCTGAAAATTGGCGAAGTAGCGCGGGTGCCGCTGAAAGATTTTTCGCTGGACGGAAAATCCCGCAAGCGGTTCCGTCAGGCCAAGAACCGGGCCGAACGCGAAGGGTATGTTTTTGAGATTATTCCAAAACAGGAACTAACCCTGATCCTGCCCGAGTTGCGCAAGATTTCGGATGACTGGCTGGCGCAAAAGGCTGGGGCCGAGAAAGGTTTTGCGCTTGGCGGATTTGATGAAACCTATCTGTCCTATTTCGACCACGCGGTGCTGCGGAATGGCGAAACAGGTGAGATCGTCGCGTTTGCTAACCTGTTTCAGGGCGGGCAAAAATCAGAACTGTCGCTGGATCTGATGCGGTATGAACCAGATAGCCCAAGTTTTGTTATGGACGCGCTTTTTGCCGAGATGATGTCATGGGGGGCCGAGCAGGGGTTCCACTGGTTCTCGCTGGGGGCGGCACCGTTTTCCGGGATCGAAAACCGGCAACTGGCATCACTGTGGAACCGCATTGGCGGCTTTGTCTATGAACATGGCGAACAGTTTTATCACTTCGAGGGGCTGCGCTCGTTCAAGCAGAAATTCGAACCGGAATGGAGCCCGAACTATTTGGCCAGCCCCGGAGGACTGGCCGCGCCGCGTATTCTCTACGAGGTCAACATTCTGATTTCGGGCGGCTTGCGCGGTCTGACGAAATAGCGCTCAGTTCAGGCTGGCTTGGGTCGGAGCCTGTTGCAGCAGGTCTCCCCAATCGGTGCGATAGGCCATTTCGGCCAGCACGGTTTCCGGCAGGAACTCCTGATTTTGCCGGATTTGCCAACCACCGCCTAAACCTTTGTAGACTGCAACCAGATTGCTCGAGACCTGCTGGCGGGCTTCGATCAGGTTGGCCTGTGATCGCAGCAATGCGGTTTGCGTGTTCAGAACGCGGGAATAGCTGGCGATGCCATCCCGGTATTGGTTCACCGCGATCTCGGCAGCTTTGCGCGATGCGGTGACGCTGTTTTGGTAGAATGTCACTTGTTTGCGTGACTGCGTATAGGCGACCATGGCGCTTTCGACCTCGGAATAGGCGGTCAGAACGGTGTTTTGATAGTTCGCAATCAAGGCCTGATAAGCTGCGTCCTGGGCGCGGACATTATTCTTGATCCGCCCATAATTCAGCACATTCCAGACCACTCCGGCACTGGCTAGCCCAGTATTGCTGGCGGATGAAAACAGGTCCTGACTGCCCGAGGCCTGCAGGCCGATCGAACCGGACAGGATGAACTGGGGATACAGGTCAGCAATCGCGATCCCAACTTGCGCAGACTGTGTGGCAGCGGCCAGTTCTGCGGCGCGTACATCCGGGCGTCGGCGCAGCAATTCCGCTGGTACTCCAACGGCGACGTTGGATCGGGCCGAAGGGATACGACCGGAATTACCCAGCAACCCGGCCATGCGCGAGGGTGTTGTTCCCAGTAAAACAGCCAAAGCATTCTTGGTCTGCTGAAGATCGCTTTCAATCTCCGGCACCAGCGCCATGGTATTGTTCAGCAGGGCGGTGGCCTCTTGCACATCCAGTTCAGTGGTGACGCCGTTGTTGAAACGCAGTTGCGTCAGATCAACCGATTCCTGTTGCAGCTTGATATTCTCTCGTGCCACGAACAGGGTTTCTTGCAGCGCGCGGAAGCTTACATATAACGCTGCTACATCGCCGGTCAGCGTGACCAAAGCGTCATCGTAATTAGCGACCTGAAGTGCCAGATTGGATCGTGCGGCCTGCACACCCCGGCGTTGCTGCCCCCACACATCCAGTTCCCATTGGGCGTCGAAGCCAACCTGCGAGGTCGAGAATTCGGTATCCAGAGGGATGATCCGATTGATATCGGAAATCGGTCCGATATTGTCGCTGATCTGGCGCCGCTCGATCGAACCTCCGATGGCCTGCGATTGGGGGTAAAGCTCACCAAAGGCAATCCCAAGCTGTGCGCGGGCCTGCAATACGCGCGCACCGGCCACCTGTAGCGCCAGGTTCTGGGCATAGGCTTCGGCGATCAACCGGTTCAAAGTGGCGTCGTTGAAGGTCTCCCACCATTTTGCCACAGGGGCACTACGCGAGGTGAGGCCGCTGGCACCGACTGAAGGGTTGTTTACCTCGATCCATTCCTTCACGACCGGAGAGTTCGGTCGCACAAAATCAGGACCGACAGGTGCGCATCCCACCAGCAGCGCGGCACACAGGGCTGTGCCCATCAAACTGCGGTTTAGCCTGGCCCGTGTCATACAGCGTGTCCTTAAATGTCCAGTGGTCGGATGAAGTTTGCGAAGGAATAGAGGCGGATATTGATGCGCCGCAGGAACTCAAAGCTTTTGCCCTGGCCGGTATAGATTGCCACCGCGGCATGTCCACCGGCGGGAAAGACGTGGCCATCTGGAATTTCGACCGAAATCTGCACGGCAATATGTCCAGGAATTTTTGGCAGTTCAAATCCGGGCAGGCGGCCTGATGGCAGATATTGACCCTGGCGGGTTGCCCACCAGATTGCCTCGACTTTGCCGGTCAGGATTTCTCCGGGATATAAGTCCAGCGCGACCTCAACCTGTTGCCCGGGTTTCACAAATTTCAGGTTCTGCTGCCGGTAAGTGGCGAGAATATAGGGATTTTCCTTGGTCACAAAGCTGGCGATTGCGCCCAATCGGATGTCACCGACAACCAGACCCGGGCGTGCCTGTTGTGAAACGATCATACCATCTTCGGGCGCGTAGATCGTAGTATTGTCCAGAAAGTACCGGGCCTTTTCCAACTGAGCCTGAGCTTGAACGATTCCGGTATTGACCCCGTCGATCTGCGAATCCAGCGCCAGCTTTGCCTTTTCCAGATTGGCTTCGGCCTCTTTTATCTTGGCCTGATCTTCAGTGACCTGTTCGTTCCAGCGATCCAGCTCATCCTCTCGGGCACCACCCGCAGGGACAAGGTTTTCATACCGTGCCTGCTGGGTCAGTGCATATGCCAGTTGCGCGTTTGCTCGCTCGACGGCTTCACCCGCGACGATCACATCCTGTTCCAGAATTTTGGCGTTCTGCTGGGCTGCAACCAACTGTGCGGATGCCTCTTCGAATTCAAGCGCAAAGACGGTGTCGTCGAACCGATACAGCGGATCCCCTTTCTTCACCTCTGTATTCGGCTCGACCAGAACCTCGGAAAGGATGGTTGGTTCAGTCAGACGCGGCACGATCTGTATGGTTGAGCGGACCACGTGGCTGTCGATCGAAAATGGCTGGAAGAACCGCAGCGCAACCATAAAGATCAATAACAGATGAGCACCCACCCAGAAGGAAACGATGCCCCAGGCGATACTGAACTTAAGCCATTGCAGTTTGAAGAAGATCAGCCAGACAAAAATGATGTAGAAAAGCGTAATGCCAAGAGCGACAAACATATTGTGGGACTTCCTTTAGCCTTAGCTTTTTTGTGTTTCGTCCGGGTCCAATGGATCGCGATATTCTTCGGTCAGATCACCGCCTAACCGTTTGATATCCTTCCGTATCGCATCGCGTTCATCATCAGGCATACGGCGGATATCGACAGTGGCTGCATCGTGGAAAGCCCACATAAAGGCGTGAATCCAGGGAACGACGGCCAGAAACCCCATCCAGCCCATGATCTTGACTGCCTCGGCATGGGGATGGTTGCGTTTGATTGCGATGCGGCCGGGCAGTCCCATTATGAACAGAAACAGCGCCATTACAGCGGCCAGCAGCAGTATAAGTGCGATAAATGTCAGATAGTCATAATAGCCTAGCGGCTGCCCCAGTAGTCCCATTCCGATGCCTCCATGAGGGAAGGTTTATCCATCCTCAGTTGTTGGTGTCCAGTTCGTCAATCAATTTGTAGCTTGTCGGCGGGTCAGCGCAGATACCTGGGCCACATTCCAACAAGGTCGCCCCCGCATTCAGCGCGGCCAGCCCTAGCATTACAAAGAACGCGGTTTTGGCCAGCATATTGCCCCCGAACCGTGGTTGATCGACGGTTGTGTCCTGATATTGACGGTCGAAAAGCAGCATGATTGCCGTGCCCAGCAGGATCAGAAAAAAGCAGATCGCGGCCCATGTGTAGTAGTGATACCCAAAAACAGGCGAACCATAGTGGCCGGTACCCGGTACGATATGCAGCAAGATCTGGCGAACGGAAACGCTGATCCCAAACAGTGCCGCAAGCAACATCAACGCATAATGCTGCGGCCGGGCTCCGTATAGCAGGTTCAGGCCCAAACCAACGCCCACCGCTACGAACCCGACCCGTTGCAATAAGCAAAGCGGGCAGGGCAGTTCGTTCAGCGCCAGCTGGTATCCGAAGGCCAGCACAAGAACGAGGCTGACCGCCAGGGTTCCCAACGCGTTCAGGGTGCGGGAAAGCTCGGGTGTCATTGTGGCCTCCTACAGCTGAATGGTCAGTTGGCTGGTGGCATGAAACTTCAGCCAATAAACACTTAGGGCTATGGTGATGAAGAACACAACATTGGCCGCTTTGGTTTTTCTATAATAATTCAGCCCCATAGTGGCTGCGAGTAACGCAAATAAAAGCGCGATCATGGCCCGGATCTCCCCCTTGCCGTGCACTGATTGCAATATGTTGCGATACTGTCAGGGCCGGTCGCCTATGACAAGAACCACGTTTGGAATTACGCGTTTAATGCGAATCTCCGGTGGTTCGGCCGCGGTATACGACCCGCGTTCCCCATTCCTTGCATTTACGTGCAAGCCCACTTGGAAGAGGTTGATCTGTAAAGAAAACGTCAACTTCGGACATCGAGGCAATACGGGCAGGGGCCGAGCGCTGAAATTTCGAATGATCGGCAACCAGAAAGCTGTGTCTGGCCTGTGCAATGATAGTCTGGCTGACACGGACTTCTTGGAAATCGAAATCCAGAAGATCACCATCGGCGTCCAGTGCGGAACACCCGATTACCGCATAATCGAACTTGAATTGTTCAATCGTTGAATTGGTCAGGTTGCCGATCAGACCACCGTCCGACCGGCGCAGAACACCACCGGCGACGACGATCTGGCAGTTCGTGTTTTCCACCAGGATACGCGCGACATTCATGTTATTTGTCACCACCATAAGATCTTTGTGGTTTAGCAACTGATGCGCGACAGCCTCGGTCGATGTACCGATGTTCAAAAAAAGCGATGCACCATCCGGTATGTTGGCAGCGCAAACCTGTGCGATACGGGTCTTGATTTCAGCATTCAGGGCGCGCCGGTCCTCGTAACCGATATTCGAAACGCCGGATCGCAAGACCGCGCCGCCATGAACCCGGTCCAGCTTGCCCAATTCCGCAAGCTCGGAAAGATCGCGCCGGATCGTTTGGACCGTGACACCAAACTGCAACGCCAGATCCTCGACCATGACGCGACCATTCTGCTTGGCGATTTCTATGATGTCTGACTGGCGGAACGAAAGAGACAAGGGAAGCTCCGGTTATTGGGTTCTTTCGTTTTTGTTCCTTTTTTCGCAATATTGCAACCGGCAGAAATCAAACATCGTTTGGACAACAGCAAAAAATCGCTATTCTTGTTCGTTACGCGAAAAAAAACGAAAATCCACATTGACGAACCGAGTATCGAGCGGGTTAATTGCCGCACGTTTTCAGCAAAAGGACTGACCTGCAAATGGCACAGCAGACTGGCCAGGTTACTGACCTATTCATCATCGGTGGCGGTATTAACGGTTGCGGGATCGCGCGTGATGCGGCCGGGCGGGGATTGTCGGTGACATTGGCCGAGATGAACGACTTGGCATCGGCCACGTCCTCGGCCTCGACCAAACTGTTCCACGGCGGCCTACGGTATCTGGAATATTTTGAGTTCAGGTTGGTCCGCGAGGCGCTGATTGAGCGGGAAACGCTGCTGCGGGCAATGCCTCATATCAGTTGGCCGATGCGCTTTGTGCTTCCCTACCACGATGGGATGCGATTTGACTCGGACACTCCGACCTCACGGCTGCTGAGTACAGTGATGCCTTGGATGCGTGGTCGTCGTCCAGCCTGGCTGATCCGTCTTGGCCTGTTCATGTACGATCACCTTGGAGGGCGGAAAATTCTACCCGGGACCTCTGCGCTGAATTTGCGTTCCGCGCCTGAAGGTGTCCCGCTGCAAAATAGGTTTGAGACCGCGTATGAGTATTCCGACTGCTGGATCGAAGATTCCCGTCTGGTTGTTCTGAATGCCCGTGATGCCGAGGCCCGTGGCGCGGATATTCTGGTTCGGACCGAAGTTCTTTCAGCCGAGCGGGTGGATGATGTTTGGCATGTGACGATCCGCGATAACCAAAATGACGAAACCCGTATCGTCCTGGCAAAGATGTTGATCAATGCCGGTGGGCCCTGGGTTGGCGATATCATCCAGGAAAAAATCCACGTGAACTCGCGCGAGGGGGTTCGGTTGGTCCGCGGCAGCCATATCGTAACCCACAGGTTATTCAACCATGACAAATGCTATTTCTTTCAGGGCGAAGACGGGCGCATCATCTTTGCCATTCCCTATGAGAGAGATTTCACCCTTATTGGAACAACTGATCAGGATCACCCAGACCCATCGGTTCCTCCAGTCTGTACCGAGTCTGAACAGGAATATCTGTGTGCGTTTGCGTCAAAATATTTTGAGCAGCCTGTGACCCGCGAAGACATCGTCTGGACCTATTCCGGTGTGCGCCCTCTGTATGACGATGGGGCCAGCAGCGCAACGGCCGCGACCAGAGACTATACTCTGAAGGTCAATGGGCTTGGCGGCGCTCCGGTTTTGAATGTTTTCGGCGGCAAGATTACGACCTATCGCAGATTGGCCGAAAGTGCGCTTGAGAAAATCGCTGAGTACTTCCCGGATTTGCCCGGTCCATGGACCGCTGGTGTTTCTTTGCCGGGTGGCGATTTCCCCGTTAGCGCAGTGCAAGACCTAATTGCCGGTCTGGAATTCGACTATGCCTTTTTGAATCGCACATGGGCGGAACGGCTGGTGCGCGCCTATGGAACCGAGGCGCGCGCTATTCTGGCCGATGCAAAGACCGCTGAGGATCTGGGGGAAGAGTTCGGGGCGACTCTGACCGAACGCGAAATGGAATGGCTGGTCACCAAGGAATATGTGCGCTGCGCTGAAGATGCCATCTGGCGCAGAAACAAGCTGGGCCTAAGACTTGATGCCGATCAGATCGCTGCCATCCAGCGCTGGATCGAAAAGCGCCTGGCCCATTAAAGAAAAGCCCCGCGTTTTTGGCGGGGCTTTTTTTGATTTATGCGGCTTCTTCCGAAGGGTCGGGGTCGTTCTTTGTCCCTTTGAGCCATTCCCTCAGCCCCTGCATCAGGGCGTAAAGTACCGGCACAAGGATAACGCCAACCAGAGTTGCCGCCAGCATTCCGCCAAAGACGGCGACACCGATGGCCTTCTGGCTAGCCGCTCCCGCGCCGTTCGCGGCAAGCAACGGTACAACGCCCAACAGGAAGGAGAGGGCAGTCATCATCACCGCGCGGAAACGTTGATGGGCAGCTTCGGCTGCAGCATCTTTGATCGAAAGGCCATTGGCACGCTGTTCCATTGCGAATTCAACGATGAGGATACCGTTCTTCGACGCAAGCCCCACCAGCATGATCATCCCGATCTGCGTGTACAGGTTTATGTCGCTACCCACGATGGCCACCGCCGCAACCGCCCCGAATAGGGCAACAATAACCGATAGAAGAATGGACACCGGCATCGACCAGCTTTCGTATTGCCCCACCAGGAACAAATAGGCGAACAGGACAGCAAGCCCGAGGATAATGATCACAAGGCTGCCGGATGCAAGCTGCTGTTGCGCGGTACCTGTCCATTCAAACGCGTATCCCGAGGGTAGGGCGTTGGCGGATTCTTCTGTCATCACAGTGATAGCGTCGCCACTGGACAGCCCTGGCGCAGGTACAGCTGTAACAGTTGCCGAACGGAACAGGTTATGCCGTTTTAACAGGACTGGCCCCAACACGTTTTCCACGTCGATCAACGTACCCAATGGAACCATATCGCCCTTGGTCGAGCGCACATACAGGTTCGAAATATCTTCGACCTTGTTCCGATAGCTCCCCTCGGCCTGAATCATCACGCGGTAAACGCGGCCGAACAGGTTGAAATCGTTCACATAGTACGATCCTAGCTGGGCTTGCATCGTCTGGAAAATCTCAGCAACAGACACTTCCAGGGTTTTCGCTTTCTCACGGTCCAGATCGACAAATAGCTGAGGAACATTGGCCCGGAATGTTGTATAGGCCTGACCAATCTCGGGTCGCTGGTTTGCAGCATAGACGAAGGACCCAACGGCCGAGGCCAGATCCTGAGGCGTACCGCCCCCGACTTGCTGAACCTCCATTTCCACACCGGCTGACATGCCGAGGCCCTGAATCGGTGGCGGGTTGAAGGCCACGATCGAAGCTGCGGATTCGCCATTTGCAATCGCCAGAACCTTGCCCAGAATGGCATCGGCAGACAGGTCGGGATCTTGCCGCTCGTCCCAGTTGTCGAGGTTCACAAAAACGGTCGCTCCATTTGTGGTTGTGCCGTTCAGCAGCGAAAATCCGTTGATCAGAACCGTACTGGCGACCCCCGAGATATCGCGGATCTGGTCGTCGACCCGACCTGCGATAGTCTCGGTGCGTTCCAGCGTTGCCGCATCTGGCAACTGGATGTCCACAAAGAGATAGCCGTTGTCTTCAAGCGGAATAAAACCGCTTGATGTGTTCGACATGATCGTCCCTGTACCCATTGCCAGAACAACGATGACGCCCAGTCCGGCGACTGGCAGAATTAACAGTTTGCGCACAATGACGACATAACCGTCGCGCAGCGTTCCGATGAAACGCTCAAACAGGGCCAGAATACCCTTGGGCGGACCCGAGCGTGCGCGCAGAACCAATCCGCAAAGCGCCGGAGACAAGGTCAAAGCGTTGATTGAAGAAATCACGACCGCAGTCGAGATGGTGACTGCAAACTGAGAATACAGTCGCCCCGAGATGCCAGGCATAAAGGTTACGGGCACAAAAACGGCCAGCAGAACCAGTGTGGTTGCTATGACGGGTCCGGTGATTTGGCCCATTGCTTTCCGTGTCGCCTCAGGCGGGGACAACCCTTCGTCGGCGATAATGCGTTCAACGTTTTCAACCACCACGATGGCATCATCGACCACGATCCCGATGGCCAGTACAAGCGCGAACAAAGAAATTGTGTTCAGGGACATCCCAAACGCCAGCAGGAACGCGAACGTCCCGATCAGCGAAACAGGAATAGCAACCGCCGGAATGATCGTGGCACGCCAACTGCCCAAAAAGACAAATACGACCGAAATCACCAAAACGAACGTCAGCATCAGGGTGGAAACCACGTCGTTCAGAGATTGTTCCACGAAGTCTGTCGTGTTGAAGGGTACCTGATATTCAACATCTGTTGGGAACGAACGCGACAGCCGGTCCAATTCGGCCTGAACACGATCAGAAACAGCCAACGCATTGGCACCGGGGGCTTGATAGATACCGATAACCGTTGCGGGTTCTGCCTGGAAATAGCCCGAAGCCGAGTAGAACTGCGCTCCAAGTTCGGTTCTGGCAATGTCCCTTATGCGTACGATTGCCCCTGCATCACCAGTACGGATGACAATATTGCCAAATTCAGCGGCCGAGGTCAGCCGGCCCTTGGTCTTGATCGTATATTGAAATGTCTGTCCCTCAGGGACCGGAGGCGAGCCTATCGAACCGGCAGACACTTCGATATTCTGTTCTCGGATAGCGTCTATGACATCACCCGGTGAAATCGACAGGGCGGTCATCTTGTCGGGATCCATCCAGATCCGCATTGCATATTCAAGGTTAGTCAGAACATCGGCTTTACCAACACCCTGTACCCGTGCCAACGCATCTTTCAGGTTGATCGAAGCGTAGTTCGACAAGAATACACTGTCATAGGTGCTTTTGGGTGAGGTCAGCGTGACCAGCATCAGCATATTGGTCGATGCCTTCTGCGTAACGACACCCGACGAAGTCACCTCTGACGGAAGCGAAGACATGGCCTGCGCAACGCGGTTCTGCACGTTAACGGATGCAATGTCGGGGTCGGTGCCGACTTCGAAGGTAATATTCAACGAATACGAGCCGTTATCCGAAGAGGTGGACGTCATGTAGATCATGTCATCCACGCCGTTGACCTGCGCCTCGATCGGCGCGGCGACGGTGTTCTCGACCGTTTCGGCATTGGCACCGGTATAGGTGGCGGAAACGCTGACGACCGGTGGCGTAATATCAGGAAACTGGGCGACCGGCAGAACCATATAGCCGATCCCGCCCATGATCGTCAGGACAAGCGAAATAACTAGGGCCAGCTTGGGCCGGCTGATGAACAGGGATGAGAACATCTGTTACTCTCCCGGCTGCTCGGATGCGGTGACAGCATCCACTGCCACACCCGGGCGCACGCGCTGAAGGCCCTCGACGATCACGCTTTCTCCTTCGCGCAGGCCGTCCAGAACGATCACAGCAGTTCCGACATTGTCGCCGGTGGTGATATAGCGCTGTTCGACCATTTGCTTATCGTTAACGACCAGAACGAAATCACCGCGCTGATCACGTGACAAGGCCGCCTGCGGGATCAGAACCTGCAAGGTCGGTTCCAGCGCTTCGATATGAACGCTCAGGAACTGACCATCGAGGATCAGCCGGTCGGCATTTGTGAATTCGGCCCGCATTGCAATCGTTCCAGTTAGCGGGTCGATACGGTTGTCAACGAAAACAATCGAACCTGTTTCGCCCAGATCCGATCCATTGGGCAGCGTTACATGCACATTCGGGCTTTTGGGGCTTTCAGCCAGCGACGATGCATTCTCGCCATATTGTTCAAGAACCGAGGTAAACTGTTTCTCGTTCAACGAGAAATTCACATACACTGGTGCCTCGCTGACGATATTCACCAATGGTGGGTTGTTCGGGCCGACAACGTCCCCGACGCTGATAGCGACCCGCCCGATACGGCCGGTGAACGGTGCGTGGACCTTCGTATAGCTCAGATCAAGTTCGGCCTGTTGGATCGCGGCTTTCGCGGCTTTGACTTCGGCAATGGCTACAAGTTCGTTGGCACGGGCGATATCCCGTTCGCTTTCCGGAGTGGCATCGCGTTTGTAAAGTTCTTCCTTCCGGGCCAGGTCAACTTTGGCGAGCTCAAGATTTGCTTCGGCACGGTCCAGATCGGCATTCCGTGCATCTAGTGTCGCCTGATACAGGTCCGGCTCGATCGTGAACATAAGGTCGCCTTCATTCACCATCGCGCCGTCTTCAACATTCTGACTGTCCAGAAAACCGCTGACCCGGGCGACAATATCGGCCTTGTTCAGCGCCTCAGCTCGACCGATGAAAGTCGCCTCGTCCGTGATTTCTTGCGTGTAGGCCGCTGCGATGGACACTTTGGGCGGTGGGGCGTCACTTTTATCCTGCGCGGCAGCTGGCACCACCAACCCACACAGGGCCAAAGCTGCGGCATACCAAACGGATTTGGCTATGGGGTCATTCGGTCGAAAGCTGAAAAGTGTTGATGCAAGGATCATGGCAGAAGCCCCATTGAAACAAAATCTGGACACAACACGGGTCGCCGCCAGCGGTCCGAGTCGCCTAAACTCTTCGTGAGGATGGCTGGTTTTGCTAGGTTTCTCAAGCGTGTTAGCCCGTAGGGCAATCGCTTACCCAAGGATATTTTTCTGTAGGGCGGCAGGTTTACGCAAATCGGCCAGGGCTAGTTCCCTGATCTGGCAAGGTCGTTTCCGGCAATCTGGATCAAACGCAAAATGAAAAAAGGGGGCCGTTAAGCCCCCTGTATTCTTTTCCCGGTCGGGTGTCTTAGGTGCGGACACCTGCAAAACGGTCCTGCCAGTCTTCGCGCTGTTCGTCGGTGATCTTGGCGAACAGAACATCGGGAACGGCAAAGTCGTGGCCTGCGGGCAGGGCGGACAGGGCCGCCGCAACATCGTCAGGCCAGGCGGTATCCATCGTGTTCATCGCGCTCAGCATACGGGCGGTGGTTTCGGGAATGAACGGCGCACTGAGCACGGCATAGAGCCGGATCAAGTTCAGACCCAGACGCACCTGTACCGCGGCCTGTTCGGGATCTTCCTTGAAGGTCGACCAGGGTGCCGCGGATTGAAGATACTCGTTCCCGGCAACCCAGATGGCGCGCAATTCCTGGGCGGATTTGCGAACTTCCATTGCCTCCATGAACCCTTCATAGGCGCGGACGCGGCGGGTCAGCTCTTCGATCAGGGCCTGCTCGCGGTCGCCATAGGTGCCGCCTTGGGGCACCGCCTCGCCGAATTTTGAGCGGCAGAACTTGGTGATCCGGCTGACGAAGTTGCCCAACACATCGGCCAGATCCTTGTTCACCGATTGCTGGAAGTTCTCCCAGGTGAATTCGCTATCGCTGCTTTCGGGCGCATGGCTCAGCAGCCACCAGCGCCAGTAATCGGCAGGCAGGATGTCCAGCGCCTGGTCCATGAACACGCCGCGACCTTGGCTGGTCGAGAACTGGCCGCCGTCATAGTTCAGGTAGTTGAAGGATTTCAGATGGTCGACCATCTTCCACGGCTCACCCGAACCTAGAATGGTCGCCGGGAAGGACAGGGTATGGAAAGGCACGTTGTCCTTACCCATGAATTGAACATAGCGCACGTCATCGGCGCCTTTGTCAGTGCGCCACCAGCGCTCCCACTCGGCATCCGGCTTGCCGGTCGCATCAGCCCACTCCTTGGCGCAGGCGATGTATTCGATCGGCGCGTCGAACCAGACGTAAAAGACCTTGCCCTCCATGCCGGGCCAGTCCTGATCGCCTTTCTTGACCGGCACGCCCCAGTCCAGATCGCGGGTAATGCCACGGTCTTGCAGGCCGTCGCCGTCATGTAACCATTTCTTGGCGATGGAGGTGGTCAGGATCGGCCAATCGGTCTTGGAGTCGATCCAGGCGTTTAGTTGATCCTTCATTGATGACTGGCGCAAATACAGGTGCTTGGTTTCGCGCACCTCAAGGTCGGTCGAACCGGAAATGGCCGAGCGCGGCTCGATCAGGTCGGTCGGGTCCAGCTGTTTGGTACAGTTTTCGCACTGATCACCGCGCGCACGGTCGTACCCGCAGTTGGGGCAGGTGCCTTCAATATAGCGGTCAGGAAGAAAGCGCCCATCGGCGTGGGAATAGACCTGTTTCTCGCTCACCTCGCGGATCAACCCGGCGTCATCCAATTTGCCTGCGAAATGCTGGGTCAGCACCTTGTTCTGGGGGCTGGATGAGCGGCCAAAGTGATCAAAGCTCAGGCCAAAGCGCTGTGCGATATCGGCCTGCACACCATGCATCTCGGCACAGTAATCAGCGACCGGCTTGCCTGCCTTGGCGGCGGCCAGCTCGGCGGGGGTGCCGTGTTCGTCGGTGGCGCAGAGAAACATGACCTCATTCCCCCGGCCGCGCTGATACCGCGCATACAGGTCGGCGGGCAGTTGCGAGCCGATCAGATTGCCGAGGTGCTTGATCCCGTTGATGTAGGGGATCGCCGAGGTGATGAGAATCCGAGCCATGTTCCGTTTCCGCGTATGTAACTGCAGGCCCGTCTATCTTATGTCACAGCCCAGCAAAAGCCCGGCTTTTGCACGGATGCAACTTTCGGGTCCCGTGCACGGAAAAAACCCCTGAAAACTGATTTCACGACTGCTCCAAAGGCATCGTGTCAATTACCCATAGGTTGAAATATAGAATCACAACCTCTTGAAACTTTGTCATGACTCCCCATATTTAATGCATACCATAGTATACAATAATGGAGTCAGCCCACTGATGTTCAGCTTTCTACTCGAGGGTGCATTTGTGCCCTTTACCATCGCGATTGCTCTGTTGTTTGGCCTTTTGGGGCTTGAACTGGTGGCGCTGATGCTGGGTGGAAGCCTGATGGCGGGCGAGGGCGACGTTGACCTTGATCTGGTTGACGCTCCGGAATTGGACATCGGTGATTTCGAACTTGATCTGGATGCGGATGTCGATCTGGGTGAGTTCGAGCTGGCCGAGGTTGCGGCGGAAACGCCGGTTGTGACCTCGGACGGTCCTGCAAGCTGGCTGGGCTTTGGCAAAGTGCCGTTCATGATCTGGCTGGTGGTTCTGCTGGCTGGTTTCGGCCTGTCTGGCATCGGCCTGCAGCTGGGCCTGCGTGATGTGATGGGCTTTGATCTGCCCTCATGGATGGCTGCGATCCCGGCTGGGGCCTTAGGCATCTGGTTTGCGCGTGGCTTTAGCGCGGTCTTTGCCCGCCTGCTGCCGAAGACCGAGACCGAGGCTATGTCCGAACGGATGTTGGCCCGCCGTCGCGGTTTCATCTCGCAAGGGACAGCATCGCGTGGCCGCCCGGCCGAAGTGCGGGTCATGGATCGCTTTGGCAATGCGCATTACCTGCGCGCTGAGCCCCTGCAGGACAAGGATACGCTGGAACAAGGCACTGAAGTGCTTGTCCTGCGCGACCGACGGCAAGACCGGTTCGTTCTGGTCGGCTTGTCAAACTAACTAAATTTCAAACCCCAATCTCGGAGGAATTTGCATGGAACTTACATTCCTAGCCGTCACAGTTGTGACCATTTTAGCGGTCGTTATGTTCATCGGCCTTGTACTGGCCCGACTCTACCGCCGCGCAACCCGCGAGGTGAGCCTGGTGAAAACCGGTGCTGGTGGTAAGAAAGTCATCATGGATGGTGGCGTCATCGTCGTGCCGCTGTTGCATGAGGTCAGCCCCGTCAACATGAAGACCCTGCGTCTTGAGGTGCAGCGCAGCGCCGAGGCCGCTTTGATCACCAAAGACCGGATGCGTGTTGACGTGGGGGTCGAGTTCTATGTCTCGGTCATGGCCACCGAAGAGGGCATCGCACGCGCGGCCCAAACCCTGGGCGACCGTACATTCGACGTCGAACAGCTGCGGGAAATGATCGAAGGCAAATTGATCGACGGTCTGCGCGCCGTGGCCGCGCAGATGACCATGGACGGTCTGCACGAAAACCGCGCTGACTTTGTGCAAGAGGTGCAGAATGCGGTCTCCGAAGACCTTTTGAAAAACGGCCTGTCGCTGGAATCGGTCTCGCTGACCGCGCTGGACCAGACCCCGTTCGAAGCACTTGATGAAAACAACGCCTTTAACGCCGTGGGTATGCGCAAGCTGGCCGAGGTGATTGCGACCTCGAAAAAAGAGCGCGCGCAGATTGATGCGGATGCCGAGGTGGAAGTGCGCCGTGCAGCGATGGAAGCTCAGCGTCAGAAGCTGTTGATCGACAAGGACGAAGAGCAGGCGCGCATCGAACAGACGCAACAGATCGAAACCCTGCGCGTGGCGCAAGAGGCCGAGATCGCCGCGCGGACCGAGGATTCTGTACGTGAAACCGAGCGTGCCCGGATTGCGCGCGAGGAAGCAATTCGAGCGGCTGACATTGAACGCGAGCGTAAAATCCGTGAGGCCGAGATCTCGAAAGAGCGCGAGCTGGAGGTTGCCGAGCAAGAGCGTCAGATCATCATCGCGCAGAAATCCGAAGAGGAAAGCCGCGCCCGTGCGTCTGCCGATCTGGCCCGCGCCGAGGCGACCAAAGCGACCGAAGCGGTGGCAACCGCCCGTCAGGTGGCCGAGGCCGAGCGTCAGAAGCAGATCGTTCTGATCGAAGCGACGCGTGAGGCGGAACGTCAGGCCACAGCCATCCGTCTGGCCGCCCAGGCCGAGAAAGAGGCCGCCGCTGACCGTGCTGAGGCGCGCCGCGAAGAGGCGCAAGCCGAAGCGGATGCGCTGAACATCCGCGCCGAGGCCAAGAAGAACGACATGCTGGCCGAAGCGGAAGGTAAGCGCGCGATTGTCGAGGCTGACAATGCCCTGTCCGTTGATCAGATCCGTCTGAAGGTTGATCTGGCCCGGATTGAGGCGATGCCGACGATCATTGCGGAAATGGTCAAGCCCGCGGAGAAGATCGACTCGATCAAGATCCATCAGGTTGGCGGGATCGGTGCCGCCGGTGGTGGCGGAGGCGCCAATGGCGACAAGCCGGTGGTGAACCAGGCGCTGGATTCGATCATGGGCATGGCCGTTCAGATGCCCGCGTTGAAGAAGCTGGGCGAAGAGCTGGGCCTGTCGATGGAAAACGGGGTCGGGGGCATCGTCAACGGCGCGCTAGAGCCCACTGTTAAACCAGCCGATGAGGCAGAAGTGGTTGATCAGAAACCACGAACCGAACACTAAAAGAATGGGCCGGGAATTTCCCGGCCCTTTTTACTGCTTCTCGCGCGACCGTTTCAACAGGCGCCCGATAGTAAAAGAAGTTCGTGGCGAATAGACATAGTTGGTGCGCTCTTCGGGGGTCGGACGTGAGCGCATCCGCGCCAGTCCAAAGATAATCAGGAAGACGTGGCCAAGCGCTACAAAGGCAAAAAGCGCGCCGGGTCCAAAGGATTGGATCAAAGTGGATGACACGTAAGGCGAGGCAATCGCACCCAGCGCATACCAGAACATCAGCGCGGCAGAGAGCTCGACCCGTTGTTCGGTTGTGGCAAAGTCATTGGCGTGCGCGGATGAAACCGAGAAAATCGGGAAGGTCGTAAAGCCGAACAAACACGCGGCCAGCATGACGCCGACGGTCCCGGTGTTGCTGGCGGCCATGGTCACACCGCAGCTTAGGACGGCGGCTACCGAAAGCCAGATCAGTACCCAGCGCCTGTCGTATTTATCGGCCAGCCATCCCATCGGATATTGCGCCAACGCGCCGCCCAGCACGAAAGACGCCAGGAAAAACGCGATCTGATCGACGCCAAGCCCGACCTCTTGCCCGTAAACAGGGCCGACCATCCGAAAGGACGCCGAGCTTAAAGCGGCAACCACCACCCCGGCCACCGCCAGAGGAGAGCTGTTCCAGGCCAGTTTCGGGCGCAGCCGCGGGGCGTCGGGCGTTTCGGGCTGGCTGGCGCGGGTCAGGGTCAGTGGCAACAGGGCAGCGCAGCACAGGATCGCCAGCAAGTTATACGAGACATATGATGCTGGTGGCAGAACTGCGATGATCAGCTGGGCGCAGAGGGACGCACCCATATCAACGATGCGATAGGTGCCCATGGCGCGCCCGCGCGTCTCATTCGTGACCTTTGCGTTCAGCCAGGCCTCGATCACTGTGTAGCACCCGGCGACACAGGCGCCTGACGCGATCCGAAGGGCCGCCCAGATATAAGCGTTGTCCGTCAGGGTGTGCCCCAGCAACCCCATTGCGCCCAAAGCTGTGCAAACGGCAAATGCCCGCGAATGGCCGACGCTTCCCATCAGGCGCGGGGCCCACCAGCATCCCACAAAGAAGCCAACGAAATGGGCCGAGCCCAACAGACCAATTTGCCCGGTGGTGAAATTCAGGGTCAGGCCGGAAATCGCATCCAGCGGGCCAACGCCACCGGTGGACAGTTGAAGCAGAATGACGGAAAGAAATAGGGCGGCAAAGGAAATGATCGTGCGCATGATGGGCTCAGATTGCGATATTTCCAGCGCGGTGCGCGCGGCTTATCGACTTTGTGGCGTCGTTTTTGATCTATCCAGTCTTTTTGATCTTGGCCCGGATATCAAGGCCAACAGTTTCCTTTACGAGGTCGGAATAACCCGAGGCGCCAAATTCGTGACGGTTCAGTGAACCGATGAGTTGGATGGAGAGGTTATTCAAGTTGTCTCGGGCGCTGCCGGGCGGGCGAAAAATATTGGCGCGCAATGTGATTGGTCGCGTTACGCCACGCAAGGTCAGATCTCCTGTGATCTCGGCCCCGTTCGAGATACGTCCACCGTTGCCAAGCTGAATATCGGTCGAGGTGAAATGAATTGTGGGAAATCCTGTGGCGTCCAGAACCCCAGCGCTGAGCATCGGTTTGCGGGCGAAGGGCAGGTTGGTGCGCGCCTTGGCGACGTTTAGCGAGACATCCACCCGGCTGTTGGCCAGGTCGGTCATGTCAATTCGGATATCTGCAGATCGTATCGGCATGGTTCCGGACTGTGTGATGCCGGACAGCTCGAACGTAAAATCTACGGAAGTGCCATTGCGGACCAGTTCATAGGGACGCAACCCGGCCAGAGCCGGGCGCGCAAATGGCAGGGCGGTCAACCCGGACAGTACAGCGCGCCTTGTCAGTTGGGTCATATCATGACCTCCTGCCTGCGGGGCCGCGATCGCCTTAGCAACATCAGCAGGATAGCGATGTTCAGCCCGTTCCAGAGGATGCCATTGATAAAGGCCAGTTGATAATTTCCGGTTAAGTCGTATATCCACCCGGACATCCATCCGCCCAGTGCCATGCCCATGATGGTCATCATCATGACAAAGCCAACGCGTGCTCCGGCCTCTTGCGGGGGCATATATTCACGTACGACCAGCGCATAGCTGGGGACAATGCCGCCCTGCGCCAGACCGAACATGAGGCTGATAATGTAAAGTGAGGCCATCCCGTCATAGGGCAGGAACAGAAATAGGGCGATACATTGCAGGAAAGAGCCGACCAGCAATGTCATCAACCCGCCTAGCTTGTCGGCGACCAACCCCGAGATCACTCGGCTGACCACGCCGCCCAGCAACATCAGCGAGAGCATCTCGGCCCCGACCGCCGGGCCATATCCGAGCCCGACGCAGTAGGACACGATATGGACCTGCGGCATCGACATGGCCACGCAACAGCCGATTCCGGCCAGACCAAGAACGTATTGCAAGCTGCGCGGCGATATTCCCACGCTGCGCGCGTTGATCTGCGCATTGGCGGCGGCGGTCTGATGGGCCTCGATCGGGACTTGCTGGCGCAGCAGCAGAGACAGGGGTATGACAACGAGCAGCGTTATGACCGCCAGCGTCAGATAGACCTGCTGCCATCCCTCACGTGCAAGGATGCCTGACAGAAGCGTTGGCCAGATCGCCCCGGACAGGTAGTTTCCGCTGGCAACCAACGCCACCGCAATCCCGCGGCGTTTCATGAACCAGTGTGAGATATCTGCGATCAGAGGGCCAAAACCAACAGCCGTGCCCAACCCCAACAGCAGATGAGCCAGTGACAAGAGCAGCATATTCGGCGCCCATGTTGCCAACAGATAGCTGACCGCGCTCAGAAGGGCGGCACCGATCAGTGCCTTGGTCACGCCCAACCGATCAACCAGTTGCCCCAGCCACATGTTCCCCAGTGCAAACCCGATCATCGACAAGACATAGGGAAATGAGGCTTCGGCCCGACCGGCGCTGAATTGCGCCTCGATCGCGGGCATCACGACGATTACCGCCCACATGCCCACATTCGCCACCGTAGCGATTGCGAGGGTGATCAGAAGGCGAAGCCAAGAATAGCGACTGTCATGGATTGGATGGCTCATACCGGAACGCTAGGGTTGGATGTAGCACTTGGCTAGTCACAAGTGCCGTGAGCCGCGTAACTTATTCCCCCCAATACACATCTTGGGCCTTGATCCGCGTCAGGTTCAGCCCGGCATGCGTCTTGGTCTGGGTGGCCTGCCAGCTGACCGGGGGCAGGGCGCGGGCGCGACGGCGGGTCAGGGTCCAGCAGGGAACCCCGGCGTGATGATCCGCAGCCATGTGCCAGCGGGTTTCAACCCCCTGTGCGCCGCCATCGCCAGGGGTCAGTAACAGGCCCAGCGGGGCTGGCCCCATCGTGCCGCCTTGTTCCGCGGCCAGATGCATCCGTCGGACCGGCGTCAGGCCGGGCGCCTCGGGCAGATCGCAGATCACCAGTGGGGTTGCCCCGCTGCGCAACGCTTCTTCCATGCACCACAGCAGATCCTCGGCATGGTTGGGGCGGGCAAACAGGAACCGGGCCGGATCGGCAAAGGCCATCATCCCACCGGGGTGCAACTGGCTGGCCTCCCACGCGGGGGAAATCCACAGAACCGGCCCCTGTGCCTGACCGGCCAACCACATGGCAAAGCTGCGCCGGGCGGGGCCGCAGGCCTCGTGCACGCGGGCCAGTTGCAGGGTGATCTGCGGATGGAGATTCAGCCCTGCCATTTGTCGTGCGGGTTTGCGGCCAAGAAGGTGTGTGGACATGCTATTACTCTAGCATGTTCTTATTATGTTCTCAATATCGAGAGGGTATCAGCGCGACAGGATCAGACGCCCATCCGCGAATTGTATATTCGAGAACCGGTGCAGGTAATCCATGCCCAGCAAGGACTGATCCAGCGCCCCTTCATTCACCCAGGCCGAGACATTGCGATCCGTGATGGGCCCCAGTTCAAGGCTGTCCAGCCGTATCGGGGCGGTGCGCACCTCGCCATTGGCCGTCAGGGCCCGCCCGAAATAGTTCAGCTGATCGGGGTCAACACCGATGCGTCTGGCATCCGCCTCGTTCAACACAATCTGGCTGGCGCCGGTATCGACCAAAAAGGTGATGGGCTCTCCGTTGACCAGAACCGGTAGATAGTAGTGCCCGTCATAGGCGCGCGGCACCTCGATGCTTTCGCCGGTCACGGTCATCTGCGGAGCAGGGCCCACAGTGCTGCGGATATCGCCCCATAGTCCATAGGCGGCAATGATGCCGATAAAAATAAACACCCAGGCCAGAGCCTGTTGCAACGTTTTGTTCAGGCTTTGCCGGTTCTGAGAGATAAACCAGGCCACGACCGCTGCGCCCAGCAATCCAAGATAGGCCAGATTTGCAATGCTGTCGCCGTCCATACCGCTACCTTACTGCGTCACTCGAATCCAATATGGGGATTTATGACGCAAATCCAAAGGCTTTTAGCCCATCCAAGATAAACTGAACTGACAAGGCCGCCAGCAGCATGCCCAACAGGCGGGTCAGCACATTCAGCCCGGTCTTGCCCAGAATTCGTGCCACCGCGCCTGAAGACAGGTAGGTGACGAACACCATCGCCACTACGATCAGCATCATGCCGATCACCACGGCCAGACCCTCTATGCCCGGATGCTGCCCGGCCAGCAGGATCATTGTGGCAATCGCGCCGGGTCCTGCAATCAGGGGAATACCCAACGGAAATACCGAAGGATCAGGATGCTCTTCTTCTTCGGCGCTGTTTTCGCGCCGCTTGGTGCGCCGTTCGAACAGCATGTCCAGCGCTGTGAGGAACAACAGAACGCCGCCCGCAACGCGGAACGCCTCCATCGAGATGCCAATAAAGCCCAGAACCGCCTCGCCGAATGCGGCGAACATGGCCAGAATCCCAGCCGCCGTCAGACAGGCGCGCACCGCTATTGTATAACGCGCATGCCGATCCATGCCTTGTGTCAGGGCCACAAAGATCGGCGTTTGTGCTGGCGGATCAATGACCACAAGCAATGTTGTAAACGAGGTTATGAGAAAGGCTGTATCCATCATGCTGCGGTCTCTGCCTGTTCCAACCGCTCTGCTGCAACCACCCAAAGCGCCTCGGCTTTTTGCATTGCCTCGACCACCTCGGAAAATTTCCGGTTCCAGGTCGCCAGGTCGTTGATCTTGTCGTCTTCATACAAACTGGGGTCAGCCAGTTTGGCCGAGAGTTTTTCGTGCATATCCGTCAATTTCTCGATCCGTTCCTCGCATTTGCGCAGATCGGCGCGCAGGTTCAGAACCGCCTCGCGCGATGGGCGTTTGGGCTTGGCCGTCAGCGGCTTTTCCTTAACAGGTTTGTCGCGGCCCAGCAGTAGGGACCGATAGGATTCCAGATCCCCGTCAAACTGTTTGACGGATCCGTCCGAGACCAGCCAGAGGTGGTCCGCCACCAGCGAAAGCAGGTGCATGTCATGACTGACCAGCACTACGGCTCCGGAATAGGCGGTCAATGCCTCAACCAGCGCCTCGCGGCTTTCGATGTCCAGATGGTTGGTCGGTTCGTCCAGAATCAGCATATGCGGGGCGTCGATGGTGGCAAGCAGCAGCGACAGGCGCGCCTTTTGTCCGCCGGACAGCCGCCCGACCTTGGTTTCTGCCTGATCGGCATTCAATCCGAACCCGGCCAAACGCGAGCGCCACTTGCCCGGAGCTTCATTCGGGCGCAATCGGCGCAGATGATCCAAGGGCGTCTCGTCCACATGCAGCTCATCCACCTGATGCTGTGCAAAATAGCCGATGCGCAGCTTGGTGCTGCGGCTCATCTTGCCAGCCATCAACGGCAGACGATCAGACAGCAGCTTGGACAGGGTCGATTTGCCCTGACCGTTCTTGCCCAGCAGCGCGATACGGTCATCCTGATCAATGCGCAGGTTCAGTCTGCGCAGCACCTCGGTCTCGCCGTATCCCGTCACACCGCCTTCGATCTGAATGATCGGGGGCGACAGTTCTTCGGGTTCTGGGAAGGAAAAAGCGCGCAGAGCAGCCTCTTGCGGGGTCGAGACCAACTGAATTCGTTCGATCATCTTCAGGCGCGACTGGGCCTGAACTGCTTTGGACGCCTTATAGCGAAAGCGATCCACGAAGCTTTGCAGATGCGCGATGCGCGCCTTGGCCTTGGTGTTTTCCGATTCCGCCTGTGCCAGACGTTCGGCGCGGCGTTCCGCGAATTTATCGTAAGGCACCGCGTAATAGGTCAGCTTGCGATCTTCCAGATGCAGGATCGACCCCACAGCGCGGTTCAGCAACCCGCGGTCATGGCTGATGATGATCACCGTGTGCGGATATTTCGCCAGATAGCTTTCCAGCCACAGAGCGCCTTCCAGATCCAGATAGTTGGTCGGTTCGTCCAGCAGCAACAGATCAGGCTGCGAGAACAGTACCGCTGCTAGCGCGACGCGCATGCGCCAGCCGCCGGAAAAGTCCGAACAGGGTTTCAGTTGATCCTCGTCATCGAACCCCAACCCCTTGAGGATCGAGGCTGCGCGCGCTTCGGCCGACCAGGCGTCTATATCGGCCAGCCGGGTCTGAATATCTGCGATGCGTCCGGGGTCCGTGGCACTATCGGCTTCAGTCATCAACGCGCTGCGCTCGGTATCGGCGGCCAGAACGGTATTGATCAGTGAGGCATCGGACGAGGGCACCTCTTGCGCCACGCCACCAATACGCGCCCGTTTCGGGACAGCGATACTGCCCGATTCCAGCGCCAGTTCCCCCCTGATCAAGCGAAACAGGGTGGTCTTGCCGGTGCCATTGCGCCCCACTAGCCCAACCTTGTGGCCATCGGGGATGGTTGCGCTTGCGCCCTCGAACAAAGGGCGGCCTTCAACGGCATAGGTGATGTCTTGAATCCGTAACATATGCTGCTCTTAGCAGAGCCGTTATGCCGCCGCCAGCAGCTTGCATGTTCAACCGGCATTCAATGTGTTAGCGCTGTTTTGCCTGAAGTTTTCACAAGGTTCCATCATGCATACAGCCCGAACACCTCCGTCGTTGGTCACGCTGGTCTTTGCCACGGCGTTGTCGGTGCTGACGCTGAATATGTTCCTGCCATCGCTGGCGCATATGAGCGTGGACTTTCAGGTGGATTACGGCCTTATGAATCTGGCGGTTGCGGGATATCTGGCGGTTTCTGCTGTGCTGCAACTGATCATGGGTCCTCTGTCGGATCGATATGGGCGCAGACCGGTCCTGTTGATCTGCATGTCGATCTTCGTGGTCGCATCCATCGGCTGCGTGCTGGCTGGGTCAATCTGGGTGTTTCTGGGTTTTCGCCTCATTCAGGCTGTGGTCGTCGCCGGGTCTGTGCTGTCCAGCGCCTCAATCCGCGACCGCTATCCCCCCAACGAGGCGGCCAGCAAGCTGGGCTATGTCGCAATGGCTATGGCATTGGCGCCAATGCTGGGACCGATGTTGGGCGGCGCGTTGGACATGCTGTTTGGCTGGCGCTCGGGGTTTGTTCTGTATTCCTTACTTGGCACCGGTCTGCTGGCTTTGCTGTGGTTTGATATGGGAGAGACCAATATAAACCGCGCCCCAACATTCGCGGCGCAGCTGAAGGAATATCCGCATCTGTTCCGCGCCCGCAGGTTTTGGGGTTATGCCCTATGCGCGGCATTTTCGATCGGCGGTTTTTTCAGTTTTATCACCGGTGCACCGTTGGTTGCAGCTGCTTGGTTTGATCTGAGCCCCGCGATGCTGGGTCTTGGGATCGGCATTATCACCGGCGGGTTCATGGTCGGGAATTTTGTCACTGGCCGATTGGCGGCGCGGACGCAGTTAACAACGATGATCCTGATAGGGCGGAATGTGGCCACGGCAGGGCCGCTTTGCGGGCTGCTTCTGTTTTGGGTCGGGCTTGGTACGGTTTGGGTCTTTTTCGGCTCGGCCATCTGTGTCGGTTTCGGCAATGGACTGACCAACGCCAATGCATCGTCGGGCGTGATGTCGGTTCGTCCCAAACTGGCAGGCAGCGCGGCGGGCCTGTCAGGTGCAATGATTGTTGCGCTGGGGGCGGTTCTGACCACGATCACCGGCGCCTTTGTCAGCCCTGAAAACGGACCTTTTCTTGTGCTTGGCATGATGTGCGGGTGCAGCTTTATCGGCCTTCTGGCCGTGCTCTATGTTCGTCGGATCGACAGTCTGGACCCGTTGCCCAGCACATTGTGACCGGCAAAGCGCCGGAGCAGGGCATCATAACACTTTTCATAAGCTACAGACCATGATACGCGGCCCGCGATGGATTTCGGCGCGGGCCCCGCGCCCTATTTTAAGGAGAGGCCGACATGGCACTGGAACGCACATTCTCGATCATCAAACCCGATGCAACCCGCCGCAACCTGACTGGCAAGATCAACGCCAAGTTTGAAGAGGCCGGTCTGCGCATCGTAGCGCAAAAGCGCATTCACATGACCAAAGCACAAGCTGGCAAGTTCTATGACGTCCATGCCGAGCGCCCGTTCTATGACGAACTGTGCGAATTCATGTCGTCCGAGCCGGTTATTGTACAGGTTCTGGAAGGCGAAGGCGCCATTGCCAAGAACCGCGAAGTCATGGGCGCTACCAACCCCGCAGATGCGGCCCCCGGCACCATCCGCGCCGAGTTCGCTGAATCGGTTGGCGAGAACTCGGTCCACGGTTCAGACGCACCGGAAACCGCAGCGGTTGAGATCGCCTATTTCTTCTCGGGCATCGAACTGGTCGGCTAATCTGTTTTAAGATCAAGCCTATAAAGCCGCTCCCGGGGTCGGGGGCGGCTTTTTCTATGCGGGTTTCAAATCGTCCGAAGATATCCGGACGCCGATCGCATCCAAGTCGGCGATCATCTTCGTTTGCGGCGCAGTGCTGTTGCTGGCTTTGATTGCGTCGAACCTTTGCCGCAGGGCTTTTTTCTCTTCGCCTTTGCAATCGTTCCAGGGGCGGCCTTGCAGCCCCATCACCAAAACATAATAGCCGATGAAATGAGGGCGCGATCCTGCCTGCAAGAGTTTTGCATAGGCCGCGTCGGGGCCTATCTCGCGCAGTTGCTGGGCCGAGTGGATACCGGCACGCGCGCAAGCCTGTTCATAGGCCGGGCCGAGATTACGGATAGTTGAGATCGGGTCAGACATAATCGACGTTTTAACCGGTGTCAGAATTACTGTCACCCGATCCTTTTGCCTTGGGGGTCAGGGTTTGCGTGACAGACGGATTGTGGCCTCAAGCCCCGGGTCACAGTTGCGGGCGTCGAACATGCCTTTGTGCATATGTGAAATCGCGGCAACCAAAGCCAGCCCAAGACCTGCATTGCGCTCGGTTCTTGCGGGGTCAAGCGTCACAAAGGGCATCTGCAGGCGGGCCAGATCGTCCTGAGGAACCCCCGGGCCGCGATCCCGCACGCTGAGGTTAGCGTACCGGCCGTCATCCGCAATATTGATCGTGATGGTCGAACCATCAGGCGCGTATCGCAGAGCATTTTCCAACAGGTTGGACAGTGCCTGAGACAAAAGGGGGCGGTGGCCGGGAAGGGGGGCAGTTGACCCTGTAACTTCAAGTGTTACGCCCTGATCCGTGGCAACCGGATCATAGAGCTCGACCACGTCCGCCACGAGTTGATTAAGGTCGACATCTTCGAACTGCTCTCGCCCGACACCTGCTTCGGCACGCGAAATCTCAGTCAGTTGGCCTAGAACCCGCAGGACATGATCAACCTCGGTCGTCGCGCGCGCGATGTCGATTTCGCGATCCTGTTCGGATTTGCGGCTATCTGACAGGGATTCGACCCGCTGTTTCAACCGCGACAAAGGAGAGCGTAGATCATGCGCGATCGAATTCGAGGTTGTCCTTAGATTGCTGACCAATTCCTCGATCCGGTCCAGCATCGTATTGAGCGTACCTGAAACTTGATCGAATTCATCTCCGGTCCCGCGCAAGGGCATCCTGCGCGACAGGTCGCCTGAAACGATGTTTTCTGCGGTCGAGGCGATGTCAGACAAGCGCGAAAAGACGAGCCTGGTAAACAGCCAGCCTGTCAGGACGCTCAGCGCCAGCGCGATTGCCAGCGCGAAGCCGACCGAGCGTAAAAGAACACGGTCAAACTGCTGTCGTGCCAGCGCATCCCGCCCGACAAGCAGGCGTTCTCCGCCCGGCAGACGAATGGATGCAGCCGAGATTGGCACCAGCTGTTCGCTGTCCGAGCGTCGCAGCTCTAGTTGGACCCAACCACTTCCGGCAGTGATGTCATCGGGCCATTGTCTCAGGTTGCCAGCCAATTTCGTCCCGTTGCGGTCGGTCAACAAGTAGAGGGCATCCCGTTCAGAGGCGGTGGGAATACGGCGTTCGATGGCTGTCAGCAAACCGATGAGCCCGCGCCTTTCGTATTCATCGGCCAGACCGGTCAATTCCGCGGAAACCACCGAGCGGGTTTCGCTTTCGATACTGCGATTTGCGGTGACATAGACAAGGGCCAGCACGGTGGCTGTCAACAATGTGCTCAGAACCATGCTGGCCAGAACCAAACGCGTTCTGGAATTATTGAACGAAAGCCGTAGGTTATCCATCAGATATCATGTAACCTGCGCCCCGGACTGTTTCAATCAACGGGATCTCTCCGCCTTCATCCAATTGGCGGCGCAGTTTCGAGATATGGACGTCAACCACATTGGTGTTCGGGTCGAAATGATAATCCCAGACACCTTCCAGCAACATGGTGCGTGACACTACGCGGTTCTTGCGTCTCAGGAAGAATTCCAAAATCTGAAATTCACGCGGTGTCAGGGTAATCTCTCGCCCGTTGCGGGTGACTTTGCGGGTCAGCAAATCCATATCCAGATCGCGGCAGGTCAGGGTTGGGTTTTCCTCAGATTCCTGCGGGCGTCTTAACAGAGCTTCGATCCGCGCATGCAGTTCCTGAAAAGAGAACGGTTTGACCAGATAATCATCTGCACCGGCCCTCAGGCCTTTGACTCTCTCATCGACCGCGCTCATTGCGGTTAACATCAGAACCGGAGTTTTCAGACCCGCGGCGCGCATGGATTTGATCAGTGACAGGCCG
The DNA here is from genome assembly GCF_059610225.1 of Ruegeria sp. YTSA105. NCBI lineage: Bacteria > Pseudomonadati > Pseudomonadota > Alphaproteobacteria > Rhodobacterales > Roseobacteraceae > Ruegeria > Ruegeria sp. YTSA105. Next base: position 223,839 of record NZ_JBXWNE010000001.1, read on the forward strand.
TCTAGACCGGGCAGCATTCGGTCCAGAACGATGGCGTCAAAGCCACCATCTGTGGCGTGATACAGCCCTTCGCGCCCATCCGCGGCCTGTTCGACGACATATCCTTCCTCGCTGAACCCTTTTGCTATGAATTCCCGGGTGTCTTCATCATCTTCAACGATCAACAGGCGTCGGCTCATGATCTGAAATCCTTTCTACCGGAACTTAAACACAATTTTTCAAACAAAGTACAAGATTTGACCGGTTTAGATGCCGGGTGCGTCGTTGCGCACCCGGCTGCTCCGGCAGATTGCGGACAATTCAATCATGCCAGAGAGGCGCCCGCCAGATCTCCCCATCACGTGGCGCGCGCAGGTGTTCGATCAGGCGATTTCCACCGCAACAAAGATCTGGTTGCCGCCACGGTTGATCAGGACAAGCGCGGGATCGGTTTTTTCGCTGTCCAGCGCTTCTTTCAGCGCGCCAGGTGTGGCCGTATCCTGGTTGCCCAGCTTCACGATCACGTCGCCACGCTGAAGACCGGCTTTCGCTGCAGGGCTGTCCGGTTTCAGGTCCGTGACGATCACACCGTCAATATTCTCGGCCACGCCCAGTTCCGCACGGTTGGTTTCTGTTAGTGGTGCAACGGTGACGCCCAGGGCGGTGCCCGAAATGCCTTCATCCACTGACTTGTCCATTTCGGCCGATGCGGACTGATGCTGTCCGATCGTCAACTTTATGTCTTGCTCACTGCCATTGCGTAAAACTGTAAGCGTGCTTTCTGTTCCAACCTTGGTAGTTCCGACAAGGATCGGCAGGTCGCTGCTGGACTCGACGGGTTCGCCGTTAAAGGTCAGGATGACGTCGCCCTGTTCCAGGATGCCTTCGGCAGGGCTGTTGGCTACAACGTCCGAAACCAATGCGCCGTTTGAGGCATCAATTCCCATCGCCGCAGCGATCTGAGGGCTGACATTCTGGATTGACACACCCAGCCAACCGCGGCTGACCTGGCCATCATCGCGCAGATCCGCGGCAATATGGTCCACAATGTTCGACGTGACGGCAAAACCCAACCCGACCGACCCACCGCTCGGGGAATAGATGGCCGAGTTCACGCCGATAACCTCACCATCCATGTTGAACAGCGGGCCACCGGAATTGCCTTTGTTGATGGCCGCATCCGTCTGGATGAACTCGGCATAAGGTCCCTGCGAAATATTGCGGTCCTTGGCCGATACAATCCCGGTCGTCACGGTCGAGCTGAGGCCAAACGGGTTCCCGATGGCGACAACATCCTCGCCCACACGGATCACATCGCTATTGCCAAGCTCTACGGCCTGAAGTGGCTCGCCCGCGTCGATCTTGAGAACCGCGATATCGGTCAACGGGTCGGTACCGATCACCTCAGCCTCAAAAGTTCGGTCATCATTCAGGCGCACGGTCACGGTCGCGGCATCGTCGACCACGTGATGGTTCGTAATGATGTACCCGGCTTCATCCAGCACAAAACCTGACCCCAAACCCTGAGAAGGACCACGACGGGGGGCATCGAACCCTTCAGGCACGCCAAAGCGTTTGAAGAATTCACCGAATGGTTGGCCTTCGAAATCAAACTGCTGTCCATTTTCCGGGCCCTTGGCGGCGTTTTGTTCCGCGATGATGGTCACGACAGAAGGTGACACGCTCTCAACTAAATCAGCCAGCGCTTCGTCAGCTTTCGAGGGCAGGGCAGTCGTCGCCAACAATGCCGAACTCAGCGCTGAGACGCCTAGCCAGTTTGATGTGCGTGGCATAAGAAGAGAGGATTTACGGATGCTCATTTTGGTCTCCTGATTGAAGCACGCGACACTGGCCGCGCCTTGGATCAAGAGATGCTGCATCAGTCTGTGACTTTCCTGATTGGTTGGTTAATAAATCTTAATTTTGCCACAAACGAGAGGCTCTATCCCGGCGTCGGGTGGCAAAGATTCGCGGAATTCTTCCGAATCATAAGGTGAGAATCGGTGGATTGTTGCCTGTTCGGCAGTCAAATGATCATTTTGGTTGAATTAAATCTGTTTGATAAACAAAGCGAGCGCTCAGAATTTGATGGATTTATGACACAGCCATTGGTTGTGAGTAGATTTGATGTCATAGGCTGAATTTGCCGGAAACATATCATATTATGAACATGTTATATATATGGTCTGTGATAAATGGAGTGTACTTGCATTTGGATTTTCTCGGACGAACAACCTATAGTAGAAACACATTGAGAGAAATGTTGCGTAAAAACCAAACTGATACATCAGAAAATGCAAGTTTAGGCCAATTTTACGTTGTTTGAGAGCATCTGATAGGTGACGATGGTCTTGCCCAAGCGAAGGGAAGTCGGCGGCACTAGGGGGTGCCAACGGCTTGTCACAGTCTCTGGAAGCGCTGAGCGGCATGTTAACGAGGGGGTCTTGTTTAGGTTCGGTTGCGGAATATTCGGAATGCCTAGTGTGTTCTGGACGCGCTTTCAGGATCAGTGAAAAGTGGTAGTCCTTAATTGGGTAACCGGCCCGGTCTTCATTGACCGGGCCGTACTCGTTTTAACTGTTGCGATTTTTGGTCCAGATATCCCATGCTTCGGGCGTGTCCAGATCCAGCACGGCATGTTGGCCGGGGAGCACACATAGATGGACCTTGTCCGGATGGTCCCGAACCACAGATTGTGCGCCTTCGTCTCCGGTCAGGCGGCTGATCTGATCGAACAGGAGACGGCTGAAGATCACAGGGTGGCCAGGCTGTCCTGACGCGGTCGACCCGCGCCAGATCAGCTTATCCGGATACGCCTTAGTTGCCTTGATCAGCGTCTGAAGGTCATCCAGAGTGATTTCAGGCAGGTCAGCTAGCAGAACCATGACGGCTTCGGCCTCTTGCCCAACAGCAGACAGGGCCCCTCGTAAGCTGGCATTCATACCTTCTTCCGCATCTGCGATTTCGACCAGATGCAGGTCCAGCCCCTGCAACACGTCGTACCTGGGATGAGGCTTGGACGGCAGGGCAACAATAACCGACGATGCAGCCCGTGCCGTCTGGGCGGAACGGAGCAGCAGCGGGCAGCCATCAATTTCTTGCAGCAGCTTATCTGCGCCTCGCATACGCCGGGATTGTCCGGCGGCCAGAAGGATGATGGGTATTTGCGTCATGCGCCGACAATGCAGACGTATGAAAGCAGTGTCATCCCCTCATACGCGCGCCATCGGCGTCGAATAACGGTTCTGAGATCACGCGTGCCTTGCACAACTGGCCAAGTATTTCGATTTCTACTTCCAGCCCGTCCGCAGCGCGGTCTGTTGGCAGAAACCCCATGGCAATGGACTTGCCTGCATAGTGTGAATAGCCACCCGAAGTGCAAAACCCGGCGACCTTTCCGCCCAGCCAAACCGGCTCATACGCGTTGACATCAGCGTCCTCGGCATCAACCTCGAACGCAACCAGTCGACGGGCAGGGCCAGAGGCGCGTTCAGCCTCGGCAGCTGCGCGGCCAATGAAATCGGCGTTCTTAGAGAATGAAATGAACCGATCCAGACCGGTTTCCGCGGCTGTGTAATCAGGCGAGAATTCTCGCATCCAGGATCCAAAGAACTTGTCCAGACGCAGGCTCATCATCGCGCGCATGCCAAATGGAACGATGCCGCGTTCTTGCCCGGCCTGCCATACGGTCCACCACAACTGCCTTTGTGCCATGGGATCGCAGTAGATCTCGTACCCCAAATCGCCGGTATAGCTGACGCGCTGGACGATGCAGTCGGTCATCCCAACGGTCATGCGGCGCAGATCGAGGAACCGAAATCCGCTCAGGTCATCACGGGTGCAGGCCGCCAGAACCTGCGTGGCTTTTGGACCGGCGATCTGGAACCCGTTCTGCCGATCGCTGATGTTTTCGACAGTCACGCCATTCTGCGCATTTTGCAGGAACCAGCGCATGTGAAACGCCTGAGAGCCGTAGGAGGCGGTCAGGCGGAACTCGGTCTCATCAAGACAGGAAACGGTAAAATCACCGATCAGCTTGCCCTTTGGTGATAGCATCGGGGTTAGCGACACGCGGCCCGGTTTCGGGATACGGCCCGCCATGATCCGATCCAGCCAATCGCGGGCAGCAGGTCCAACAATGCGGTATTTACCAAAATTGTGCACTTCGTTGATGCCAACACCAGATCGCACGGCCCGAACCTCGCGCCCGGTGGCATCGAATGCGTTGGATCGGCGGAACGAGGGCGTTTCATAGCCTGGTTCATCTCCCTGGGCGAAGTAATTGGGCACCTCAAGCCCGTATTGCTGACCCCACACAGCACCAAGATCGGTAAAGATATCATACATCGGCGTTGTGCGGGCTGGGCGGGCTGCCGGCAATTCCTCGTTCGGATAAGAGACGCTGAACCGCTTCTGATAGTTCTCGATGACCTTTGGACGGGTATAGCCCGGGCTGATCCAATCCCCGAACCGCGCCACGTCCATCGCAAAGACGTCGCGCTCTGGCTCGCCCTCAATCATCCATTGTGCCAGTGTCAGACCAACGCCGCCGCCCTGGCTGAACCCGGCCATCACGCCGCAGGCCGACCAATAGTTGCGCAACCCCGGAACCGGCCCGACCAGAGGATTGCCGTCCGGTGCAAAGGTAAACGGCCCGTGGATCACCGATTTCACACCAGCCTCGGCCAGAACAGGAAAGCGGCGATAGGCGAATTCAATACTATCGGTGATCTTATCGAAATCATCGGGAAGAAGCTCGTGACCGAAATCCCACGAGGTGCCGTCGACAGCCCAGGGCCTGCAGGTTTGTTCATAAAAGCCGATGCACAGACCGCGTCCCTCTTGCCGCAGATAGCTTTCGCCGGCGGGATCCATGACATGGGGATGTTCGCCACCTGCGTCGATAATTGCCTCGATCTGGGGGATCGAGTCGGTGACCAGGTACTGATGTTCCATCGGATGCAGCGGGAAATAGACACCGGCCATGGCGCCAACCTCGCGCGCCCAGAGCCCACCAGCGTTGACCACATGTTCAGCATGAATCGTGCCCTTGTTGGTGACCACATCCCAGGTGCCATCGGCGCGCTGATTTGTTTCGTGCACCATGCAATGGGTTTCGATTGTTGCGCCGCCCATCCGCGCCGCTTTGGCATAGGCATGGGTGGTTCCGGACGGATCAAGATGCCCGTCCAGCGGATCATAGAGCGCGCCGATGATGCCGTCGGTATTGGTGATTGGTGCGATTTTCCTTATCTCTTCAGGGCCTACGATTTCGGTCTCTAACCCCATAAAGCGGTGCTTGGCACGTTCGGCCAGGAGCATGTCAAACCGGTCGCGGTCGTCGGCCAACGTTATGCCGCCAACGTGGTGCAGGCCACAGGACATGCCGGTGATCTCTTCCAGCTCTTTATACAGCCGGATCGTATAGCCTTGCAGTGCGGCCATATTGGTGTCGCCGTTCAACGTGTGGAAACCACCCGCCGCGTGCCAGGTCGAGCCACTGGTCAATTCGGACCGCTCCAGAAGCATCACATCCGACCAGCCCAGCTTGGTCAGGTGATAAAGAACCGAACACCCGACAACGCCGCCACCGATTACAGCTACCTGAGTTGTTGTCTTCACGTCACAGTCTCCCCTTGCGATATAGTCAAAGCCTGCAATCGCAGAACCAGGGATACTGTTCCGTTCACGACATAGGCTGTCGCGGCGAGAGGATCAGAGGGGACGGATCTTCAGCTCTGTGATCCTGTTGCCTTCGCGCGCGACGACTTCGAATCTGAAACCGTGAAACGAGAATACCTGACCCGTGATCGGGATCATCTGCGCTTCGTGGATGACCAGACCGGCCACGGTATTGGCCTCTTCGTCGGGCAAAGACCATTCCATCGCGCGGTTTACATCGCGGATCGTCATGGCGCCTTCAACAAGGTACTGGCCGTCTTCGGTTCGCGTTACCGGGACGTCCTCATCAATATCAAACTCATCAGCAATCTCGCCGACGATTTCTTCGAGGATATCTTCAAGCGTGATCAGACCCCTGAGTGAGCCATATTCGTCGACCACCAGCGCAAAATGGCTATGCATCCGCAGGAATTCCCGCATCTGATCGTCCAGAGTGGTCGTTTCAGGCACAAAATAAGGGGCGTTCGCTACCTTTGAGACATCGAACTCTTTCAATCGGTTGTTTTCACGTTCGCTGCTTCCTGCATGGGCATACATAGCGCGGAACAGGTCTTTGGCGTGAACAACCCCAACGATGTTTTCTGGTTCGTCCCTAAAGACAGGCAGGCGTGTATGGGGGCTTTCAAGGCATTGTTTCAGGATCGCCTCGGGAGCGTCATCCGCATCAACCATCTCGATATTCGAACGATGGAGCATGATCTCTTCAACCGCACGTTCACCCAGATCCAAGGCGCCCAGAATACGGTCACGGTCTTCCTTCTCGACCACGCCTTCGGAATGGCCCAGATGCAGGGCCCCAACGATTTCGTCGCGCACGGCCAGAATGTTGCTGTCCGGGTCGATCTGTACACCGAACAGGCGTAAAACTCCCCGTACCAATAGGCGTACGGCCGAAACGACCGGTGAGAATAGGGTGACAACCACGCTGATGATCGGAGCAACGGCGGATGCCGCTTTTTCCGAATTGGTTATGGCATAGGTCTTGGGCAAAACTTCAGCAAAGATCAGAACCAGCAAGGTCATGACCAGGGTTGCCAATGCTACGCCGCTTTCGCCAAAGAGGCGCGTGAACATCGCTGTGGCCAACGAGGCCGCAAGAATGTTGACCAGGTTGTTGCCCAGCAAAACCGATCCGATCAGCCGTTCGTTGTCGTCGGTGATGTCCAGCGCCTTCTGCGCCCCGCGCGACCCTTTGTCCGCCTGCGCCCGCAGCTTGCCGCGTGACGAGGCCGTCAGAGCCGTTTCAGAACCCGAGAAAAACCCCGATAAGAAGAGCAATAGCAATATGGCACCGGACGTAAGCCAGAATGTGCCGTCGATCAGAGAAGTTGAGGGTTCCATCGGTCCTTAGCTGCTTGTGTTTCTGCGTCTGTTATGGGGGCGCGGCTTGACTGGATCAAGGAGTTAGCCCTTTTCAACTGGATCTTTAGCTAATGGGTGATGCTGCAACACCAGTTCAGCCAGCCGTTCTTCCAGGACATGAGTATAGATTTCTGTGGTCGCCACATCCGCGTGACCAAGCAATGTTTGAATCGATCGCAAATCGGCACCGTTGGCAAGAAGATGTGTCGCAAAAGCGTGACGCAAGGTGTGCGGTGTAACCTTTTCGGGCGAGACCCCACCGTGAACCGCCAGTTCCTTGATCAGATGATAGAACATATGCCGAGTCAGATGCCCGGCCTTGCCACGTGAGGGAAAAAGAAATCGGGAACTCTGCCCACCCTTTGAAACACGCTTTTCGTCAGTCTCATCCCGAGCCGCCAACCATGCCGAAAGCGCCTGTCGAGCCGGTGGGGACAGTGGAACCATCCGCTCTTTGCCACCTTTTCCCAATACCAAGAGCATCCTTGGATCGCCGCGCGCCGATGACACCGGCAACGATACCAGTTCAGTGACACGCATCCCGGTGGCATACAGGATTTCCATCAGACAGGTATTGCGCAGCTTTTCGATGTTGTTTCGCCCGCTTTCGCGCGCAGCAGCCAGTAACTGGTCCACCTCGGATACATCCAGAGTTTTCGGCAGCCGCTTTGGCCGTCCTGGGCCTTTGATCTTGATCGCGGGGTTTGTCGAACGCCAACCTTCCTCGAATGCAAACCGATAAATCTGTTTTATAGCAGACAAACGGCGCGCGCGGGTGGATTGAGCCAATCCCTGTGCGTCGCAACTGATCAGGTAATCCTCAACCTGCTTGGCGTCGGCCTCGGCAAACCCAATTTTCCGGCGCCGCAGCCAGGCCGCAAAATCCTTGAGATCGCGGCCATAGGCAACAAGCGTATTTTGGGCAGCGCCTAACTCGGCGGCCTGTGCTTCCAGAAAGGTCGAAATCCAGATTTCGTCAGAGCCCGGAGACGTCATGATCACTTGCCCTGCAGGATCAGCAGGTTCAGCGCGGCGCGGCGCGCGGTATCTTCTAGACCGACCCGGCGCAGGGTTGCCATGGCAGCTGTCAGGTCGACCAGATTTCCCCGCGACCCATGGGCAAACAGGACCATCGTCTCCAGAAGCGCCTCACCGAGGCGGCCTTCGTCCAGCATGTTGCTGATATCGGTTGGCACCGGCGCCGCCCATGCAAACCCCTCTGCGATGGCATCCGCCAGCGGCGAAGGGGAGGGCGCGCGCCCCGGATCACCCTGAGCCAGCGCAGCCAGAAACTGACTTTCTTCAGAATTGTCCGGAGCCGACAACGCCGCTGTTTCATATAGATCTGACAGCAACAGAATGCGCCACCGCAGATCCTCGGCCGCGGGTTTCTGTAGTTTGACCTGAGAGAGGCGCCCGGCGAAAAGTTCAGCGAATGGCACTTCCAGGCCGATATTGCGCATCTGGTTCCAAACCACCGGCAGAGCTTTGGCGATCTTTGTCGAATTGCCAGAATCCAGTGCTTTTTCGAACCGCTGTATCGACGATACCCGGTCCCATACGGCTCCAGACGCAGCCGGAGACCGTTCTGTATAGAGCCCCAGCAGTTGATTTGGCGTTAGCGCTCCAACGCGGGTCAACCGTTCTGCGGCTTCGACCTGAGCCTTCCAGCCCGCAACATCCCGCAGATCCGCATTTGCGAAGACGCGGGGCAAAGCAGCCGAGGGCAAACGTTCGCCAATAGCTTCGAACAAGCGGAACATCAGGGGCGAGGGGTCGTCCGGCTGCGGCAGATACTCGGCGTCTTCGTACAGTTCAGGGCTTAGAAACCTGTCCAGAACCTCCAGCTCTTGTGGTGCCAGAACCTGTAGGGCATGGGCTGCCTCAAGCGTGAGAGCGGCCGAGTCCCAATCCCCACGCCGGGCCTTGCAGAAAATCTGAGCGGCATAGTCCCGTGACAAATGCGGCTGAGCAATCAGCGCCGTGCAACTGCGATCTTCATCCCCGGTCAGAAGGGTGGCGTCGAACCAGCGTTGAAATCGGTCAAGACTGTTCGTCGGGCCTGCCAGCTGTACCAATGATTGCGTGGGGTCCGCAGCGCCAAGATGCATGAGGCGGTCGAGCCGCGCCAAAAGCAAAATCTCTTCCCCTTTACTGGACGTCGGTGCCCGAGCTTCGGTTAAAAGCAACGTGAATAGCAAACGCTGCATTGCAGGGTTGTACTTGACCGGGACGCTTTCGATCAGTTCGGACAGGCGTTGGGGATCGCTGTTCTGCCACATGTCGACAGGCAATCCTGTGACAGTCGAAGCAACCAGGCCCAGGGGTTGTGACAATGCCTGAAGCGGGGTCACAAGAACGTCGGGCTGACCGCCGGGCTGCGCCACGGGTGGCTCAAGCAAAACCGTCCCCGGAAGGTTTTCCGGAGGATTGGCCAGCCATTCAATAACAGAAAGGGGTTCCTGCTGCGCCTGCGCTGTTCCTGCAAGAAACAGCGCAACCACCGCCACTTTATTCGACATTCAGTATTACCGGCTCCCTGACCTCGCTTTGCGGCGCAGAGAAATCTGCACCAAAAAACTCACCCAGGTAGACATATCCCACCAGCCCGATGAAACACAGGCAAATCAGATATATCAGGAACTTGATCAGACGGCCCATGGTCAAACGCTGCCTCAATTTTCTCTTTTGACCAAGTTATAACTGGCATTTTTCCTAAGATCACGTCATTCACGATGAAATGAGCGAAATTAAGCATAACACCCATGCGGCATCTGCCGTTTCGGACTATACACTGCACAAAACAGTGGTGCTTGTAGGTATGATGGGGGCCGGAAAGACCGCCGTAGGCCGCGCTTTGGCCGCTCGGTTACGGGTTCCTTTCCTCGATAGCGATTCCGAAATCGAATCAGCGGCCAACATGACCATCCCCGAGATATTCGAGCGTGATGGCGAAGCCTTTTTTCGCAGCAAGGAAAGCCAGGTCATCGGGCGGCTTTTGGTCGAGGAAAAAGGTATCCTTTCTACCGGCGGCGGTGCCTTTATGACCGAACAAAACCGCGACATGATCACTCAACGCGGGGTGTCCGTTTGGTTGCGCGCCGATTTGGGTGTGTTGTGGAACCGCGTTCGTCACAAGGATACGCGCCCGCTTTTGCGCACCGAAAACCCGTTTGCGACCCTTCGTGCATTGTACGATCAGCGTGTTCCGATCTATGAACGCGCCGATCTGGCGGTTTCGTCCGACGGGGATGTCTCGATTGAAGATATGGTAGAGCGTGTCGTCAAAGCTCTGATGACGCGACCTGATGTTTTGGAACGGAATTAGATGCACCAAACCGTACATGTTGAGCTTGGGGATCGGTCCTATGATGTCGAGATCGGCCCCGATCTGCTTACGCAGGCCGGTCAGCGCATAGCGCCTTTGCTGCCGCGACCCAAAGTAGCGGTTCTAACCGATGAAAACGTGGCGAGCCTGCATCTTGACGCGTTGCGGGATGGGTTGGCAAGCGCAGGGATCGAAATGTCCGCATTGGCGCTGCCCGCGGGCGAAGCGACCAAAAGCTGGCCGCATTTTGAGCGTGCGGTCGAATGGCTGTTGGCCGAGAAAATCGAGCGGCGTGACGTGGTGGTTGCGTTCGGAGGTGGGGTTATAGGTGATCTCGCCGGATTTGCCGCGGCCGTTTTGCGCCGGGGCGTACGGTTTGTTCAGATACCAACTTCGCTGCTTGCGCAGGTCGACAGTTCGGTCGGCGGCAAAACCGGGATCAACGCACCGCAGGGCAAGAACCTGATCGGCGCGTTCCATCAGCCCTCGCTGGTGCTGGCGGATACTTCGGTTCTGGACACAATGACCGACCGGGATTTCCTGTCCGGCTATGGTGAGGTCGTAAAATACGGGCTGTTGGGGGATGCGGCATTCTTTGACTGGCTCGAAGGCAACGGCCCCGATGTCTCGGGCGGGAGCATGTCCGCGCGGGTGCGGGCCGTCACCCGTTCGGTTCAGATGAAAGCCGACATCGTCGCACGGGATGAGACCGAGCAGGGGGATCGCGCCTTGCTGAACCTCGGGCATACATTCTGTCACGCGCTTGAGGCTGCGACCGGCTATTCCGACCGTTTGCTGCATGGAGAAGGCGTTGCGATTGGATGCGCACTGGCATTCGAACTGTCGGCGCGACTTGGTTTATGTTCGCAAGAGGACCCAAGCCGGGTTCGGGCACATCTGCGTGCGATGGGCATGAAAACCGACATTTCCGATATCCACGGGGATTTGCCCGACGCCGAAGCGCTGGTCGAGCTGATGGCGCAGGACAAGAAGGTTATCGATGGCCAGCTGCGTTTCATTCTGGCCCGAGGCATCGGGCAGGCATTTGTCACGTCGGATGTTCCGCGGGATGCGGTTTTGAGTGTCCTCAAGGACGCGCTGGGTTGATCAACGCCCGCGAATGATCATTAACTCGCCAATATTTTCACGGGTAATATAGCCGACCATTTGATCTGACCGCGTGCAGACGGCAACTGCGGGGGCACCCCCGTGGAACTGTTTCAGAACCGCTTCCAACCCGCTGCTCAGGGTCACTGTCGGGATATCCTCAACCATGATTGAACTGGCCAATTCTGACCGGGGAATATCTTTGGCGAGGGCAGCAAACAGCCGGTCGCGCGTGACAAAGCCCTGCAGTTTCCCTGTTGCATCCAACAATGGAAATTCATGCTGAGTGGTGTGAATAACTGCTTGAGCGGCGGTCGCAAGCGTGTCGGTTGGCGATAGGGCGTGAAACTCGGTGATCATGGCGTCGCGGGCCAGAACCTGACGCGCCACTGATCGCATTGCGACGTCCTGGCTTTCTGCATTGGCGGCAACGAATACAAAAACCGCGATCAGAACCAACAACGGATTGCCTGTGCTTAGCCCCAGAAACCCCAATCCTACCGCCACTATCTGACCGGCAAATGCGGCAATGCGCGTGGCCTTGACCCGATCCATCCTCAGGCAGAGCAGTGCGCGAAAAACGCGTCCACCATCCATCGGGAATGCGGGGATGAGATTAAAGGCAGCCAGAAGAAGGTTCACATAGGCGAGGCGGTTCAAAAGCCCGGTCTCGGGTGAATCAATATTGGCGAGTGTTTCAAATGGCATTCCTGCGCCCAAAAAGACGAGGGTGATCCAGATGACGACGTTTACCGCAGGACCGGCCAAAGCCACCGATACCTCTTGCATGGGGTTCTCTGGCATCCGTTCCAATCGGGCAAGACCGCCGATCGGCAATAAAGTAATGTCCGGAGTTTTTATGCCATAGCGCCGCGCCATCAGCGCATGACCAAACTCATGCGCGACCACACATGCAAAAAGGGCAAGCACGAAAATCAGGTTCCCGATCGCGGCCTGCATCCCTCCGGTAGAATAGGCAGCGAATCCAACCCATGCCAACAAGAGGAAAAAAGTGACATGGACCTTCAGTTCCGACCCCAATAGTCGGCCGAGCGAGAAGGACCATGTCATGATGTGTCTCCGGTGTGCCTAGAACGGAATCTCGTCGTCGTCTATTCCACCAGATGCGGGTGCCGGGGCGCTGGATTGTCCGCCATAGGGGTCACCATAACCACCACCTGCCTGGCCGCCACCGTAACCGCCGGATTGACCACCGCCACCGCCGCCGCCTTCCCCACGCGCATCCAGCAAAGTCAGCTCGCCGCGATAGGGGCGCAAAACCACCTCAGTGCTATAGCGGTCCTGACCGGACTGATCCTGCCACTTGCGGGTTTCCAGCTGACCTTCGATATAAACTTTGCTGCCCTTGCGCAGATATTGCTCGGCAATGCGGGCCAATGGTTCTGAAAAAATCGCGACCGAGTGCCATTCTGTCCGCTCGCGGCGTTCGCCGGTGTTACGGTCTTTCCAGGTCTCGGAAGTGGCGATGCGCAGATTGCAGACCTTGCCACCGTTCTGGAACGACCGTACCTCGGGATCGCGCCCCAGATTTCCCACCAGAATGACCTTGTTGACAGAACCCGCCATGTATTTCCCCGTTCTTAACTGACTTGAGTGCGCCCGAATCTGGCGCTGTGTATTTCTGAGACCCTATACGCCCTGAACCATGGTTGGAACATGGATCATGAGAAATGAACTGGTCGGGAGTTTGCACATAGAAAATTTACCATGCTTTCATTATTGGCTGAAATACATATACTCACTCGGGTTCGTGACAGTGCGGGACAGGCATTAATGCGTTTCAGATTTTGTTTTTTATCGGTTCTATGCTTTGCGTTGACCTGTGGACTCGCTGCGGCGGATACGCTGTCTACCAAAAGCCGTAAGGACATTTTTCTGAAGCAATCCAAATATTTGGACGGCCGTGCGGCCACCCAGTACCGCGATTCAGATCGGTTGAAACCTAAGACGCCTCAACCACAATTCAGTAAGCGATATTCCGGCAACTATCGGGGTGAGTACCTTACGATGGCGCGGCAAGCGGCTCGTAAACACGATGTTCCCGAAGAGCTGTTCCTGCGCCTTGTTCAGCAGGAAAGTGGATGGAATCCGCATGCCGTGTCACATAAAGGCGCGTTGGGTCTGGCCCAGTTGATGCCCGGGACCGCGCAATTATTGGGCGTGAACCCGCGCGACCCGAAACAGAATCTTGAAGGTGGGGCCCGGTATTTGTCCTGGCAATACCGCAAGTTCAAATCCTGGCGGCTTGCGCTGGCCGCCTATAATGCCGGACCTCAGGCTGTTGAAAAACACGGTGGCGTACCACCCTACAAGGAAACCCAGAATTACGTGAAGGTGATTTGGGGCGGTTAGGCCGCCCGATGAATTGCCGGATCAACAGGTGATGCGGCTTGGCCAAATCAGCGCGTTCAGTGACAGGCTGCTCGAGGTCGTGTCGCTTAATTAGGGCGCCGGAACCACCTTACCGACGCCCTTGTTGCGTACCCAATCCCATTACTCAGCGGCGATTTTTATGACGGGTTCCATACGTGCCAGGATGTCGTCTGCCAGATGGCATTTGACCTGATGACCGTCTGCCAGGGTTTTCACGGGTGGGACATCTCTTTCGCAAAGACCGTTGGGGACTTCGGATTTCCAGCGACAGCGGGTCTGAAACGGACAGCCAGGAGGCGGGTTCATCGCTGATGGGATGTCGCCTTCCAAGACGATGTGCTGCTTCTCGACCGATGTATCGGCGATGGGGACCGCGCTCAGCAGGGCTTCTGTATAGGGGTGATAGGGCGGCGCAAACACCTGATCAGTGGTGCCCAGCTCGACCACATGGCCCAGATACATCACCATCACCCGGTCGCTGAGATAGCGCACGATCGACAGGTCGTGACTGATGAACAGCAGTGTGGTTTTGTGCTCGCGTTGGATCTCCATCAGCAGGTCGGTTACCGCCGCCTGCACCGATACATCCAGCGCCGAGACCGGTTCATCCGCCACCACGATCCGCGCATCCCCGGCAAAGGCCCGGGCGATGCCGACACGCTGTTTCTGACCACCCGACAGCTGTCGCGGCATCCGCTCGGCAAAGGCGCGGGGCAGTTTCACCAAGTCCAACAGTTCGAGCATCCGCTTCTTGCGCTCGGCCTCGGACTTACCGACGCCAAAGATTTCCAGAGCGCGGATGATTTGACGGCCCACGGTCATCGAAGGATTCAACGTGTCGAACGGATTCTGGAACACCATCTGAACCTCGCCCACCGTCTTGGCGTCGCGCTCTTCGATGGGCACGTCCTCGATATTGCGGTTGTCCAGCAGGATCTGCCCGTCCGTTGCCGTCTCCAACCCCATAAGAACTTTGGCAAAGGTGGATTTGCCGCAGCCGGATTCGCCCACAATTGCAAGTGTCTCGGATTCATGCGCCTCAAAGCTCAGAGTTTCGTTTGCTTTGACTACCTTCGCTTCACCGCCGCCAAACAATGCATTTGCCGCAACCTCATAGTATTTCTTGAGATTTTCCATCTTCAGAACAACGCGGCCAATCTCACCTTTTTCCTTTTGCTCGGCCAGGGTGATGGGCGCGTTCCAGTCGATCTCCTGAAATTTCAGACAGCGGGTATGATGCCGGTCATTGCCTGGCACGGCCTCCATCAGAATGTTCTGCGCGTCACAGCGACCTTCCTCGAAATAGTCGCAGCGTGGGCCAAAGTTGCAGCCCGAAGGGCGCTCATGGGGCAGGGGGAAATTGCCCGGAATGGCCACCAGCGGGCGCGCGTTCTTGTCCGCACCCGGCAGTGGAATCGACCGGAAGAGCGCCTGCGTATAGGGGTGCTGCATTTCGTCGAACACATCCTTGATCGAGCCGCGCTCGACCGCTTCGCCGGAATACATCACGCACAGCCGGTCGCAGGTTTCCAGCACCAGCCCCAGATTGTGGCTGATGAACAGCATAGAGGTGCCGTATTTCTTGCCCAGATCCTTGACCAGCTCGACCACCGCGGCCTCGACGGTCACGTCAAGCGCGGTGGTGGGCTCGTCCAGGATCAGCAACGATGGCTTGGACATCAGCGCCATCGCGATCACGATGCGCTGTTGCTGGCCTCCCGACAGCTGGTGGGGGAAAGAATTCAGCATCCGTTCAGGGTCGGGCAGGCGTACATCGGTGACCACTTCCAGCGCACGGGCATAGGCCTCGTCCTTGCTGACGCCCTCGTGGATCATCGGTACTTCCATCAGCTGCCGACCGATCTTCATCGCGGGGTTCAGGCTGGCCATAGGTTCCTGATAGATCATGGCTATTTCATTGCCGCGAATATCGCGCAGTTCTTCGGCCGTCATCTCGGATAGGTCACGACCCTTGAACTTGATGGATCCGCCAACAACACGCCCGTTCTTGCCCAGATCCTGCATCACGCCCAACGCAACAGTGGATTTCCCGCACCCCGATTCCCCAACCAGCCCCACAGCTTCACCAGGCTGCACGCTGACCGAAAAATCCATCACTGCAGGGATCTCGCGCAACCGCGTGAAAAACGAAATCGACAGCTTGTCGATCTCCAATATCGGGCCCTCATAGGACGCAAGTTTGGTCATCTGTGTTGCTCCTCACCAGATCCCGGGGATCCCCTTCATCTGGCCAAAAATACCTCGGGGGTCCGGGGGCAGGGCCCCCGGCCGCTCATACATCAGTCCTTCAGACTTTCTTCGCGCAGGCCATCAGCCAACAGGTTCAACCCAAGAACCAGTGTCAACAGCGCCAGCGCAGGTGGCAGGGCAGGGTGCAGATAGATCGACAAGAGCTTGCGCCCTTCATTGATCGTCGACCCCCAATCGGGACTTTCGGGTGGTAGCCCGAGGCCAAAGAATCCCAAGGTTCCCAAAAGGATGGTCGTATAGCCAATGCGCAGACAGAAATCGACGATCAGCGGCCCGCGCGCATTGGGCAGGATTTCCCAAAGCATGATGTACCATGGACCTTCACCACGGGTTTGCGCTGCGGCAACATAATCGCGGGTTTTGATGTCCAACGCCAGGCCACGCACGATACGGAATACCGTGGGTGAGTTTACGAAAACCACCGAAACGAACACGACCAGAATGCCGCCGGGGATATTGAACAGGTCCAGATAGGTGGGCAGTCCCCAGATGTTGTAGCTGTTGGTTTCGATGATGTAGCCGTCTGTTGAAATCAGAGACAGATAGAGCCACATCGCGATGCCCAACACTCCGATCAGCAGAGGTGTGCGGAAATTGGGCCGCGTATAGAACCGCGAATTCAGCAGGACGCAAAGAAACAGGATCGGAAAGACGAACAACACGGCTGCCATATAGTTCGGCACACCGGTTGCCACGATCTCGGGCGTGACCAGCAGATAGAACAGCAGGATTACTGGGAAGGCCAGGATCAGGTTTGCCAGGAAGGACAGGAACGTGTCCAGACGTCCGCCATAAAACCCCGCAGGCAGGCCCAGAGTAATCCCGACCATGAAGGCAAATATGGTTGCCATCGGTGCGATCTGCACCACGATCCATGCCCCTTTGACCATCCGGCTGAACACATCGCGGGCCAGATTGTCCCCACCCAGCAGATACCAGGAATATGTTCCGTCCTCGGTGCTGGGCATTGGAGTTCCGGGCAACTTGTTCTTCATACCTGAAACTTGCGCCAGCGGATCATGCGTGACGATCAGGTCCAGCGCACCAAAAATGCCTGTAAATACCCAGAACATCACAAGGCCAAAACCGATCATGCCGATGGGGCTGTCAAACAGTTTACCGTACAGGCCCAGCTTGCGCTTGAAGGCGATCGACATTGCAAACAGGATGATCAGCGACATCCAGACAGGTAAAAACTGCCGAGAGATCGCTCCGATAATCCCGGCGCTTGTCCCCATCAAAATGCCAAGCACCACATATGCCAGACACAGCGCAACGCAGGCGAAAAAGCTGTATCTTAGCGCGATCTGCGTCAGGCCGCGCAGGCCGGTATCTGCATTGATTGTGCCGTCGATATTCACGACGACCGGCGTTTCGGGCAACACGATGCTGCCCAAGATCCAGACGATGATTGATACCCCTAGTGCACCCAGTGCGATCATCAGCAAGGGGTTCAGAATGGCGATAGAGCCGGTCCAGGTAAGTGGTTCCATGTTCTGTCCCTCCTTACGAAATTCGGATGCGTGGGTTGAGGTAGACATAGCCGATATCCGAGATCAGCTGCGTTACCAGCACCACAAAGACCGACACGACCGAAATCGCCAGCAGCAGCTGGATGTCGTTATTGCCTGCTGCCTGAACCAGCGCCCAGCCGAACCCTTTATAGTTAAACAGGGTCTCGACGATCACCACGCCGTTCAGCAGCCAGGGAAACTGCAGCATGATGACTGTGAACGGTGCGATCAGCGCGTTTCGCAGCGCGTGCTTCATGACGATATTCGGGAAGGAAACACCTTTGAGCCGCGCGGTACGGATATATTGCGCCGTCATCACCTCGGTCATCGAGGCGCGGGTCATACGAGCGATATAGCCCATCCCGTAGAGAGCAATAGTTAGTACCGGTAGAAAGAAGTTCTCAAAGGTCGGGTTCTCCATCGCCTGTGTCGCGGTGCCTTTGAACCATTTCAGGCCAACGGCGGACGAAGTGAAGATCGCGATAAAGATCACGCCCGAGACATATTCAGGGGTCGCTGTCGTCGTGATGGCGAATGTTGAAAGGGTCCGGTCGGTGGCCGATCCTTCTTTCATACCCGCCAGAACCCCAAGGATCAGCGCCGAGGGGACCATCAGCAACATAACCCAAAGCATCAACCGACCGGTCAGGGCCAGCCGAGTGCCAACAACTTTCGAAACTTCCTCTTTGAAAACGGACGAGTATCCCCAGTATCCCTGCAGGATGCCGCAGAAACTTGGCGAGCTTTCTGCAGTTTCGCCGGGCAGGATACATCTTCCTTGCACACTGCCGTCGTCGTTGGTGTGCCGATAGGATGGCAGCACGCCCAACCACTCGCCGTATTTGATCGGCGTCGGCTGCAGATACCCGTTTTTCAGCAGATAGCTTTCAACCTGTTCGTCGGACATACGAAAATTGCCCTGCGTTTTCGCAAGCTTTTCGAGGTTTGGATACAGGTTGGTGAGGAAGAAGACCAAGAATGTCAGGCACAAAGCTGTGATGAGCATGATGCCGACACGCTTTAGAATGAATAGTCCCATATTAGCCCCTGTTGGTGGCCAGTGCAGGTGTCAAAAGCCCCACACTTCGCTGTTTTTTGGTCGCCACGATACGGACGAAAAAGCCGCGCCCAATCGGCGCGGCTTGTATCTGTCGGCTTAGGAAAGAACGCCGAACTTATAGATTTGTGGCAGGTCGGCGATGTGCTTTTCAACCCCAACCATATTATCGCGGTGGTGACGCATCGCCGTCCGCCAATAGGGTTGGATGGTCACGCCTTCTTCGATCATGATCGCCTGCAGCTTGGCCATGACTTCGCGACGCTTGTCGACATCCGCGATCGAGTTTGCCTCGGCCAGAAGCGCGTCGAACTCGTCATTGGCGAAACCAGCCTCATTCCAGGCTACACCCGATTTGTAGGCCAGCGCCAGAACCTGCGTGCCCAGCGGGCGGTGGTTCCAGTTGGTCGACGAGAAGGCGTATTTCGTCCAGTCGTTCCAGAAAGTCGAACCCGGAAGAACCGTATGACGTGCCTTGATGCCAGCATCGTTCAACTGAGCGACCACGGCCGCGGTCGTGTTGCGGCGCCAGTCGTCGTCGATGGACTGAACCTCATGCTCGAAGTCACCCATTCCGGCCTCGTCCATCAGCGCTTTGGCCGCTGCGGGATCAAAGGGCAGGCGGGTTACAGCGGAATCATGTTCCGGGTGCATCGGGCCAACATGGCAGTTGTCGGCAGGAATGCCGTATCCCGACATGCCCAGCTCCAGGCAGACGGCGTTGTCGACGGCCATGGCCAGGGCCTGCCGCACACGTTTGTCGGCGTAGATCTTGTTGCCGTCGGCATCTTCGGCCAGCTGGTTCGGGCGGATGACGATTGTAAAGCCCGATGGAATCTCGGACCGTGTCAGGCCGATGCTGTCAAAGATGTCTACGAATTCGCCGACCGACTCCCAGTTCATGTCGATCTCTTCGGCCTCATAAGCAGCCAGGAAGGCCGCAGGGTCGGTGCCGTAGTCGATGAATTCGATCCGATCGATATAGCCACCTTTGCCCGCAGCATATCCCCACCAGTCGTGCTCTTCATTGCGGACCAGTACACCCTTTACGCCCACTTCGTGGCTTTCAGGGATCATGAAGCCAGTGCCAATCGGGTTGGCCAGCATATTGTTGGGATCGTGGCTGCTGTGTACGATGGCTGCGGGGTAGTCGGCCATACCAGGAATGATCGTGATATCGGGCGTGTTGCAAGTCAGCTTGACCGTGTGATCATCGACCACAGTGATTGCACCTTCACCCGCTTTCTGGGTTGCCTCGTCAACCAGGGATGACATGCGCGATGCCATCGAGTTCCCCTCGACTGCCGCGTCACACCACATTTCGATGTTGCGGGCGACATCCGCTGCGGTGAAGTCATCACCGTTGTTCCACTTGACGCCTTTGCGAACGTTCAGCGTGTGCTCAGTCGCGTCATCGTTGGATTCCCAGCTTTCCAGCAACATCGGCTTGAACGAACCGTCATTGTTGTATTCGACCAGATATTCCAGCCATCCAGCCGTGAAGGTCGCAATTTGCGTCCAGTCATAAGTACGTGGATCTTTCAGGGCGCGCACTTCCATCTGATAGCGGATAGTTCCACCGCGCGGTGGCTCTTGTGCTTGTGCCGGAGACGCCAGGCCGATCATTCCATAGGCGGCGGGGACGGTAACCCCCAATGCCGTCACGCGCGCCAAAAACTCGCGGCGGCTTAGTTGCCCGTCGCGGTACTCTTGTGCGTGCATTTCCGCGGCACGATGGATCGGCGCTCCGGTAATGGTTTGGTGTTTCATTAATGTCTCTCCCTGTGACATCGATTTTGATGAAGTAGCTCTGAACCGCTCAGACCGGTTGGTGTCAGGCAGCAGGTTCGTGTGTTTTTTTTTGGATATGCAGCATCCCCATGGCGTCATTCGGCACCAGATTTCCCATGAGGTCAATGTCGGAAATCGTCATCAACTGCACAAAAGCGACATTTTGAGGCCGAAGTTTCCGTCATCGCGGATGCTTAATCTGTGCTCCGGGTAATTCAAATAAGTGACCGCCAATCAGATTCGATCACTTCGAACCTGCGGCTGTTGTCTTGAAAATGTGTTTGTAACGACCTTAAGTATCACTTTGATAAATCAGCGCGAATCCAGTTTCTCATGCGTGCGCGAAACCACGTGCGCTGACGTTTGGCAAATTGACGGGTCGAGATTGTGGCACGCTCGCGCGCGTCATCCAGTGTGATACGGCCTTCAAGATAGGCTACCAACTCGGGAACGCCGATGGCCTTGAAAGACGGCAGCGAGGCGTCATACCGGTTTCGCATCGCCTCAACTTCTTCCAAAGCACCACTTTCCAGCATCAGGTCAAACCGGCGCCTGATCCGATCCAATAGCCATTCTTTGTCGACATCAAACACAATGGGCACGGCGTCTTGCGGGTTCAGGACCGGAGGAGGGGTGTCGGCTTGCCAGTCCCGCAAGCTGCGCCCGGTGGCTTGCTGAACTTCCCACGCGCGTTGAACGCGGGCGCGATTCCGGGTGTCAATCCCGGCCAGGGTTTTAGCATCGACCCCATCAATCAGTGTAGCTAGGTCCAGTTGATCCGCGGCAGCCCGAACTTTGGTCGGAGTCGCCGGGATATCGGCCATACCTTCGGTCAGGGCAGAAAAATACAAACCTGTACCGCCCACAATGATGGGGCGCTTTCCGCCGGACAGCAATGGCTTGACCTCGCGCAACCAGTGGCCAGTCGAATAGTCCTGATCATAAGGCACATGACCATAAAGCAGATGCGGCGCGCGGGCTTCTTCCTCGGCGGAGGGACGCGCCGAGATCACGCGCCAGCAATCATAAACCTGGCTTGCATCTGCATTGACGATCACGCCGCCGAACGTTTCGGCGATCTTCAGCGCCAATGCTGATTTCCCCGATGCGGTGGGCCCAGCGATCAAGACGGGTTTGTCGTCAGGAATAGGGGGAAGGCGGTCCCAAATCTGCGTCATCTTGGCATTGGCCATTCAGGTTGCCTCATTCCTTATGATCCGCATTGAACCCGCGGAGCTTTTGCTTCATTTTGCGCCGGAATTAAACCCGTGCCAGCCCGGAGCGCAACATGACCCTTTCCCCCACAACCGACACTGTCGATACAACCAAGGCGAAATACAGCCGAGTGATGCTGAAGATTTCGGGCGAGGCGCTGATGGGAGATCAGGGTTTTGGCCTGCATCCGCCCACCGTTCAGCGCATCGCGCAAGAGGTAAAGTCAGTTCACGATCTAGGGGTCGAGATTTGTATGGTCATCGGTGGTGGCAACATCTTTCGCGGTCTCAGCGGTTCAGCTCAGGGGATGGAACGGACGACGGCGGATTACATGGGTATGCTGGCTACGGTCATGAATGCGCTTGGCATGCAATCGGCGCTTGAGGAGGTTGGCGTGTTTACTCGTGTGATCTCGGCCATTCGTATGGATGAGGTTTGCGAGCCTTACATCCGCCGCCGCGCTGTGCGGCATCTGGAAAAGAAACGGGTCTGCATCTTTGCCGCTGGAACAGGGAATCCGTATTTCACCACAGATACCGCAGCGACACTGCGCGCCAATGAGATGGCTTGCGAGGCGATCTTTATGGGTAAGAACGGCGTGGACGGTGTCTATGACAAAGACCCCAAAGAACATTCGGATGCGGTGCGTTATGACTCGGTCAGCTACGATGACGTGTTGGCAAAGCGGCTGAAAGTCATGGATGCATCGGCCATTGCGCTAGCGCGCGACAATAACCTGCCTCTGATCGTATTCGGATTGGATGAGCCGGGCGGTTTCCGCGGTATCCTGGCCGGTGAGGGAACCTACACAAAAGTTCAAGGCTGACACCCGAACGGTACTCATTTTCAAGGCTGGGCATGATTGCCCGGCTTTTTCTTTGGTTCAGGGCACAGTGTTCTTGACGATGGCAAAAGCTGTGGGCAATTTGTCGGCGTACTTGCGCGGCAAAGGCGCAGGTTCTGCGGGCACCTGAACGTGTCGGCTGGGCTGGAAGACCTGCCATGATTTCTGAGGGTTCCGAAATCATGCTCGGGCACCTCTTGGATAGGCAAGCATGATCAAGGAGGCACGTGCCATGAGCACTCTGGATATCAATTTCGTTCGGTCGCAGTTCCCAGCTTTTTCCGAACCCAGCCTACAGGGACAGGCATTTTTCGAAAATGCTGGTGGATCATATACTTGCAAGCCGGTGCTTGATCGTTTGACGCGCTATTACACCCAGCGCAAGGTTCAGCCCTATGCCCCCTATGATGCCAGCCGTCTGGCCGGAGAGGAAATGGACGAGGCCCGCGCCCGGATGGCTGCGATCATGGGTGTGGATGCAGATGAACTGAGCTTTGGCCCGTCGACCACGCAGAACACCTATGTTCTGGCGCAGGCATTCCGACAGTGGATGCAGCCGGGTGATGCGATTGTCGTGACAAATCAAGATCATGAGGCCAATTCGGGGCCTTGGCGCCGTCTTGCTGATGAGGGCATAGAGGTTCGCGAATGGCAGATAGACCCCGAATCCGGGTCTCTGAACCCGCAGGATCTTGAGGACATTCTGGACGAAAAGGTGCGTCTGGTCTGTTTTTCGCATTGTTCGAACGTGGTCGGGGAAATCAATCCGGTTACCGAGATAACTGCGATTGCACATGCGGCTGGCGCGTTTGTCTGCGTCGACGGTGTCTCTTACGCGCCGCATGGATTTCCGAATGTCGGTGATCTGGGACCGGATATCTATCTGTTTTCGGCGTATAAAACCTATGGTCCTCATCAGGGGTGCATGGTGATCCGCCGGGCATTGGGTGAGCTGTTGCCCAATCAGGGGCACTATTTCAACGGCGATGTTCTTTATCAACGCTTTACCCCTGCAGGGCCGGATCACGCACAGATCGCCGCCAGCGCGGGCATGGCGGATTACGTCGATCTATTATGCGAACATCATGACGGACCCGGAACTGGTGCTGCAGCGCGGGGGGCGTTTGTCCACGACCTGATGCGCGGGCACGAGATCGCCCTGCTACAACCGGTTCTGGATGCGGTTAAAGATCGCAATGCAGTCCGTCTGATCGGAACCTCTGATGCCTCGCGGCGTGCGCCAACGGTCGCGCTGGCGCTGAACCGAAATGCTGAATCTGTTGCTGCCAATCTTGCCTCGCATGGGGTTATGGCCGGTGGCGGCGATTTCTATGCCGTGCGTCCTTTGCAGGCCATGGGTGTGGATCTGGGTGAAGGTGTTTTGCGAGTCAGCTTTACGCATTACACATCGAAACGGGAAATTGATCAGCTTTTGAATGCGTTGGACGCAGTTTTGTGATCCAGTTCCGACACTGCTGCGTAGAAAGGTAAACAATACGGAGCAGTCATGGGACCCAAGAGCCCGCCGATAATTATGTGGTTCCGACAGGATTTGCGACTGTCGGACCATCCTGCACTCAGCGCTGCTTCGGCAACGGGGCGGCCAGTTATTCCGGTCTATATTTTCGACGATCTCGGGCAGGCGTTGGGTGCGGCTCCTAAATGGCGCCTCGGCAAGGGCCTTGAGGTGTTTGATCGTGCGTTGGCGCAGTTGGGAAGCCGTCTGATCTTGCGACGTGGGGATGCATTGGAGGTTCTGCAAAACCTGATCAAGGAAACCGGATCCACCGAGGTCTATTGGTCTCGGGCTTACGATCCGGACACGATTGCCCGAGATACAAGGATCAAGACGGCTCTGACCAAACTGGGCGTACAGCCCAAATCGTTTTCCGGGCACCTGCTTTTTGAGCCCTGGACCGTCCAGACCAAGACCGGAACGCCTTTTCGCGTGTTTACACCAATGTGGCGATCGGTACAGAAACGCGAGGTTCCATTCCCACATGCGCGACCCGCCGCGCTGACCCCGCCGAAGGAATGGCCGCATACAGATACTCTGGAGTCGTGGGGAATGGCCGCGGGAATGAACCGCGGGGCATCAGTTTGCGCCCGCTATGTACAGCCAGGGGAAGACGCAGCGTTCAAAACGCTCCATCGGTTCTTGGAACGGCTTTCGGGGTATCCCGAAGCCCGGGATCAGCTGGCCGAGGATGGAACGTCGGGCATTTCCGAATATCTATCGCTGGGTGAGATTGGACCGCGTAGCGTCTGGCACGCCCTTCAGGGCGCAGAGATGTTCGGCATGTCCGGTACCGAAGCCTATTTGCGGCAGTTGGTTTGGCGTGAATTTGCCTATCATTTGATGTTCCATACGCCTCATTTGTTAAGCAACAACTGGAAACCGGAATGGGATCAATTCCCTTGGGGCCAAAACGCCTCTAGCCCCGAGATCATTGCTTGGAAGCAGGCAAGGACAGGCATTCCCGTGGTCGATGCTGGGTTGCGACAGATGTACGTCACAGGTCGCATGCACAATCGCGCACGGATGATTGTCGCCAGTTATTTGACCAAACATCTGATGGCGCACTGGAAAATCGGTATGGGCTGGTTTTCCGATTGCCTGACCGATTGGGATCCGGCCTCAAATGCGATGGGTTGGCAATGGGTTGCTGGGTCCGGCCCAGATGCGTCCCCGTTTTTCCGTATTTTTAACCCCGAGGCGCAGCAAAAAAAATATGATCCCTATTGCGACTATGTGCGGAAATGGGTGGCCGAAGGACAGTCAAACCCGCCCTCGAGCGCACTTGATTATTTTGAAGCCATTCCCTGCAAGTGGGGTCTTGATCCGTCTGCGCCATACCCAAACCCTGTTGTGGGTTTGGCAGAAGGGCGCGCGCGCGCCTTGTCGGCCTACGAGGGCCGAAAAAGCCGGTAAAGAACTGAAAACTTGCCAGAAACACAAACTCGTTTTAGCCTTCTACAACAACCGCACAGGGGAGAGCGGATGGTTCTAACTACAATCGAAGGGCAGACAAACCTGCCAAGATATTTTGCACATGTTCTGAATATGCTGAACCAGATGGAGCAGGGGCAGCTTGATATTGCCTTGCCAGACGGTCGTGTATTTCGCACCGAAGGCAAACGCCCTGGGCCTGTCGCACGGGTCGATATTCACAATCCGGACGTATTTGCACGACTTATCCGGGAGGGTGAGCTGGGGTTTTCAGACGGATATCTGGAAGGCGATTGGAGTACACCAGATCTGCGTGCCTTCATGGATCTAGTGCATCTGGGTACCGAGACCGTGTACGACGATTTCACCGGGAAATTTCTGGTACAGGCCTATGAACGCCTGCGCTTTTGGTTGCATCGAAACAACCGTCGACAGGCTAAAAAGAATATCTCTTATCATTACGATTTAGGTAATGAATTCTATGGGTTATGGCTGGATGATACCATGACCTATTCCAGTGCATTGTTCGAAACCGGGCAGGAAAGCTTGGAAAAGGCACAAACCGCTAAATACGCCAGTCTGGTTGATGAAATGGGTGCCAAGCCCGGTGACCATATTCTGGAAATTGGCTGCGGATGGGGTGGTTTCGCCGAATATGCAGCAAAAGAGCGTGGCCTGCGGGTCACAGGCTTGACGATCAGCAAGGAACAGTTGAGCTTTGCCCGTCAACGCATTGAAAAAGAAGGGCTTACGGATTTAGTTGATCTGAAGCTGCAGGATTATCGTGACGAACGGGGCCAATATGACGGGATCGCCTCTATTGAGATGTTCGAGGCGGTTGGTCAGAAATATTGGCCGGTTTATTTCGACACCATCCGTGATCGCTTAAAACCTGGCGCACAGGCAACGTTGCAAATCATTACCGTTGGCGATCATCGCTGGGATGTGTATAAGAATGGTGTTGATTTCATTCAGAAATATATCTTTCCGGGTGGGATGCTTCCGGCTCCGACAATTCTGCAGGAGCAGGTGGCGAATGCGGGTCTGACCGTGGTGAAGTCAAAAGAATTCGGCAAAAGCTATGATCTGACACTGCGCCGCTGGTACGAGACGTTCAATGACAAATGGGACGAGATTTCGGGAATGGGGTTTGATGAGCGTTTTCGCCGCATGTGGAATTATTATTTGACCGCTTGCGGCGCGGCCTTTGACACCGGCAACTGTGATGTGACACAGATCACCATAGCGAAACCTACTTAGTAAACGGACCTTTAGAATGCCCAGCGCCTCACGTCTTGTCGCAGCCCTTTGTCTGGCGGTGGTGGCATTTCTGGTTTCCAGCATGATCATAGCAAATGGTGAAGAAGGCAAAAGCTATGGCTACTTCACTGTCGTCAACATGGCCCTTGGGGTCGCGTGTGGTTGGAAAATCATGGGTAAGCGAACCGGCAAAGGGTGGACCGCTGCCGTCAATAACGGACTGACAGGCATTGCCTCGCTGGTGTTTTGGGGTCTTTTCGTTCAGGGCACCTATGAGATGTTCCGATTGGCCATGCGCCACCGATATGACGGCCCGTTCGAGGCCCTTATGGCGATATTCAAGATTGGCGTTGGATATGGCGAACAGTTGTTAGCTCCGGAAATTCTGTGGACTTTGGCTATTGGCGCTCTTATCGCCGGTTTGGCGACGGAAGAAGCAAGCCGCCGCTGGCGCTAGCACCCAAATACCAACGCGAGATACCCTTGTGAACGATCTGTTTTTCTATGGCACGCTTCGGCATCTGCCACTGCTGCAACTGGTGCTTGGCCGTCCGCTGTCACGCCTGACTTTGTCAGAGGCCAAGCTGAAGGATCACGCGATTTACAGCGTGCGCGACGAGGCATTTCCGATGATCCAGCCAGAACGTGGGGGAGTTGCGGATGGCCTTCTGGTTCAGGGCCTCGAACCCGAGGATTTCAGGCGACTGATTTTCTATGAAGGGGGGTTTGATTATGATCTGCAGCGGCAGCCCGTTGAATTGCCCGATGGCTCTGTTGTCGAAGTCAGCGTGTTCTTTCCCGAGCCTGACCTGTGGTCGCCCGGTGAGCTATGGTCCTTGCAGGACTGGGCAGACGCGTGGGGGGATCTGACCCTAACCGCCGCGCAAGAGGTCATGGGCTATTACGGCAAGGCCGATGCCGTCAAGATCGCGCGCAGTTTTCCGTCGATCCGAACCCGCGCCTGGGCCAAGCTGGGTGCACGCAAACGCGGAACCGGTGACGCGCGTGATCCGAAGAAGGATGTGATCGTACACGAGCATACCCATGCCTATATTGACTATTTCGGCATGCAGGAGGTTCAGCTTCAACACCGAAGGAATGACGGCACGATGGGGTCGGTTCTGAACCGCAACGGCTTGATGCAGGGCAGTGCTGTGGTGGTTCTGCCATATGATCCGGGGCGCGATGCGGTGCTTTTGGTTGAACAATTTAGGACGCCAGTTTTCCTGATCGAAGACCCCGAGCCGTGGATGTGGGAACCCGTTGCAGGCATGATTGACCCCGGTGAAACGCCGCAACAGGCTGCGCGGCGTGAGGCGATGGAAGAAGCCCAGATCAACCTCAAGTCGCTTGAATTTGCCGGAGAGGCCTATTCGTCCAGCGGATCGTCCACCGAATACGTCTATCTTTACGTAGGGTTGGCCGATCTTGAGAAAACGATAGACGATGGCGGGTTGGCCTCGGAAGGTGAGGATATCCGCACCAAAATCATTCCCTATGCTCAGTTCATGGATCAAGTCGACGGGCATGGGTTCAAGGATTTGCCGCTATTGTCACTGGCGCATTGGCTAGCTCGGAACAGAGACAGGCTGCGTGGGGCGTGATCGCGGCTTGTGGTTGTTGCGTAGCATCTGTAAATCTTCGTTGATACGTAAAGAAATGAGGGCGCCATGCGCATTGCGAAAGACCTTGCCGACGCAGTAGGGAAAACTCCGTTGATCCGGCTGCGCCGTATCAGTGAGGAAACCGGGTGTGAAATTCTTGGCAAGGCCGAGTTCATGAATCCTGGTCAATCGGTCAAGGACCGTGCCGCTCTTTATATCATTCGCGATGCCATAGCACGGGGCGACCTGAAACCTGGGGGCACCATCGTTGAAGGCACCGCCGGAAACACCGGTATCGGTCTGGCGCTTGTCGGGGCGTCGATGGGCTTCAAGACCGTGATCGTGATCCCGGAGACCCAGTCCGAAGAAAAGAAAGACATGCTGCGTCTTGCGGGTGCACAGTTGGTTCAGGTCCCGGCAGCGCCGTACCGCAACCCGAACAACTTTGTACATTACTCTCGCCGTCTAGCTGAAGAACTGGCGCAGACGGAACCCAATGGCGCAATCTGGGCCAATCAGTTCGACAACGTCGCCAACCGTCAGAGCCATGTCGAGACCACCGGCCCCGAGATCTGGGAGCAAACCGGCGGTAAGGTCGACGGCTTTGTTAGTGCGGTTGGTTCAGGTGGCACGTTGGCCGGTGTGGCCGAGGCCCTGCAGCCCAAAGGCGTCAAGATCGCATTGGTCGATCCGATGGGGGCCGGGTTGTATTCCTATTACAAAACCGGTGAGATCGCGATGGAGGGAAGCTCGATCGCGGAAGGTATTGGGCAGGTGCGGATCACCAAGAACCTTGAGGGGTTCAAACCGGATTTCGCCTATCAGATGACGGATAACGAAGCGTTGCCCTATATCTTTGACCTTCTGCGCGACGAAGGTCTGGTCATGGGCGGATCGACCGCCATCAACATGGCTGGCGCCGTGCGCCTGGCCAAGGATCTGGGTCCGGGCCATACCATTGTTACCATCCTGTGTGATTATGGCACGCGCTATCAATCCAAGCTGTTCAACCCGGAATTCCTGCGCGAAAAAGAATTGCCTGTTCCTGATTGGATGACCGAGGCGCCGCGTAGCATTCCGGGCGTTTTCGAGGACGTATGATGTTGCGGCAGGTCCGCCTGTTTCTGGCCCTTGTTTCACTTTTGTTTGCAGTTCTGTCTGGTCCTGCAACGGCACAGCTTTCGGATCGGCAAAGTGACTACTATCAGGGTTGGGTGAAAACGGCGGATCGGGCCGAAGATGTGATCGAGGCCAATCGGGCCTCGAACGCTTCGCTGGAAAATCTGCGATCGGAAATTCATACCTATCGAGATGTTTTCAACAGCGCGCGTGGTGCAAATACCGAACGTATCCAGACCCTGGAAAGCCAGATCAAGGCTTTGGGTCCCGGACCGGAAGGTGATGCAACCGAACCGGAAGACATTGCTACGCTGCGTTCACATCTTGAAAACCAACTGAACGCGCTGCGGGTGCCGCATATCATTTCCGACGAGGCCTTCAGTCGCGCCAACGGACTGATCGCAGAAATTGACCAGATCCTGCGAAATAGGCAGAAAAAAGAGCTGTTGGAGCGCGGCCCATCGCCACTGAACCCCAGCTATTGGCGGCCAGCCTGGGTTGACCTGACTGAAGCGGGCCGAAGCCTTTTCAACGAGGCTGTGCAGAACTACCAAACGGACGTGGTGCATGAGCAGCTTCGCAAACAGGGGCTTGGAATTCTTTTGCTGGTCTTTGTGGCCATTGTTTTGCTGGGCTATGGAAAACGTTGGTCCGAGGCTGCTGGGAACTATCTGCGTACCATAGGGGGGCAGGGAACTGGCGTATGGACATTCCTGACATCGCTGTTTCGGATAATTCTGCCATGGCTGGGTGTTTTGTTGCTGGTAAAAGCCGTCGTCCTGACGGGGATATTGGGATTGCGGGGAACCCTTCTGATACAAAACGTACCGTTCTGGGCGGCCATTGTTCTGTACTACGACTGGATTGGTCGTCAGGTCTATGTAATGCAGCAGGCGCGGGGTTTCAGAAAGCTCTCGCCAAAGCGGATCACCGAGCTTCGAATCTACCTGGATCTGCTTGCCGTTTTTCTCATTTTGCATGATCTTGGGAACCTTTTCGAACAGATCGAGAATACTTCGGATGCGACGCGCGCGGTTGTGGGCTTCCCAGTTATTCTTGCAACTGCTCTGGTTCTGTTGCGTGCGCGGCAGATACGGCTTGCCGAGGTGCAGGCAGAACCTGATGGCAATGCCCGTGGAACCGGGGTCATCCAGCTGGTCGAATTCTTGCGCCGAGCATTGTTCCTGTTGGGAGTTGTCAGCCCAGTTCTGGCCGCCATCGGTTATAACAACGCGGCTGAGGCCATTGTTTTTCCAGCGGTAAAATCGTTGATCCTGATTGCCGCACTGATCATCCTTCAACGATTCCTGACTTCGGTTTACGGATTGATAACCCGCAAGGGCGAGGCAGCCCGGGACACATTGTTTTCGGTTCTGATTGGCTTTGCCATGGCCATTTTGGCCCTGCCGGTTCTGGCGCTGATCTGGGGCGCACGCGAGACCGATTTGTTAGAGGCATGGTCGCGGCTTCTTTTGGGGTTCGACATTGGGGGCGTGACAGTCTCGCCCAGTAATTTCTTTACTTTTCTGGTGGTTTTCCTGATCGGATACGGACTGACACGCGCCCTGCAGGGTGGGTTGCGGACCTCTTTGCTGCCAAAGACGAGCATTGATCCCGGTGGTCAAAACGCGATTGTTTCAGGGACGGGGTATGTCGGTATCTTCCTGGCAGCCTTGGTCGCCATCATGGTTGCGGGTTTCGATCTGTCGTCCCTGGCCATCGTGGCCGGGGCGCTCTCTGTCGGGATCGGATTTGGTCTGCAAACCATTGTCTCGAACTTTGTGTCCGGCATTATTCTTTTGGTCGAACGCCCGATCTCAAAAGGCGATTGGATCGACGTAAACGGGATGATGGGTTATGTGCGCGACATCTCGGTACGCTCGACCCGGATTGAGACCTTCGATCGAACAGATGTCATTGTCCCGAACTCGGACCTGATCAGCGGTGTTGTCACCAACTATACCCGTGGAAATACGATCGGACGCGTCATTGTCCCGGTCGGGGTGGCCTATGGTACCGATACCCGCGTGGTCGAGACAATCCTGGGCGAAATCGCCAACGCACATCCGATGGTATTGGCGAATCCGGCACCCAACGTTGTGTTTCAGGGGTTCGGTGCGGATTCTCTGGACTTTGAAATCCGCGCCATTTTGCGGGATGTGAATTGGGTTCTTTCGGTGAAGTCCGACATGAACCATGAGATCAATCGCCGCTTTGTCGAGGAGGGGATCGAGATACCGTTTGCTCAGCGTGATGTCTGGCTGCGAAACCCCGAGGCTCTTCAATCGTCAGATAACGCGCAAATGCCCCCATCTGAGCCTGTTTCAGAGGCAAAAGCGCCCCCGGCCTCTTCGCCCGCCGAATTGACCGAGGCTGATCTTTCCGACGGTGATGGTGACGAACCCTGAGGCAAGTTCGGGCCTGAAACGAGCCAGAGAATTTTACACTAATCGGGCCTTGCAAATCCCCAGGCGATAGTCCAAATAACGCCCGCACGGAGAGGTGGCCGAGTGGTCGAAGGCGCACGCCTGGAAAGTGTGTAGGCGGGAGACCGTCTCCAGGGTTCGAATCCCTGTCTCTCCGCCACAACACCAGCTCTTGTCTTGGACGCTTAGGTGTTTCACATCTCAGACATTGTTTTGGAGCCCCCCAGCAAAAAAGGCTCGGTAAGCGATTCACATAACCCATGTTGAGCGAATTCATCCAATTTAGATGGCCCAGAATTACTGTTTCTTGCAGGCAAGGGAATTTCAGGATGCGAGGCAGTCAAACTGTTGGGTAGGGCCTATTCCTGTGTCGGTTGGGTAACTACAGGTGAAAACTCGGCGCTCGGCTTGTTCGCTGATGCGTCTGTTGGGATATCAATACATCTACAACGCCAAGTGAACGCTATTCCTTGGCTGGTCCGTTTTGCGATAGGTGCGCCGTAAAATCGCGCCCGGAGGTTAGATGTTACTGTCTGTCGTCATTCCATGCATGAACGAAGAGGAGTCGATCCCCTTACTGGTGGAGCGCCTGATCGCTGCGACTGAACAGTGGAACGCCGAATCCGAGATTATTCTGGTGGATGATGGGTCTAATGACGAAACATGGCGCGCAATCTGTGCCCAAAGCGAGTTTCATCCGCGTATTCGCGGTTTGAAGCTATCGGGAAACCGCGGTCACCAGATCGCTCTGACAGCGGGGCTGAATGCAGCCCAAGGGCAGCGGATATTCATGTTGGATGCCGATCTGCAAGACCCGCCGGAGCTTTTGTCGGACATGATGGCGATGATGGATCAGGGTTATGATGTGGTTTATGGGCGTCGGAGTGAGCGAAAAGGCGAAAGTTGGTTTAAGAAAGTAACAGCTCATGGTTTCTACCGCATATTGAACCGGCTTTCGGACGTACCCATTCCAAATGACACGGGCGATTTCCGGCTTGTCAGCCGTCGGACGCTGGATGCGGTTCTGAGTATGCCTGAACGCGCGCGGTTCGTTCGGGGCATGTTCGCTTGGGTTGGTTTCCGTCAAATCGGGATCGAATACATCCGCGACCCACGGATCGCGGGCGAGACCAAATACCCGATGTCCAAGATGATCCGCTTTGCGCTTGATGCACTGGCGAGTTTTTCGATCAAACCGCTGCAGATCGCCACACGAATGGCCTTTCTGACACTGATTATCGCCGCGCTGATGGCGGTCTACGTTTTTTGGTCCTTGATCCTTTACAACGCGGTTGCGGGTTGGGCGTCGACGGTTCTGGTGATCAGTTTCTTCTCGGGTATCCAGCTGTTGACGCTTGGAATCATGGGGGAATATCTCGGACGTCTGTATATCGAGGCCAAAAACCGACCACTCTATTTTGTAGATCAAGAGACCTCAGAGATTTCGGACACCATAGTAGAAGAGAAGACCGCGCAGAAATGAACGAACGGCGCCGCATAATCCGGTTTGCCATCGTGGGCTTAGGCGTGGCTGGTTACTACATGCTGGCTTATCTGGGCCTGTTGGGCGTGTTTCATTCGCCCTGGATCGCCAATGCATTGGCTTTTGGGTCCGCAATCCTGATCCAATATATTGGGCAAACAGTCTGGACCTTCGGGCAGGCGCTGGTGGTTCCTGCACAGTTTGGGCGGTTTCTTTGCATGGTCGGAATTGGGCTGCTGGTTTCAGCTGCGATTACCGGACTGGCCGGCCCTCGTTTTGGCCTGAGCGAAGTTGTCTCGGCCGCTGTCGTTGTAGTTGTTCTACCTGTGATCAACTTCGCGTTCCTACGACTGTGGGTCTATAAACCGCAGAATTCAACCTAGAGATTGGCAATGTCGCATATCTATTCAAACGAGTTCTTTGACTATATTGACCAGGGCGCCCGGCGGTCCGCAAACAGGCTAATTGCTTGCCTTCTAGGAAAAATCTCTGCGGACAGTGTCGTGGACTTTGGCTGCGGGCGGGGTGTGTGGCTGTCGGAGTGGCAGGCCGCGGGTTGCAAGGATATTGCCGGTGTCGATGGCGACTATGTGGATCGTGACAAGCTTGCGATACCGGCTGAGGCGTTTATCGGTGCAGATCTGTCCAAACCGGTCGAGCTTGGACGCCAGTTTGATTTGGCTCAGTCGCTTGAGGTCGGTGAACACTTGCCGCATGACGCGTCGGCCAGCCTGGTTCAGAGCCTGACCACACATAGCGATCTGGTCCTGTTCTCAGCCGCCGTTCCGGGGCAGGGCGGCGAGTTTCACATAAATGAACAGCGCCTGTCCTTTTGGCAGGGTTTGTTCGCTGAACGGGGATACACGGCCTATGATTGTTTGCGGCCTGAGATGTTCGGGGATCAATCGATCGAACCCTGGTATCGGTATAATTCTGTCCTCTATGCGAACCAATCAGGGGCAGTCCGGCTGTCTCAGGACGTGCTGGATACCAAAGTCGCGCCCGGCGCGTTGAAAGAGGTCGGCAGTTTAGGCTGGACCCTACGCAAGCTGGTTGTGCGTGCCTTGCCCCGGTCGGCTGTCACCGCGATCGCGCAGGTCCGGGCCTCTGTTATTGCAAGGTCATATGGCGACAAATCATGACCGAAAAAACACCTCGGCAGGAGTTTCTTTTTCTGTCCCTGCTTTGCACCGCTGCGTTGCTCCTGATCAACTGGCCACAGCTTTTCGACCCTTTCGTACGTCATGATGATTTCCCGGCACTGCTGGGCTGGACCGAGATTGCCTACCACAAGGCCTTGGATGAAGGTCGTTGGTTGAACTACTGGTGGCAGTTCCGGCCATTTCTATGGCCCTCACAAATAAGCATGTATCTCTATAACATAGCCTGGGGCTTGTTCTCGGCTGCGGCAGCAGCCGCGATCATGGAGCGTTCGGACCCGATCTGGTACAAAGGTTATCTTGCGCTATTCATTGCGTTTTCGGTTCCAGCATTCCTGATTTCATACTGGTTCAACACGTTGCTGCCGGGGATCTGGGTTATCACCTTGTACAGCCTGGCAGTTCTGTTTCTTCCGCATCGTGTGTCGCTGGCCCTGGTGGTTCTGGCAGTGCCCTTATCCTTCATGGCCTACACGACCTATCCGTTCCTGTTGCTGACACTGATCCTACTGTCAAACAAGGCACCAAAAACCTATACAAACGTCGCTGTTACGTTGATCATTTTCTTTGTCAGCCTGGTTCTGGCGCTGCTGTGTGTTTACACCCTGAACTACTTCTACCATGGCATATTCGGTATTCCGGTTGCTGAATGGCGTGGGCCGAACGAAGTCAATTCGGTCGATGACCTGATGCTGAACCTTACCAAGGTCAAAGTATTCCTCCGATCCATCATCTATACAATGGGCGGAGGGACAATCAGCTATGGGTTGATGCTCTTGGCCCTATTTGCAGGTGCCTGGGGGTTCCTGTTTACCCGAAGACGGCTGTTTGCCGTCGCGATCCTGATGGCTGCACTTGCTGGTCTGGCACCGCTTATCCTCAAGGCGATTATGTCGGGGGTGCAGGTCCCTGTTCGGGCATTGAACTGGCTTTGGATCTTGTTTGGAGTCGTGCTCACCACGTGTGGGGTTCAGTTTCTGCAGTCTTCAAAAAGATGGTTAAGTGTTTCGCGTGTCTTGTTGATGTGCGTGTTGATGATCAATTTGATGCTCATTGGCAAAACATCGTTTATGTTCATCCCGCCTTGGCAAAAAGCAACGCGCGCATTGGCGCAAAGCCTGCCTGAACAGGTCGAAACCGTATATATATATGGGCATTTTCTTGGCGTGAATGGCGCGGCAGACGCCAGAGTTCAATTCGAACGGGGGCTGCGGTTGCGGTTAAACTATCTGACCGGGGCCGAGATCATCATGTGCTGGAAGCAGCCCGATAGATGCGATGGGATTACACCTCCGTTCGATCCAGGCGACTGGGTCTCGACGCCTGTTGTCGCATCAACTGGTGACCAGGCCTTTATCCTTTTGCCGCGTCCCAATCTGGGGCCCTGATCAAAAGGTGAGTTGTAACAGGTTTGAGAAAATTCTATGAATGCGCCCACTTGGGCTGTCCGGCATTCAAGGACACAGACCCCAACCCCTGTTGGAACACCCGGACATGATTGACCTGAGCGACCACAAACCCCTGCGAAAAAGTCGCAACTACCTGATTTATCAGCACCCCGAGGTCGAAGGGGCGCTGCTGAAAGTGCGGGTGGACGAACCTGTGCGTAGCCATTTTCTGCCGCGTTATGCCGAATGGCGCTATGGCAATCTGCGCCAATGGAACCGCGAAGCAAACGAATATCTGGCGGCGCTCAACCGTGGATGCCCTGAGATCGAAAGGTTGGCGCAATTCATGGGATATGCGCCAACATCAGCGGGCCCGGCGATAGTGGTGGAAAAACTGACCGGCCCGGACGGAGATCTTGCGCCAACCCTGCATTCGGAACGCGTCGCGCTGGCCAAGGATCACGCCGGACGTGAACGTCTTCATGCTGAATTGATGGAACTGTTTGACGATCTCGAAAGCGGCCGGATCATTGTGGGTGACATGGGGTTCGAAAACATCGTTCGTGCGCAGGAAAGAAGCGGCAAGCTGACCGTGATTGACGGCGTTGGCGAGAGGGTTCTTTTTCCGCTGTCACTGGTCAGCGAAACAGCGTTTCGCAAGTCAATCGACCGCCGGCGACAGAGGATGTCGAGTGGCTTTGGTTTAATGAAGACCTGACCACTAAACTGCTACGCGCAGGGGAAACGCGCGTTCGACTTCTTTTGCTATCTCCGCAATCAGGGCTTTTGTCACGGCGTTGCGGTTGTTCATCTGAACCCGTGCGACATAGGCAAGCTCTGGAGGGGTAGGAAAGACATCGTTGATGACTTCCATGTCAGGTGTAATGTGCATCCCGTTCAATAGCGCTATGCCCAGCCCAGATCGAACAGCCGACTGGATTCCTGCTGCACTTGGACATTCCAGGATATTGTCAAAACGGTGGTCCTGCTGCTGACTGTCTTCCATTCCCCACCTTCGGTAGAAACACTGTGTGTCAAAGGACAGAAACGGAACCGGTTCTGACAGATTCAGACGATAGTCGGGTGATTTGACCCAATGAAGGGAATCCTGAAACAGGATCAGATCTTCGGGCTGCACGTCGTTGCGAAATATCTGAATCACCGCCAAGTCTAATTCACCGGCCTTCAACCAATCCTGAACATTCAGGCTTTGACCAGTGCGGGTTCGTACGCGAACATCGGGGTACAGCCGCGTGAAACGTCCAAGAATTTGGGCGATCCCGCTGGTTGTCGCATCCTCGGTCATGCCAAGCCGCAAGTGGCCGGTGAGCGGCCTGTTACCAAGTGAGGCCACCGCTTCGTCATGCAGAGTGGTAATTCGACGGGCGTATTCACAAAGACGCAGCCCGTCTTCGGTGAACAGGGGGGCACCTTTGCGGCGAGTCAGCAGTTTGCAATTCAGTGCGCGCTCTAAACGGCCGATCTTATGGCTGACTGCCGATTGCGAAAGCGCCAGATGTCGGGCCGCACGGGTCACACCACCATAGGCTGCGATTGCGAGCAGCGCGCGCAAGGCGTCTATTTCCAAACGTTCGTTCATGATTTCCCATGACAGATTTTGATCATTGAATGATAATCATTCATTTGCGGCAAAGGCAAATGTCAGATTAGGTATCGCGAACACAATGTACGCGGAGCTTCGAAATGAACAATCTGTACCCGGAGGATATCACAGACTTCGAACATCAGTCGGCATGCAAATCTGGTCTGCTGACGCTGTCTTCTTCTTTCGGCAAAGGAAAGTGTAACTGATGACGGAAGACAGAACAGCTAACCGCCGCCTGACAACACTGTTTGAGATCACCGGATCGGTTCTGGCTATGGCTTATGCCTTGCTGATTGCTTCGAATATTGGCGCTGAGATTCTTGGATTCTCCCTACTGTTGGTGTCCTCGGCGCTGTTTGCCGCATGGGCATTGATTGATCGGCGCTGGACGTTTTTGCTGTTGCAGGCGTTCTATGCGACCTCTGCCATTATTGGACTGATCCGTTGGGCCTAAACTTGGTGTAGGGTTGCCGCCAGGAACTTGTTAGGACGGATCTATGACGGATCAGGACAGAATCGATATCGGCTTTCTGCTGTTTGATGGATTTCCGATGGCTTGTTTGACATCGGTGATTGAACCCCTGCGGGCGGCCAATGAAATCGCAGGTCATCAAGCGTTTAGATGGTCGCTGGTTTCTGAACGTGGCCAAAAGGTTCAGTCAAGCGCAGGGGTTGGGTTCGAAGCAGATCGCGCGTTGGCGGATTGCAGGAATATCGACATTTT
Organism: Ruegeria sp. YTSA105; assembly: GCF_059610225.1. Classification (NCBI taxonomy): domain Bacteria; kingdom Pseudomonadati; phylum Pseudomonadota; class Alphaproteobacteria; order Rhodobacterales; family Roseobacteraceae; genus Ruegeria; species Ruegeria sp. YTSA105. The sequence continues at coordinate 262,103 of NZ_JBXWNE010000001.1, forward strand.
ATTCCTGCTTAGCAGCCCGTCTTCGGTCTTTGGCAACGCTGTTAGCGGCAATGCCTTGCTGCGTGGTCTTGGGAGGCACGGAACAGTTCTGGGCGGGATCAGCGGTGGCGTATTCCCCCTTGTGCGATCCGGTGCAATGGCAGGTCAGCCGGTCTCGGTCCACTGGTGCTATGAGGCGGCATTTGAGGCCGAGTTTCCCGATATGGACGCCCGGAGCGAAGTGATCGTGCGCACCGTGACGCGCTATACCGCCGCCGGTGCAGCGGCAGGGTTCGACCTGGCACTGCATTTGGTTCACGATCGCTTGGGCGGTGACATTGCGCATGAGGTTGCGTGCTGGTTTCAACATCCGATGATGCGCGGTGCGGCAGTGCGTCAGCAGGTGCCCAATGCGACAGCGCCGAGAACGGGAGACCGCCTTCCACCGCTTGTTTCACGCAGCGTTGAAATGTTTGCCGCCAATATAGGTCAAGCGATCTCGATTGCCGAAGTTGCGAAACAAATGGGCGTCACGCCCCGTCAGATCGAGCGGGCATTCAAACAGGCAACCGGACACAGCCCCAGCCATTATTACCGCGCAATGCGGATGAAGGCGGCGCGGCAGATGGTGGTTTATACCAAAGACCCCATTTCCCAGATCGCGGCCGCTGTCGGCTATGGATCTGTCGCGCCCTTGGTGACGCATTACCGGTCGGCTTTTGGCCTGAGCCCCAGCGAGGACAGGCGCCGCATCAACCGTTTCCGGGTTGAGGATAACGCCCCTTTGCCCTCGGTCTAGGCGCTGACTAAAGCGCCGATCGCATCGCCGTCAGGATCGCATGGTGCAGAGATTTGGCGGATGAGCGCGGACCGTACAGGCTGTAGTGATCCGAACTACGACACAGCACGAAACAGCCAATATGGTGGATCGAGCTGCGCGCCGCCGTTCCCTTAGTCAATATGCGCAGATCCAACTGGCACAAAAGCTCCAGCACTGCTTGAATGTTCGCACCAGCCAAGTCGAAACGCACCCAGGCATCGGTCTGTTCAGTGACAGAGGCCGCAGACCCAATGGCAGATTTTACTTGCGTAGCAAGGTCCTCGTGCGTGTCATGCGGTGCTTCAACCATCCATTGCTCTGGCCCCGCCCAAAAGGCGGTGATTGCGGTTCCTTCAAACCTCTGGACCTTTGGTGCCTCAGCGCCAATTAGTTTCTTCAATGCGGCTTTGGCCGCTGTTTCCTGACCGAGCCGCGCCGCGACTGATGCCAACGCCACGTCCGGTATCTCGGAACAGGTGACAGGCCCAACCGTGTCTACCCGAGGGTCAGCCGCGCCGAGGGCGGTTATCGCAACCAGATTATCCACGCAGACGTTCTCCTTCCGGGTCAACGAAATGGGCCGAGACAATTTCCACCTCGACCGTCAGGTCCGTCAGCGGAGAGACAAGGCGCATTTTTTCGCCCAGCCTGTCGCCGCCGTTTTTCAACAATCCCAGCCCAATGCTACTGTTCAGAATGGGTGAGTAGACGGCTGAGGTGACATAGCCCTGATCATGGGCCGCATCGACCGGGCCATCGTTCTTCATCAGGTGGCCACCGGCGGTTACCTTGTTTTCAGGCTCCAACGGTTTGATCCCCACCAGCATCAGTGCATCCGGTTGGTTCAGTGCCTCGCGTTCCGACAGGGTTGATCCGATGCTGTCCTTCTTTTTGGACACCATGCGGCCCATTCCCAGGTTCAGGGCGGTTGTGGTGCCGTTCAACTCGCTGCCTGCAGCATGGCCTTTTTCGACCCGCATGACGCCCAGTGCTTCGGTGCCATATGGGACAACGTCGAACTCTTCGCCCTCGGCCATCAGCCTGCGCATCAATGCGTCGCCATAGCGAGAGGGAACCGCGATTTCGAATGCCAGCTCGCCTGAAAAGGAAATCCGGAACAGCCGCGCCCGAAGGCCGCCGCACACGGTGATGGTTCCACAGGCCATAAAGGGAAAGGCCTCATTCGAGATGTCGAATTCCGGGTCGATGATTTTTCGCAGCAGCTTACGGGAATTGGGCCCGGCAACTGCATATTGCGCCCATCCTTCTGTGGTGGATATCAGCTGCACATCCATGTCCGGGCACAGGCACTGGCGCACGAATTCCATGTGGCGATAGACGACTACGGCATTTGCGGTCGTGGTAGTGACGACGAAATGATCCTCGGCCAGCCTTGCCGCTGTGCCATCATCCATCGCCATGCCATCTTCGCGCAGCATCAGGCCATAGCGGGTTTTGCCGACCGCAAGCTTGGCGAAACCATTGGCATAGACCCGGTTCAGGAACGCTGCCGCATCGGTACCCTGCACGTCGATTTTGCCCAATGTCGTGCAGTCGCACACCCCGACCGAGGCACGCGTCTGACGCACTTCACGGTCCACGCTCTCGCGCCAATGGGTCTCGCCGGGCAGGGGGAACCACTGCGCGCGCAGCCAGTTGCCAACCTCGACAAACACCGCGCCGCGTTCTTCGGCCCAGTGATGTGAGGGCGTCAGGCGGGTAGGGTGGAACTCTTTGCCCTTCATCCGGCCTGCGAAAGTAGCAATCGGGACGGGGGTATAGGGCGGGCGGAAGATGGTGGTACCGGTCTCGGGGATCGACTTACCGGCCAGCTCGGCCATAATCGCCAGCCCGCCGATATTCGAGGTCTTGCCTTGGTCCGTGGCCATGCCCAGCGTGGTATAGCGTTTCAGATGCTCGACCGAACGGAAGCCCTCCTGATAGCTGAGACGGACATCCTTGACCGTCACATCGTTCTGCTGGTCCAGCCATGCGCGTTTGCAGCCCTGAACGTACCAGAATGGGGTCTGCGCGATGGGTGCGTCCTCGGCCTCGGGCAGATCGGGTTTGGCGTTGGTCAGGTCCAAAGCGACGATTGCGGCCTCGGCGCCAGAGCGCAACGCACCGTGGGTAGACATATCGCCGTTTGCCGCGCCGGCAACGGACATGCCTACCGGCAGGTCCGCGCCGGGAACAAAGGCGGCCAGCGTCTCATCCCATGCGGGGCGGCCGCGCTGGTGGCAGGTCATGTGGACGTTGGGGTTCCAACCGCCCGAGACGCCCAAGGCACCGCATTCCAATGTCCGGGTTGAGCCATCGGGCAGGGCGACTTCGACAAAGCTCAGCCCCAGGCGGCCTTTGGTATTTGTGACCTGCGCGCCTTGCAGAACTTCGTAATCGTGGCTGATAGGTGCGTCCTTGCGTACATCGATCACTGCGGTGATTTTAACACCTTTGGCGTGCAGATCAGCTGCGGTGCGGTGACCGTCATCATTGTTGGTAAAGACGGCGACGCGCTGCGATGCCGCTGCTCCAAACCGGTTGGCATAGGTCCGCAGGGCGCTGGCTGTCATGATGCCGGGGCGATCATTGTTCTCGAATGCGATTGGCCGCTCGGTCGCGCCTGCGCACAGCAGCGCCTTTTGGGTATAGATACGCCAGAGGATTTGCCGGGGTTTGCCTGCGGGCAGGCTGGGCAGATGATCGCCCGTACGCTCGACCGCGCCATAAATTCCGTGGTCAAACGCGCCGATCACCGTGGTGCGCGGCATCAGGCGCACATTGGGAAGCGCGGACAGCTCGGCCACAGCCTGCGCCGCCCAGTCAGACGCCGCAGCATCGTCTATGGTGAGTGTTTCGCTGTTCAGGCGACCGCCCAGGGCGAAATCCTCATCCGCCAGAATGACGTCCGAGCCCGCACGACCAGCGGTCAAAGCGGCCATAAGCCCGGCTGGTCCGGCACCGATGATCAGCAGATCGCAATGGCGAAAGCCCTTGTCGTATTCGTCCGGGTCCTCTTGCATCGAAAGCGATCCAAGCCCGGCTGCGCGACGGATTGTAGGCTCGTACAGCTTTTCCCAGAAGGCTGCAGGCCACATGAAAGTCTTGTAGTAGAAACCCGCAGACAGGAAGTTGGAAAACATGTCATTCACGGCCAGCGCGTCGAATTTCAGGCTGGGCCAGCGGTTCTGTGATCGCGCCTCAAGCCCCTCGAACATCTCGATGGTTGTTGCGCGGGTATTGGGCTCTTTGCGGGCACCCGAGCGTAGTTCGACCAGGCCGTTGGGCTCTTCGGATCCGGCGGTCAGAAGCCCGCGCGGGCGGTGGTATTTGAAAGACCGCCCGATCAGACGCACATCATTGGCCAACAGGGCCGAGGCCAGCGTGTCGCCGGGATGCGCAGTATAGCTGCGCCCGTCAAAGCGGAAGTTCAGCGTGGTGTTGCGGTCAATCTGTCCGCCGTTCAGCCGGTTCACCTGCGTCATTTGGAGCGCCCCCGTTCGCGGGCCACATCGCGGGCCAGTTCCACCTTTGAAATCTCGTGGGTGAGCGTGTTGCGCGTGACGACCAGCCAGGATCGGTCACCTGTTTCGTGGTACCAAAGCTCTCGGTGTTCGCCTGCCGGGTTGTCGCGCAGATAGGCATAGTCGTGAAAGGCCTCGACGGCATTTTCCGCCTGCCAATCGGGGCGATCAATCAGCGCGGCGTCACCCAGATAGGTGAATTCTGATGCATCACGAGGCCCAAGAAGGGGGTGGTTGATTATCATGTCTGGTGTCCCCTTTAATGCAGGTTGGGCTGATTGCCCGCGCCTTTTTCGTCGATCATCCGGCCGGTGCGGAACCGGTCCAACCGATAGGCCGTTGCGACAGGGTGCGGTTCGTCTTTTGCAAGCAGATGCGCAAAGCAATAGCCCGAAGCCGGAGTGGCCTTGAACCCGCCATAGCACCAGCCCCCGTTGAAATAGAGGCCCTCGACCGGCGTTTGGTCAATGATCGGTGAGCCATCCATCGACATATCCATCACGCCGCCCCACATCCGCAGCAACCTGGCGCGTCCGATCATCGGCATCAATGCCATGCCACCTTCGCAAACATCCTCGACCACGGGCAAGTTGCCGCGTTGGGCATAGGTGTTATAGCCGTCAAGATCGCCACCGAACACCAGCCCGCCCTTGTCGGACTGACTGACATAAAAATGCCCCGCGCCATAGGTGATGACACTGGGCAGGACAGGCTTTAGCCCCTCAGATACAAAGGCTTGCAGAACGTGGCTTTCGATAGGCAGGCGCAGTCCGGCCATCCCCATAACGCGCCCCGAACTGCCCGCAACTGCGCACCCAACCTTGGTCGCGCCGATAAAGCCTTTGGTTGTTTCGACCCCAAGACATTTGCCATCTTCGATCCGCAGCCCGGTAACTTCACAGTTCTGGATAATATCGACGCCATGCAGGTCGGCTGACCGGGCATAGCCCCAGGCCACCGCATCATGGCGCACGGTGCCTCCACGCCGTTGAACAAGGCCGCCCTTGATCGGAAAGCGAGCGTCGTCGAAATTCAGATAAGGGTGTTCGCGCCGCACCTGATCTGCGTCCAGCAATTCGGCATCGGCCCCGTTCAGGATCATCGCATTGCCACGTCGCGTATAGGCGTCACGCTGACCGTCTGTATGGAACAGATTGACGATACCGCGCTGACTGACCATTGCGTTATAGTTCAAGTCCTGCTCGAGCCCTTCCCACAGCTTCAGCGAGAACTCATAGAACGGCTCATTCCCATCCAGCAGGTAGTTCGAGCGAATGATCGTGGTGTTCCGGCCCACATTTCCGCCACCGATCCAGCCTTTCTCGATTACGGCAACATTTCGTTGGCCGTAGATTTTGGAAAGGTAATGCGCGGTTGCCAGACCATGCCCGCCGCCACCGATTACGATGATGTCGTAATGGGCCTTAGGTTCAGGTTCACGCCAGACCGGTTTCCACCCTTTGTGGCCGGTTAGCGCCTCTTTGATAACTCGAAAGCCGGAATATCTCATGAATCGGACCTTTTCTTCCAAACTTCATTATTTTCGAGCGCAGCGATATCCCCATATGCGACATGGGTGTGTCTGAATCAGACCCTCAGGCACAAGAAATAAGGCCGGAAAACCAATCGGTGAAATCCGATACCTCGGCTGAGTTGCGAAGGACGGATAAAAAATAGCCCTCACAGGCGGGTGCGGAATCTTTGCTGGCAAGGCGGACTTTGCCCGATTTCAGGGCTTGCTCTGCGATGATAGAATTCACCAGCGCAACACCGCTGCCTGAAACGGCAAGTTGCAGGGCGAGGCCATAGGAATCCACAAAATATGATGGCTTGCGCAGTTTCTGGCCGGTGATTTCACCCCATGACGCCCAACTGTCCGATGTGCCAACGGATTCGATCAGGGGCAGTTCAAGCCAATTGCCGCTTAGATTCGGCGACACCACCGGGACAAGGCGATTGGGATTCAACGGTTTCGCATTTTTCCCGACTTGTTTTTCTGAACCAAAGCGTACCTCAATATCGGCGCGCGATGCTGCGTATTCGTCAGGCCAGATCGTGCTGACAAATCGGAGTGAGGTTTCCGGGTGCTGGGCCTGAAATTCGGGTAATGCCGGCGAGATGACCCATTCGATGATGCTGATAGAGGCTGCCACCGTGATATGGCGAGCTTTTTCTTCGGCCAAATAGGGTGAGGCTGCGGAGTGCAACATATCCAAGGCTGCCTCGACCTGTGGCAGCAGCTTCCGCCCTTCATCGGTCAAAGACAGGCCGCGCGCATGGCGGTGGAACAGGACAACGCCCAGCCGGGTTTCCAAGGCTTTGATTTGTTGGCTGACTGCAGATTGCGTCAACCCGATCTCATCTGCCGCCGCGGTCGAACTGAGCCGCCGCGCGGCCGCTTCGAACGACCGAAACCATGTTAGAGGAGGGAGTGTTTTTGCCATCGGTAACTGACCTATTAGTATTGTTAACACCTAAGGCTCAAGTTCTTTCGTTTGTCAAAAGATGTTTCTAACGGTGATATTTCCTCAAGCAGATTTGGGGAGAGGGCAGTGCAGCCAAATATCAGAAAAATAGTGACTTTCGACGAAGAGGTTCTGGTTGAAGGGTTTCGGGCAGCGGAACGCCCGTGGCGCATGTTTGCCGTTGCGGTGGTTGTGTCGAACCCCTGGGCTGGCCGGTATGTCGAGGATCTGAGACCGGAAATTCTGGCCTATGGGCCTGTGCTGGGGCAAATGTTGACTGACCGGATGGTCACGCTTGCAGGTGGCGGCGAGATGATCGAAGCCTATGGCAAAGCGGCGGTTGTTGGGCTGGATGGCGAGGTCGAACATGCCTCGGGCCTGATCCACACGCTGCATTTCGGGAATTACTATCGTCAAGCGGTTGGGGCCAAGTCCTATCTGTCCTTCACCAATACCCGCGGTCCGGCGAACACTCCGATCATGGTGCCCATGATGGACAAGAATGATGCCGGGCGTAGATCGCATTATCTGACGCTGCAGTTTGCAATCCCCGACGCACCGCGCGCGGATGAAATTGTGGTCGTGCTGGGTGGCGCAACCTCGGGCCGTCCTCATCATCGGATCGGCGACCGTTATCAGGACCTCAAGGATTTGGGCCATGACGTGGACAACCCGGCCTCGGTCTGAACTCAGCACCCTGGCGGTGATTGATCAGGGCCAAGGGCCGCTGGTTATTCTGCTGCACGGGGTTGGCCTGCGGGCCGAGGCGTGGGGCGCGCAGATCGACGCCCTGGTCGCCGCGGGGTATCGTGTCTTGTGCCCGGATATGCCAGGACATGGTCAGTCGAGCTTTGATCATCCGACTGGCTTGGAGGCCTACGTGCACCGCACGGCGTCCGTGCTGACAGAGCCCGCTGTCTTGATCGGACATTCAATGGGCGCCCTGATAGCGCTCCGACTGGCGGCGGATGTGCCAGATAGCGTTCTTGGCGTTGCGGCATTGAATGCGATCCATCGGCGTCCGGTTGCCGCGCACAAGGCCGTCGTCGCACGTGCCTCGGCCTTGGAGGTATCGGGGCCAAATGATCCCACGGTCACGTTGCAACGTTGGTTTGGCGAAGCCTCGTCCGCCGAGCGACAGGCCTGCAGGCGCTGGCTAACTGAGGTTGATCCGGCGGCCTACAAATCCGCGTATACCGCTTTTGCCGAAACGGACGGTCCTTCCGATGATGAACTGGCCCGTATCGCTTGTCCCGCCTTGTTCATGACCGGCGCGGATGAGCCGAATTCGACGCCTGAAATGTCTCGGGACATGGCGCGTTTGGTTCCCTCGGGACAAGCGTCAATCATCGCAGGTGCCGCACATATGTTGCCGATGACTCATCCCGCCGAAGTAAACGCACAGCTGTTGGAATTTGTGGGGGGGTGCCAGCCATGACAAGTATGGACCCCCGAGCTTTGCGTGACGCCTTTGGCAGCTTTATGACCGGGGTGACAGTGGTGACGGCACGGGACGAGCACGGTGCGCCGGTCGGGTTCACCGCAAACTCGTTTTCGTCTGTGTCACTTGACCCGCCATTGCTGCTGGTGTGTCCGGGGAAGTTTCTGTCCAGCCACGAAATTTTCGCCAACTGCACCCGGTTTGCGGTGAATGTGCTTGCAGATGGACAGCAAGAGATATCGAACACTTTCGCTGGGTATAACGGGGACCGGTTTGCAAAGGTCGCGCACAGCAATGGCCTTTTTGATCTACCCCTAATCGACGGGGCGCTGGCGCAGTTTTGCTGCAAGACCCATCAGGTCCTTCCCGCCGGTGATCATACCTTATTGATCGGTGAGGTGGCAGAGTTCTCGCACTCGGTCGGGCAGGGTCTTGGATATGTCGGAGGGTCGTATTTCAGCCTGGGGCTCGAACGTGAAATCGACGCCATGGTACCGACGATATGCGGCGCGATCATCCGCAAAGATGACAATGTTTTGCTGGAGCAGAGCAATGGTGCCTATCGTCCCGTTCAAATCTCCGGGGTCGAGCGGGGTGGGCAGCGAAACCGATTGACCCAGGGCTTGTCAGAACGTGGACTGAAGGTCGAGGTCGAACAGGTCTATTCCTCATTCGACGATGCGGAAACAAAGCAGCATTACACCTATTTTCTGGCCAGCTGTTCCCGACCAACGCCGCTTGAGGGCGCCGAATGGATCAGAACGGATGACCTTCCGAACCTGAAATACGTGTCCGGCGGTGTCCGCCACATGATGACCCGCTATGCGATGGAAGCCAAAGAGGGGGATTTCTCTCTCTACCTTGGTGACGCCTCGCAAGGCGACATTCACAGCTTACGATAAAGGAGCAGGTCAATGGAATTTTCCCTGTTTGCCCATATGGAACGTTTGTCGCCAGATCAGCCGCATGACGTTCTGTATGACGAATTCGTCAGCCTTGTGAAAATGGCGGACGAGGGCGGGATGCGCGCCGTCTGGACGGGTGAGCATCACGGGATGGAGTTCACCATCGCGCCCAACCCCTTTATCTCGCTAGTCGATCTGGCCCATCACACCCGGAATGTACGGCTGGGGACGGGTACGGTAGTCGCCCCGTTCTGGCATCCGATCAAATTGGCCGGAGAGGCCGCCGCGGCAGATCAGATTACCAAAGGCCGGATCGAACTGGGGATCGCACGCGGCGCATATTCTTATGAGTATGAGCGCCTGATGCCGGGGATGGATGCCTGGGAAGCGGGCCAACGGATGCGGGAAACAACCCCTTTGCTTCCGCAGATCTGGCAGGGCGATTGTGCGCATGAGGGTGAGTTTTATTCCTTCCCGGCAACCACATCTGCGCCGAAACCGTTTCAGAAAGACGGTCCGCCGATCTGGATCGCGGCGCGGGACCCCAATAGTCATGAATTCGGTGTCCACAACGGGTTTAACATCCAGGTCACCCCCCTGTGGCAGGGCATGGAAGAGATTGAAACGCTGATGGACCGCTTCAATGCAGCCTGCGACAGCCATACCGGACCGCGCCCCAAAATCATGCTGTTGCATCATACATATGTTGGCAAGGACACAGACGATGTTGCGCAAGGCGTTCAGGAATTGCGCCGGTATTACAACTATTTCGGTGCCTGGTTCATGAACAAACGCCCGGTCGAGCAAGGGTTGATCCAACGGATCACCCCGGACGAGATGGATGCCAACCAGATGTACACAAGTGATAAGCTGGCGCGCGACCTGACGGTTGGTACAGCGCAGCAGGTTATCGACCGGATCAAACGTTATGAAGATTTGGGCTATGATGAGTTTTCGTTCTGGGTCGACAGCGGGATGACGAACGAGCGAAAACGTGCCTCTCTGGCGCGGTTCATCGACGATGTCATGCCAGCCTTTCAGTGAGGAACACTATGGGAAATCTACCGCATTTTCAGCTTTTCATTGATGGCGCCTGGTCTGAGGGGGCGACGTCTCAGGTCATGACATCTGCAAATCCCGCAACTGGGCAGGGGTGGGCTACGTTTTCCTGTGCGGCACCTGAGGATGTCGACAGGGCAGTCGCCGCCGCCAAACGTGCGCTTGATGATCCGCAATGGCGCGACATGACGGCCACCGCGCGCGGCAAGCTTCTTTATCGGCTGGCTGACCTGGTTGCCGAAAACGCTGCACGGCTTGGGGAATTTGAGACAACAGACAGCGGTAAACTGCTGGCAGAAACCTCGGCGCAAACTGGGTATGTCGCGGATTATTACCGCTATTTCGCAGGGCTTGCGGATAAGGTTGAAGGGACGGTTCTGCCCATCGACAAGCAGGATATGCATGTGTTTACCACGCGCGAACCCATTGGTGTTGTCGCGGCTATTGTGCCCTGGAATGCACAAATGTTCCTGACAGCGACTAAGTTGGGCCCGGCGCTTGCGGCTGGGTGTACCGTCGTGCTGAAGGCATCCGAAATTGCGCCGGCCCCGATGCTGGAGTTCGCGCGTTTGATTGAACAGGCCGGATTCCCCGCGGGCGTTGTCTCGGTCATCACCGGGGATGCGGAAAACTGTGCAATTCCACTAACCCGCCATCCCGATCTGGATCGCATCGCCTTTACCGGTGGCCCCGAGACAGCGCGCCATGTGGTCAGGAATTCCGCCGAAAACTTCGCCGTCACCTCGCTGGAGCTTGGTGGCAAATCGCCGATACTTGTTTTTGAAGACGCGGATCTGGATGGGGCCGCAAATGGCCTGATCGCCGGAAACTTTGGCGCGTCGGGGCAAAGTTGCGTTGCGGGCACGCGCGGACTTGTGCAGCGATCCGTTCTGCAAGATCTGATCGGCCGCATCAAAGAAAAGGCGGGTGCAATCGTTCTGGGTGACCCGCTGGAGGCCGGTACCCATGTCGGACCGCTATGTACCATGGCGCAAGTGAACAAGATCGAAGAGACCCTGGCCAAGTCAGCGGAGCAGGGGGCCGTGGTCCATTTCGGCGGGCAACCTGCGGATCGGCCCGGCAATTACATGAACCCAACCCTGGTCGAGTGCATATCGCCCGAGACCGAGACGTTGAAAGTTGAGATGTTTGGCCCGGTCATGTCTCTGCTGCCATTCGATACCGAAGAAGAGGCCATCGCGTTAGCCAACAGCACAGTCTTTGGGCTGGGTTCAGGTGTGTTTACGCAGAACCTGGCGCGGGCGCATCGGGTGTCCAAGCGGATCAAGTCCGGGATTTGTTGGGTTAATACCTATCGCGCGATCTCTCCTATCGCGCCGTTTGGCGGGTTCAATCAATCAGGGTATGGTCGTGAAGCCGGGGTTGAGGCGATCCTGGATTACACCCGGACCAAGACCACCTGGATCAGCACCTCGCAAGAGCCGATGGCGAACCCGTTTGTGATGCGCTAGGTCTGTTGTCAGACAGATATCGGAGCGCGGTCATGAAGTTGAAACATCCGAATTTTGAACCTCCGGCAGACGCAAATGACCGGAAGGAGATCCCTCCGGTCATTTGCTATCCGCCCGAAACGATACCGCAACCTGATCTGGCTGCGTTGACTGACCTGAGGCAGCGCGCGGTGAAAACCGCAGAAGTCATAGCAGCCCCGCGTGATGCGGCCTGTATTGAAGTGCCCGCGGGGGCCTTTATTCGGGTGGTGTCGGTCGATGGCGCGCAGGTCGGTGATCTGAACATGTGGAACAAGCATGACCTGACCGAACGGTTCTATTCCGGCAAAACCCGCGCGCTGCATGGCACGCATCTGTCGACCGGGGATCGGATGTGGTCAAGTTTTCCAAATATGCGACCCATGGCGACCATCGTCACGGATACTCTGGATTGGTATGGGTTCGATTCATACGGCGGATCCGTGCATGACGTGATCGGGACTCGCTGTGACCCCTATACCGGGCGATTGCTGTCTGGCGATGACTACCATTATTGCTGCCATTCCAACCTGACACGGGCATTGGCCAGCCATTGTGACCTGCCGCTGCATGAGGCCGAAATGCACGTCCACGACGTGTTGAACGTCTTCATGTGCACCGGATTTACGCAGGACACAGGCCAATACTTCATGAAGGCAAGCCCGGTGCGTCCGGGTGATTACCTGGAATTCTACGCCGAGATAGACCTGATCGTCGGCCTTTCAGCTTGTCCCGGGGGCGATTGCTCGTCCGAGCATTCCTCGGACGCAGCCGCCTGTTATCCATTGGTTATGGAAGTCTATGACCCCGGTGAAGACATCCGAAACGCGCATATTCAGCCCAAGCGATCTGCTTATGATCGCACCCATGGGGCAGGTTAAGAGGTCAGGCGTTGCCCAAGCCGGTCCAGCATCCGACAGCATAGGTCGAGCTGTTCGATCTCGACGTACTCATCCGCTTTATGGGCCTGTGTGATCGAGCCGGGACCGCAGACAATTGCATGGGTGCCAAGCTGCTGAAACAGGCCAGCTTCAGTGGCGAATGACACAACACCTGTTCCGTTCGCCCCGGTCAGCTGGGCAACCAGTTTGCGGGCGGCGTTTTCTTCCATTGGCTCAAGGCCTGCAACCTCGGCCGTGATATCCTGCGTGATGCTGGCTTCACTATGGACGGCCTGCATTTCGGGCAGCAGGCTGTGGGTCACATAGTCAGACAGGGTTTGCTTGACGAAATCCGCATCGCTGGCCTGAACCGGGCGCATTTCCCAACCGACATCGGCTTTGCTGGCAATGACGTTATGGGCGATGCCGCTATTGAAGAACCCCACGTTTATAGTGGTCCAGGGTGGCTCGAAGGGGCTGTTTGTTGGCGCGCGGGATTTCAATATCTGGCGCAGTTCCAGAAGTTTTCCTACATAGCGTGCCGCGTATTCCGCCGCATTAACCCCATCATCCGGGGCCGAGCTGTGTCCTTCGAGCCCGACAAATCGTGTCGTGTATTCATAGCACCCCTTATGCCCTTCGATCAGGCACATTTCGGTGGGCTCTCCGATTATTGCGATATCCGGCACTATTCCTCGTTCGGAAAGATCGTTCACCATGTTCTGCGCGCCCAAACATCCGGTTTCTTCATCATAGGTGAAGGCAAAGTGCAGCGGTTGGGTCAGTTTTCTGGCATCCAGCGTTTCGGCAAGTGCAAGTGCGGCGGCGATGAAGCCCTTCATGTCACAGGTGCCACGTCCGTAAAGTCTGCCATCTTTCTCGGTCATCAAAAACGGGTCTGATGTCCAGTTCTGATCCGCGACGGGAACCACATCCGTGTGGCCGGATAACAAGATGCCGCCGGGAATGTCTGGGCCTAAGGAAGCAAATACATTGGCCTTGGTGCCAGTATCATTTCGGGTTTCGATGCAGCGTGCACCCAAGGCCTGCAACCTGTGCCTTAGATAGCTGATGATCTGAAGATTGCTGTCTACAGATACCGTTTCAAACGCGATCAGATCGGCGAGGATATCTTGGGTTCTTTGCAGGGTCATGGCTTTACAAACGGCTTTCTTGGGCGGTTACAGAAACATTCGGCAGGACCGGTATCGGTGATCAGGATCGACACGGTGATCTCTAGCCCCCAGTCATTCAACCAGAGGCCAGGCATAAAGTGAAACGTCTTGCCAGGTTCCAGGATTGTCTCATCCTCGGGACGCAGAGATACAGTGCGCTCACCCCAGTCCGGGAGATAGCTCAGACCTACTGGATAGCCGCAGCACGCGCGGCTTTTAATGTGGACGTATCTGACAATCAGGCATCCACACTGTACGTCGTTCCCCATTAGTATCCTGATTGCGTCCCCACTAGATCGGGTCTGCGTCATGAAAGACCAAAACGCCTTGATGGACGTAGAACGACCACCCCTCGTATCCGGTTAGCCACGTCATGTTCGAAGGATCTTCGAAGAACAGCGCGTCCAGCCCGACCTCGGTCATGGCTTTTCGTGTTTTGGACAGCCGACGGTCAAATTCCCCCCGCATGAATGCCGGATTCACTTGGCTCATCGGATCCTCGTGTCGTGATTAGAGACGTGTTGACAGAACTTTACGAATCCGATCACGTCAATGGACAACTCAGGAAGGAAATACTGTTGAAACTCAGTTCAAACCCACACCGCGGCAAGGAAAAATTGATTCCTAATGCTCCATTTCCTTCGATAAACGCGGCTCGCGTAGCTGATTTGTTAACAGTTTGCCCTGCAGCAGCGGAAACCAATCTGGTTGAAGCCAAGGATTTGGCCAATGTCGCCGATCTATGGGTCAAAGATGAGCGTGGGCGCATGAACCTCGGGTCATTCAAGGCTTTGGGGGCTGCCTATGTCATCGCCCGTCACGCTGCTGATCTGGCGCAGACACCGGATGAGTCTACTTTACGCGGGAAAACCTATGTCACCGCTAGCGCGGGTAACCACGGGATGAGTGTAGCAGCAGGTGCACGGATATTTGGGGCTGATGCAGTGGTCTATATCGCCGAAACCGTACCTGAAAGTTTCGCGGAACGCCTTCGTGCGCAAAAAGCCAGGGTCGTTCGTCAAGGTACGGATTATGCCGCCAGTATGGAGGCTGCTGGCAAAGCGGCGCAGGATAACGGTTGGACATTGCTATCTGACAGTTCGTGGGACGGGTATTACGAGCTGCCGCACACCCTGATGGAGGGATATCTGCAGATGGCTGCAGAAGCGGTGCGCCAATGCCCAAATGCGCCCACGCATATCATTTTGCAGGCCGGGGTAGGTGGGCTGGCTGGGTCGGTTGCAGCTTATGCGCGCCATGCCTGGGGTGATGGACCCAAAATCATTGTCGTGGAACCCGAAGCGGCCCCTGCGTTGCAAGCCAGTATCGAAGCAGGTACCTGCGTCTTTGCGGATGGGCCTGACAGCATCATGGGGCGGCTGGACTGTAAAGAACCCTCGCTGATCGCGCTGAATGGTCTGGCGCGGGATGCAGACTGTTTTCTGACGCTCTCGGATGACGACGTGGTGCGGTATTTACCGGCCATGGCAGAGGCTGGGTTGGCGACAACTGCTTCGGGCGGGGCCGGCGTCGCAGCAGCGATGAATGCAGATGTCTGCGAGGCCCTGAACATTGGAAGCGATGCCCAAGTTCTGTGCATTTTATCCGAAGTACCGGATTGAAGAAGGCCAAGAAGCATCTGAATCCTGCCCTGGAATAAGCGCAGGAAGCGGCAAGTTAAGAGGGTGCAACTGCCCCCAAAGGCAGAATCCGATTGCGCCTGAAAACGCGGGGTTCGCAAATCCGTACCTCTGCCCTATCAAAATGAGATTAATAGCCCCCCAAAGCGCGGTTTCTAGATTGGATTGCACCAGATAATTTTGGCGTTTTCCAATCGGTCAAGGAATTTCGACATGCGAATCTCTCAGCAACTCAGTATCGATGTCGAGGTCTGGGCTGGGAGATGCGGCGGTTTAAATAGCAATTATAACTCATTTAAATAATTAGATTTATGTTGTTGATTGGGAAGTTAAATAGAGGCGAATGAAGCAAGTTAATTACGCCATTCAAGGCCTTGCGTTGCGGACGAGATATCGAAATATCAGTTGAGCTGAAGTGAATTACAGGATTCTTTGTCGCCTAGCTGTCACATTTATGGTTGCGTGGTTGGTCCCCCATGTCCTTAAATAGGGTGGACTGGTCTTTGAGATCCGGATGAACCGGGCAAGCAAAGACCGCACAGGGGAGCCAAGTTGGTAATGTCAAATGACGCAGCGTTCGTCGAATTTCAGCGTGTTCAAAAATCTTATGACGGCGAGATACTCGTCGTAAAAGACCTTAATCTCTCGATGCCAAAAGGTGAGTTTCTAACTATGCTCGGCCCCTCGGGGTCAGGCAAGACAACTTGCCTAATGATGTTGGCCGGATTTGAAACCGCTACTCATGGCGAAATCATGTTGGACGGACGCCCGATCAACAACATTCCACCACATAAGCGCGGGATTGGCATGGTGTTCCAAAACTATGCATTGTTCCCGCATATGACTGTGGCTGAAAACCTTTCGTTCCCGCTTGAAGTGCGCAACATTGGCAAAAGCGATCGGGAAGAAAAAGTGAAGCGTGCGCTGGATATGGTCCAGATGGGCGCCTTTGGCAGCCGCCGTCCGGCGCAACTGTCCGGCGGTCAGCAGCAGCGGATCGCCTTGGCCCGTGCTTTGGTGTTCGAGCCTGAGCTAGTTTTGATGGACGAACCGCTGGGCGCGCTGGACAAGCAATTGCGCGAACATATGCAGTTCGAGATTACCCGTCTGGCGCATGAGCTGGGGATTACGACAGTTTACGTGACCCACGACCAGACAGAGGCGCTGACGATGTCGGATCGCGTGGCCGTGTTCGACGACGGACGCATCCAGCAGCTTGCGCCGCCGGATCTGCTCTATGAAGAGCCCGAAAATAGCTTTGTTGCCCAGTTCATTGGTGAAAACAACACCTTGGAAGGCGTTGTTAAGTCAATCGACGGCGACTCGTGCGTGGTTGCACTGGATGATGGATCAGAAATTGACGCCAAACCGGTCAATGTCACTGCAGCCGGTGAACGGACCAAGGTTTCAATCCGTCCCGAGCGGGTCGAATTCAACAAAGATCGCCTGCATGCCGATGCGCATACGCTAAAGGCGACTGTCAAAGAATTCATCTATATGGGTGATGTCTTCCGGTTTCGCCTATCTGTGGCGGGCAATGAAGACTTTATCATTAAGACCCGAAACGCTCCCGATGCGGTTCGGTTGTCGCCCGGCCAGGAAGTTGAAATCGGTTGGTTGGCCCATGATTGCCGGGCACTTGACGCCTGATGAAGAACGTCCCCTGGTGGATCGCTGGGGGGTAAATGGCGGCCGGGTTGCCCCGTGATCCGGTCTGTTCAGAAATTTACGGGTATAACAGGGAGTTAACAATGAAAGTTAAAACCACTTTGATGGCAAGCGCCATTGTTGCCGTGGCCGGAGGCGCCATGGCCGAGGAGATGACGATTGTCTCGTGGGGCGGCGCCTATTCCAAGTCACAGCTGAAGGCGTATCACGAGCCCTATTCTGAAAAGAGCGGCATCACTATCCTTAACGATGACAGCTCGGCCGAAGCGGTTGCCAAGCTGCGCGCGATGAACGAAGCGGGCAACATCACCTGGGACGTAGTGGATGTTGTTGCTGCGGACGCAATTCGTTTGTGTGACGAAGGTCTGGCGATGGAGATCGACCCCGACACCATGCTGGCCCCGGCGCCCGACGGCACTTCGGCTGCCGATGATTTCGGTGACCTGCTGGTCAGCGAGTGCTTTATCCCGCAGATCGTGTATTCGACTACATTCGGCTATCGTACAGACCTGGTAGGTGACACACCTCCGACTGATGTCTGCGCCGTATTTGATCTGGAAGCCTATCCGGGCAAGCGTTCACTGGAAAAGCGCGCCATTAACAACATGGAATGGGCGCTGATCTGTGATGGCGTCGCCAAAGATGACGTTTATGACGTTCTGGCGACCCCAGAAGGTCAGGATCAGGCGTTGGCGAAACTGGGAACCATCAAGGACAACGTCGTCTGGTGGTCCGCGGGTGCCGACACGCCGCAGCTTCTGGCCGATGGCGAGATCATCATGGGCTCGACCTATAACGGCCGTCTGTTCAGCGTGATCGAAGAGCAGAAGCAGCCCGTTGCCATGCTGTGGGACGCGCAGATCTTTGACCTGGACGGCTGGATCATCCCCGCCGGTCTGAGCGAAGAGCGTCAGCAGCGTGCGCTGGACTACATCATGTTCGCAACGGACACGCAGCGTCTGGCGGATCAGGCTAAGTACATCTCGTACGGTCCGGCCCGTGCCTCTTCGGCTCCGCTGGTTGGTCAGCATGCCGAGCTTGGCATCGACATGGCGCCGCACATGCCGACCGATCCGGAAAACGCCAAGAACACGTTCCTGTATAACTACGAGTTCTGGGCGGATTACCGCGATGACATCGAAGCGAAATTCCAGGCTTGGCTTGCGAAATAATCGTTTGATTTCATGAAACAGTCGGGGGCGGTGCGCCGCCCCCAGACCCAAGCAGAGTCAAGGGGCACAAATGACAGACGCAAGCCAAAATGCGGGGCCGATGCTGGCAGCGGACGGAACGCCGCTCAAGCAATCGCTGGCACGTTCACTGCGGCGGCAGAAATTACGAGCATTGATGCTCGTCGCTCCGCTTCTGCTATTTGTCATGTTTTCCTTTATCGTGCCGATTGCTTCAATGCTGTTCCGCTCGGTTGAAAACAGCATGGTTTCAGAGACCCTCCCGCTTACTGTGGAAGCCCTGCAAAGCTGGGACGCCCAAAGCGGTGAGCTTCCGGACGAAGCAGTATACGACGCATTTGTTCGCGACATGGTCGTTGCCGTTGATAGCAAAACCCACACCCGCCTTGGCTCGCGTCTGAACTACGAAGAGACTGGCATGTCTTCTTTGTTCCGCCGCTCTGGCCGGAAAATGGGCAAGCTTGACCCTGAAACCGATGGACCGTTCAAGGAACAGATCATAGAGATTCACGAGGGCTGGGGCGATCCTAAGACATGGGCAGTGATCAAGACCCATTCGCCAACGGTTACCAATGGTTATTTCCTGAACGCGGTCGATATGCGCCGCACGCCCGAAGGCGCGCAGTCGCAGCCTGAAGACAAGCAGATTCTGATCAAGCTGTTTGGCCGCACATTGTTCATGTCGCTGGTGATTACGGTGTCCTGCATCTTGTTGGCCTATCCGGTTAGCTACCTGCTGGCGACCCTGCCGATGCGGGTGTCGAACCTGCTGATGATCCTCGTTCTCTTGCCTTTCTGGACCTCACTTCTGGTGCGGACCTCGGCGTGGAAAGTGATGTTGCAACAGCAGGGCGTGATTAATGAAACATTGGTCTGGCTTGGACTTGTGGCCGATGATGCACGACTGGTGATTATCAATAACCAGATCGGCACGATCATTGCGATGACGCATATCCTGCTGCCGTTCATGATCCTGCCGATGTATTCAGTGATGCAGACGATCCCGGTGACTTACACGCGCGCGGCGAAATCCATGGGCGCGACCAACTGGACGACCTTCTGGCGTATCTACTTCCCACAATCCATTCCGGGTATCGGAGCGGGCTCGATCCTCGTGTTCATTCTGTCGATCGGTTACTACATCACGCCTGAAATCGTTGGCGGCACAAAAGGTGTCTTCATCTCGAACCGGATTGCCTATCACATCTCGTCCTCGCTGAACTGGGGGCTGGCTGCGGCCTTGGGTACAATCCTGCTGGGTGTCGTCATGCTGCTCTACTGGGTCTACGACAAGATCGTGGGCATTGATAATGTGAAGTTGGGATAATCGACATGGCTGCACTTACACCGATATCCCGCAAACCGCTCTCCATGGTTCTGCCCAGTGTCGCCTTGGCGGGTGCCTTCGCCGGCGTCTTTGTCGGCGCGGGCAACGGCTCGATCCTTTTGGGCATTCTGGGTGGCGCAGCTCTGATCGCCGCGCTGGCCTGGGTCTACATCAACGTTCTGAAGAACGAAAAACTGGCGCGCTGGATCAATATCCTGGGTTTCGGCATCATCGGTTTCCTGTTGTCAGGTCCGATGGGTGGCATTCTGGGCCTGTTGGGCGGTTGGTTTTTTATCTTCTTTATCTATTGGCTCTATGAAGGCCGGTATCGCCGTAAACTGCTCAGCTATCTGACGCCAAAACAGGTATTCTATCACTATCTGTTCCGGGTTATCTGCGGTGCGATCTTCGTGTTCCTGATCACCCCGATCCTTGTGGTTCTGCCGCTGTCGTTCAACGCGCAGGACTTCTTTACCTTCACCCCTGAGATGCTGAGTCTGGACCCCGAAGGGTATTCGCTGAAGCATTACCGCGATTTCTTCACCAACAATGAATGGCAGCGCAGCTTCAAGAACTCGCTGATCATCGCGCCGATTGCGACGATCATCTCGGTCTCGCTGGGCACGTTGGCGGCCATCGGCCTCAGCCAGAGCCACGTACCCGGCCGCCGCGTCATCATGGGCGTCCTGATCTCGCCGATGATCGTGCCGTTGATCATCTCGGCCACCGGCATGTTCTTCTTCTACAGCGATATCGGTCGCTTCATGGAAGGCACGCTGGGCATGAACAAGAACTTCGTGGGCTATGTGAAAGTTGTCCTTGCCCACGCCGTTCTGGGCATCCCCTTCGTCATCATCACCGTGACTGCGACGCTGGTGGGCTTTGATCGCTCTCTGACGCGGGCGGCGGCGAATATGGGCGCGGGCCCGGTGCGGACGTTTTTCAAGATTCAGATGCCCCTGATCCTGCCGGGCGTGATCTCGGGCGGCCTCTTCGCCTTTATTACCTCGTTCGATGAGGTGGTTGTTGTGCTGTTCGTTGGCTCTGCCAGCCAGAAGACACTTCCATGGCAGATGTTCACCGGCCTGCGCGAACAGATCAGCCCGACCATTCTGGCAGTAGCGACCATCCTTGTGGTGATCTCGATTGCGCTGTTGACCACGGTAGAACTGCTGCGGAGGCGGTCTGAACGCATGCGGGGACTCAGTCCTGCTTGACGCGACTCACAAGGTGATTTAGCGATTTCACCATGCACCCCGGTCACGATGGCGTCGTGACATCTAGGCGGGTGCATGGCTCTCGGTTCCCGAGGCCGCTTGTCCTGAACGCCGGGACTTGTGGCCGGGCTTTGCCTGTCCGGCATCGAGGAGAGACCAAGATGAATGATCTAAACAATCGCCCCGAATTCTTTACCTGCCACAACGGTGACAAGGCGCCTTTGCCCTTTAGTAAGGCAGAATATGCACGCCGTCTGGCCAGCTTGCGCGCCACGATGGCCGCCCGCGATATTCCAGCAGTTCTGCTGACTTCCATGCAAAACATCGCCTATTACTCAGGCTTCTTGTATTGCTCGTTCGGGCGTCCCTACGGTTGCGTTGTCACTCAGGACAAATGCACCACCGTGTCGGCCAATATCGACGCCGGCCAGCCTTGGCGTCGCTCGGTTGAAGACAACGTGATCTATACCGACTGGAAGCGGAACAATTACTGGCGCGCGGTGGCTGATCTGATTGGATCAGCCGGTCGGGTCGGGATCGAAGGCGATCACATGACCCTGGCAATGCGCGACACCGCGCTGGATATGCTGGGCGGGCCGGAATTGGTGGATATTGCACCTGACACGATGGCCGCACGTATGGTCAAGTCAGCTGAAGAGATCGCGCTGATCAAAGGCGGCGCACACACTGCAGATGTGGGCGGCGCAGCCATTCACGCGGCGATCCGCGAAGGCGCGACCGAGATCGATATCGCCATGGCAGGCCGTGACGCGATGGAGGCCGAGATTGCTCGTGCCTATCCAGAGGCCGAGTACCGCGACACCTGGGTCTGGTTTCAATCCGGCCTGAACACTGATGGCGCACATAACCCGGTCACCAAGCGGGCGCTGGAAAAGGGCGATATCCTGTCGCTGAACACATTCCCGATGATCTCGGGCTATTACACTGCGCTGGAACGCACCTTGTTTCTGGGCGAACCCGACGCCGATAGCCTGCGCATCTGGAAGGCAAACGTCGCCGCACATGAGTTGGGGTTGAGCCTGATCAAACCGGGCGCGACCTGCTCGGGGATCACGGCTGAGATCAACCGTTTCTTCGCCGACGAAGGCCTGCTGCAATACCGGTCCTTTGGCTATGGCCATTCCTTCGGCATACTCAGCCATTACTACGGTCGTGAAGCGGGTCTTGAACTGCGCGAGGATATCGACACGGTTTTGGAACCCGGCATGGTCGTGTCCATCGAGCCGATGCTGTGGATTCCTGAAGGACAGCCCGGTGCCGGTGGCTATCGTGAGCATGACATTCTAGTGGTCGAAGAGGCCGGTGCCGAGAACATCACCGGCTTCCCCTATGGGCCAGAACACAACACGATCAGCGCCTGATCACATGGGCAGGAAGGGCGATCAGCCCTTCTTGCCCCGTTCGTGAAAGATGAAGCCGATAAAGTTCAGCAGCACCTGTGCCGCCAGAATCTGCGTGCTTTCGGTTGGGTCGTAACTTGGGGCGACTTCAACAAGGTCGATCCCGACCACGTCACCGCGTTTCGCCAGCCCCTGAAGAATTTCCAGCACATCGTAATACAAAAAACCGCCATGGCTGGGCGTACCCGTACCAGGTGCGATTGAGGGGCAAAACGCGTCGATATCAATCGTAACGTAATACCGCGCGCCCTCGGGGATGCGTTCAACCACGCCCTCGGTGCCCAGTTTGCGCACCTGTCGTACGGACAAGATGTCCGAGCCGCGAGCGCGGGCATCCTCATACCCTTCCTTGGCGGTTGATGACACGTTTCGAATGCCTAGCTGGGTCATGCCCGAGACGTACGGCTTTTCAATCGCCCGCCGCATCGGATTGCCGTGGCCAGCAGTGACGCCATGACGCTCGTCAACGAAATCCAGATGCGCGTCGATCTGGACCACATGGATCGGACCGTTCTGCGCGCAATCTGAGGCAAAGGCGTTGATGCAGGGGATATTCACCGAATGATCGCCGCCGATGGTGACGGGCAGGGCGCCTGCGGACAGAATACGTTCGACGCCGTATTGAATATTGGCGTGGCTCTCATCTGTCTTGGTGTGGATAATATCGGCATCCCCAATATCGACCATCCGCACCGATCCATCCAGATAAGTGGCGTCATCCTCATGGTCATAGGCCCCGGCATGGCCAAAGCTGAACAGGGTTGAGGCCTCGCGTACAGCACGGGGCCCAAAGCGCGCGCCGGACCTCCATTGAGTGCCAAAGTCGAAAGGCGCCCCCATGACTGCGACATCCGCGTCGATATTGTCCCAATCCTCGACATACGGCGCTTTGCCGAAGGTCGAAATGCCGACGAAAGGCAGATTAAGCCGCCCACCGCTATACCCATGTGATGACATGGCGAGTTTCCCGTTTCTTGCTGTTCAACGGCAGCTTAGACAGGAATTCAAAGCTGCGATAGGTGGGGGCTGTGGGCTTGATTATCCGATTGTGCGAAGTGTATCTGGTGCAGCCATTATAAAGGAACAGCCGTGGGCCATCATGAACTGCCACCGGGAACGGGTGTCTACTATATCAATCTGGATCGGGTACCCGAGCGGCGCAACTTTATGGAGGCGCAGTTCGCCCATACCGGGCTGATCGGGGCCGCGCGTTTCAGTGCGACCGACGCGCAACAAGAAGGCGCACTGGATGGTCACGGCTATGTTGCCGGTTCCGGCAGCCGCTGGGGTCTGAAACAAAGTGAAGTCGCTTGTTTCGAAAGCCATCGCGCCGTTTGGAAGCGTGCCGTTCAGCAAGACCTGAAGGCTGTTGCGATCTTTGAAGACGATGTCGAAATGTCGACCCAAGCTGGCGGTGTGATTGCCAGATTGCTCGAAGCAGGGTCAGGGTTCGACTTCCTAAAGCTGGACTATTCCCCCCGGGTGCTGCGGTTTGGGCCAGAACTACAGATTTCCGGCGTACCGGTTCGCCCGATGCTGGAAATGGCACCCAGCGCGGCCGCATATATCCTGTCGCAGGCGGCCTGCCGTAAATTGCTGATGTGGTCCGAGAAATACTCGGATCACCTGGATGATTTCGTATCTATCCCCCGCCCGGATTGGCAAATGTATCAGTGTTTTCCAGCAGTCGGCGTTCAAATGATCTGGTCGAAACAGCAAGATCAGGCTGAAGATTCCGTGAAAGTCAGTGAACGTTCACAAAACAGAAAGACCAATAGCGGTCTGGATAAGGGACCCCTGTGGTTTCGCATTCGTCGCGAATTGCAGGCCGCGAAACGCAAGTTGTATTGGCGCCAGAGAGGCGAAGCCCGATTGCTTGAAAGCGGGGGGTATGTCGGATTTATCCCCTGTGCCGAAGACCTGAGGGTTTAGTTTAGATCATGAGCTGATCACGTCTTTCCAACCAAGCAAAAATAGTAATTCTCGATAAGCGTTAACAAAACTGTCAATTTGATATAAACTTCCAGTGTTGTTGGTGTTTTTCCGGTTTGGGGTTGGTGTGGGTCAGACAATCTATGAGCATTATGGCGGTTTCAAAACGATCAGTCGGATCGTAATGACTTTTTACGAAATGGCACTGGAGTCTGATCAGATCGGTGACCATTTCGAAGATATCGACATGCCAAGGCTGATTGATCACCAGACCAAGTTCGTATCGTCTCTGATCGGTGGTCCGACATCATTTAGCGATGATCGAATTGAAGCGGTTCACAGAAATCTGAACATCTCGCACGCAGATTTTGACGAAATGGCAGATCTGTTTGGTGAAGCGCTGGCGTTACATGGAATGGAAGATCGGCACGTAAAGATTGCCTTGGGAGCGATCGAATCCAAACGCGCAATTATTGTTACGCGCGATGCGGCATGAGTATTCTTGCGATCAATGAACAACTGCTGCGCGCGATCGGTGTTGGTGTCGCAGTGGTTCGGGCGTCAGATCTTACATTCGTATTCTGCAACGGCCCTTTTCAGGAATGGTTTGGCCCTCCGGCTAATGGACAGACATTGTTGGATATTTTTCCTGACCTTGATGCGCGTGAACTTGAAGACGTAAAGCAATCGGGGCTCAGATACTCGGTCGAATTGCAGATCAAGCCGAAACGCAGGACATTGGTTTTCGCAACGGCAGTTTCTCTGGCAAACGGTCTTTCGGAACAGGTTCTGGTCATCGAGTTTCAGAACATCACCAAAATCCGCGAACTTGAAAGCATGATTGACAGCTACTCGACCATGGTCGAACGCAACACGCGCGAGTTGGAGCGTGAGAAAGAGCGGGTTGAAAGGCTGTTGCTGAACCTGATGCCGCGCGCTGTTTATGAAGAATTCAAGACATTCGGTGTGGTCACGCCGCAGCTTTACGATCAGGTGTCAGTTGTGATGCTGGACTTTGTGGGGTTCACGGATTTTGCCGCCAAGACGGACCCGACGGTTACCCTAAGCGAGTTGAATGACATCTTTACTGCCTTTGACCGGATTGTCGAACAGTTCGGATGTGAGCGGATCAAGACTATTGGCGATGCTTATCTTGCGGTGTCAGGCATGCCGGATGCTACGCCAGATCATGCGACTGCTGCTGCCCATTGTGCGGTCAGGTTCCTTCGCTATCTTGAGCGGAGAAATGAAAGCCATCCGCACAAGTGGCAGGCACGTGTGGGGCTGGGTATGGGGCCAGCGGTGGGATCTGTGGTTGGTATTCAGAAATATGTCTATGATGTATTCGGACCCGCCGTGAACATCGCTTCCCGGCTGCAAGTCTTTGCAAACCCAATGAACATTGTTGCGCCTGAAGAAATGAAATACGCCCTGATTGACGAGTTTCAGGTCTCTGATATCGGGCGTGTGGACATCAAGGGCATGGGTGAGATGGATCTGATTAATGTCACATCCGGTCTCAGCATTCCGCAACGGAAACCGGTGTTCTGACGGCCTTATTCGTCCGGAGGCACCAGCCCTAGTCCCCGTAGATATATACCGATCCCCGTTTCCAAAAGATCTTCGGGCGGGAAGGGTGCGGTGGCGCCGGTGTTACGGGCAAACAATTCGACTACACCGTGACTCAGCGCCCAGATATGTGCGCTGAACATTGAAGCTGGCGGACGTTTTTCCGGCGGAATATGTTGCGAGAGATCGGCTGCAGCTTTCTCCAGAACATCTCTGGCCCGGTTTGCAGCTAGGGCAAGTTCTGGGGTGCGGTTGACAGAAATCCCACTTTCGAACATCGCGATATAGTGGCCAGGATTCTTGCGCGCAAAGGCCAGATAGGCGCGCCCGGTTGCTTCGAATGCAGCCAGCGCCGAAGGCTGGCCTTTGTCATAAGCGAATTGAATTAGATCGGCGAACATCTCGAACCCCTGACGCGCCGCCTCGGCGATCAGGTCCTCGCGCCCGTGATAGTGGCGATAAACAGCTGCAGGCGTGACGCCTGCCGCTTTTGCAGCCTCTGACAGGGTGAACCCGGTCGGACCCTTTTCCTCGATCAGGGACAGAGCTGCGTCGATCAGAGCCTGTTTCAGGTTGCCGTGGTGATACCCGCGTTTTGTCATCCCTGATTCAGACGCCTTTTTTGTTCAATTCTCGAAGAACTAAGACATAAACCGGTAGCACGTATTCGTCCAATCTTTGTGATGATATTGGCCGGCAAGAAAGATCAGGCATCCCAGATATCTGGCCCGCCACATATCTTGGTGTCGATATCGCCAATCGCATTTTTGTCCTTTTCATCATAGTCCAGCGCATGAAGCACGGTTTGGATTGCTGCCAGCCTTGCCCGTTTCTTGTCGTCGGAACGAACTATGGTCCAGGGGCAGGCTTCGCTGTGACTGCGTGTAAGGGTTTCGGAAATCGAAGCAGAGTATTCATCCCATTTGTCCAAACCAGCGATATCGATTGGGCTTAGTTTCCAGTGTTTCAATGGGTCCGTTTCGCGCGCAAGAAACCGGTTCAACTGCTCGGCCCGTCCGACGTTCAACCAGAACTTGAACAAGCGGATACCATCGTCACACAGGCCGGTCTCTAACGGCAGAACCTGTCGGAAGAAGCGTTCACGCTGTTCTGTGTTGCAGAACCCAAACACATTTTCCACCACGCCGCGGTTATACCAGCTGCGGTCAAAGAACACGATTTCTCCGGCTGCGGGCAGATGTGGGATATAGCGCTGAAAATACCATTGGCTGCGCTCTTGATCCGATGGCTTGCTGAGCGCAACATTCCGGGCCCCACGCGGGTTCAGGTTCTCACGGAACCGCTTGATTGTCCCGCCTTTTCCAGCGGCATCGCGGCCTTCGAAGATAACAGCGACACGCTGGCCGGTTTCCTTCACCCAAAGCTGCATTTTCACAAGCTCGATTTGCAGGGACTGCATTTGTTTCTCATACGCCTTACGCTTCATGCGTTCGTCATAGGGGTATGTAGGGTTCAGAATGTCATCCTTATCGGCCTCTTTGATCTCGTTCCGGACTTCTTCTGGTGCACGTTTTTTGTAATATTCCTCGATGGTGCCTTTGCCAGTTCGTGTCATGAGTCACCTCGCGATAAAATCCATATCTTACTATGGATTAGCCTCGGAATTAACGCAAACCCGCCCGCTGAGCAGCCCGGATGATTGCGGCCGCTACTTCGGGTGCGGCCACGATCTGTGGCATATGGCCAATTCCCGGCAATTCGATCAGTTCAGCGCCGGGGATTTGGTCGATCAGGGGTTCCGCATGCCATTCCAACCCGACCGTTGTGTCGGCGGTGCCATGCACAACCTCGGTCGGGACCGAAATATCCTTATAGCGCGGCTGCAGCGCACGAACTTCGTCCAACAGATTGGCGCGTTGCATTGCGTTGGCATGCATCGAAGCCGGGCGCATGGTCAGCCCGGGGCCGAAATGTTCGGCATAACCTTCGGGTGCAGTTTGGGGGGAAAAGACACCGTCTAGGGCCTGCTCGACATACCAATCGGGGACAAAGGCGTTGATCAACGGCAGCACAAGCGCGTTTCCGGGCTTGGTCGCGGCCATTCGGTTGAAACCATCCAGCGGCGTTTCCCAAGGGATCGCGGCGGGGGCAATCAACACCAGCGCCGAGATGTGTTCGGGCTGTGTAACCGCCCAGGCCAGCGACACCGACCCGCCATAGCTTTGCCCTGCAACAATGGGTTT
Organism: Ruegeria sp. YTSA105; assembly: GCF_059610225.1. NCBI lineage: Bacteria > Pseudomonadati > Pseudomonadota > Alphaproteobacteria > Rhodobacterales > Roseobacteraceae > Ruegeria > Ruegeria sp. YTSA105. Next base: position 290,010 of record NZ_JBXWNE010000001.1, read on the forward strand.
GTCCGCGCCCAGCTTGACAGCTGCACGGCGTAGGATTTCGGCTTGTTCTTCAAGGGTTTCTCCGTCCGGATTGAAGCTGTCGGAATACCCCAGTCCGGGCCGGTCAAAAACAATGACACGGAAATCTTCTGCCAGAATTGGTGCGAGGGCAAAAGTCATGTCCCGAGTGTTGCCACTGGACCCGTGGATCAGCACGACATCGGGCCCGTGCCCCATGACTTCGGCATGAACGCTGACTCCATCGACGTCGATCAGCTGACCCTCGGGTGGGAAACTGGCCTCGGCAACAGCTTCGTTCCGTGACACGCGCCAAGTTGTTGCGGTGGCCAGGCCAGCAATCAGCAGGGCAAGAGCTATGATGGTTTTAAGAACCAATTTGATCCATATCGAACGGTGTTGTCTGATAGATTTCGTTAATCCAGTTGCCATAGAGCAGGTGCGCATGGCTGCGCCATCTGTTCTGAGGCCGGCGCGAGGGGTCGTCGTCTGGATAGTAGTTCATCGGCACGTTTATCGGTGTGCCGTTGTCGATATCGCGATCATATTCCTGCTTGAGCGTATCACTGTCATATTCAAAGTGGTTGAAGATATAAATCGCACGATGGTCCTTATCTTCGACTAAGCAGGGGCCTGCCTCATCACTACCCAGCAAGGTGGTCAGGCCCGTAGCGTTGTCGATTTCGGCCTGCTTCATCTCGGTCCACCGGCTGACCGGGATGACGCAATCATCGGAAAACCCGCGCAGAAACGGTGAGGAGGGGGCCAGATTGCGGTGCCGGAAACATCCGAAAGCCTTGGCGTCCAACATATGCTTACGCACCCCATGGAAATGGTTGATCATCGCCATTCCGCCCCAGCACACGCCAAAGGTCGAATGGACATTTGTCTGGGTCCAGTCAAATACTTCGCTGATCTCTTCCCAATAGGTGACATCCTCGAATTCAAGATGTTCGATAGGGGCGCCGGTGATGATCAGGCCGTCAAATTTTTGGTCCCTTACCTCCTGAAACGGGCGGTAGAACTCGGCCATATGCTCGGCTGCGGTGTTCTTGGTCCGATGTTCGGTCATACGGATCAGCGACAGGTCGATCTGCAGAGGGGTTGCACCGATGAGGCGAGCGAACTGGTTTTCGGTCTGAATCTTCTTGGGCATCAGATTCAGCAACCCGATCCGAAGGGGGCGAATATCCTGACGCATTGCCTGATCCTCGGACATGACCATGACGCCCTCATTGGTGAGAACGTCATATGCGGGCAGGTCAGAGGGAATCTTGATCGGCATCGGATGCAAGCCTTTGGTTTAAGAGTGTAAGTGCCGTAGTTAATCGCGCTTTGGCCGGGTCTCAAGTGCACGTTCGATCAACTCATCGAAATCACCGTCGTCGCGAATACTGTGCATGTCGCTGGCAGCGATCGTCAGACCCCAGTTGTCGGCCATTGCCCTGTATCTCGGTTGCCGGTGCGCAAGAGCTTTGGCATAGGTCCAGCGAATGAATGCGTTGGGATCGACCTGTTCGGCGGAACAGCCTTGTTGGGTCAGATATTCGTCCCAGACACGTGTCAGGAATTCGGGCTGATAAGACATGGGCTTGGGCGCACGGTCAAAGCGCCTGATCAGCTCGGACGTGTGGTCGTCGTCACCTTTGATCCAAATCATCAGCGTTTGACGCGACAGCTCAGTCAGGACCTGATCCCGCGGATCATTGGGGTCAACCCATTCGCATATCGAACCGCCAGTATCGCAAATGAAATGCGGGTATTGGTACAATCTCTGCGCCCGATCCACGAAATACTCGGTATCCAGCAGAGCGTGAATTTCTGCCAAACGGAATTGTTCCTGACGGCGTTTATACTCTGTCAGCTCCATGCCGCCCTGTGCCGGGTTGCCCGGTTTTCCCAGATAGGCGGCGACAGGGGTCAAGTTCTCGAACGAGATATTTGATCCGATGTAAATGGAATCAGACAACAGCAGGTCACGCAGGAAAGGGACCTTCATGGCCTCGGCTTTGGCGTTGTCGATGATATACTCGCCCATGTATCGCGTGCCGATCCGGTAATCGACCGAATAGTGGAACCAGTCCCCGGAATCGCGCAGAACGTTGGACACATAGGTCTTTCCCAGGCCTGACATGCCAAAAAACAGCACCTTTTTGCGCGCGGCTTCCCGCCAGTCTTTTGCCGAGTTGTAGATCATTGTCCACTATCCCTTTTCCGACCTTGCTAAAACGGGTGGGAGGCGGCGTCAATCGCGCGTGCGCGGTTGTTTAGAACCAACAGTCTTGGGCACAGGTTTCGTTATGCCAGAATGGGAGTAGATATCTGTTCCTTGCCACGCAGGACCGCATCATCTCAATTCGTGATCATGCGGATCTATGCAAAAAAGGCTCCGCCGGAGGGCGGAGCCTTGTGAACAGTTTTGCCGCTGATCAGTTCAGAGAGTAGGTCAACTGAAGGCCGACGCTCCAGGCAGAGTTGCCGCTGAATTCACCACCCGTGGTGGTTGTCGCATCGCCAATGTCCGTATAACGGACACCGCCCGAGATCTGAGCATTTTCCACGGTGTAAGTACCGCCTACGCCAATGCTCCAGAAACCGTCAGTCGGCCCCAAGTTTGATACTTCGGTACCATTCGACTTTTCGTAAGATGTAGATATCGCACCAGAAAAAGCCTCTGAGAACTGATATCCCATTCCAAGAGTATAGGTGAATGTGTCGTCGTCAAAGTCGACGAGGTTGTCCCCAACGATCCCGACATAGGCGGCAGGTGCCACTACTGTCTGAGGCCAGTCAACCCAGCGGATCGATCCGAACACCAGCGTTTTTGGGGCAACCCCGGTCTGGAAATCCAGGTTGATGGATTGCGGTGTCTCGACCCTGGTCGTGTCATCGATCGTTTGCAACCCGGCGGGGACGGGCGGCACTACGTTGAACGACTCGGTCGACGACAGATCGTGAGTGATCTTGGAGTTGTAGACCAGCGAAACCCGAGCTGCGATTTCAGGTTTTTCCCAGGCAACCCCGACGAGATAACCAAAGTCAGTATCGGCATCCGCATCAAATTCGTATCCGGCTGCTGCCGGTACAACGACTTTTGCGCTAGCACGTTGCGCGCGAATACCGCCAATGGCGCTGAAGCCACCGTCAAGCTTGTAGCGCAACAATGCGGTGAGGGAGTCGACATCAGCGCTGGCCCTCAGAATCCCGCTGCGTCCTCCAAACGCTGCAGTTGGATTCTGCGACAGGGGATAGTCGGCGGAGTACCCAATATCCGCACCGAATGGTTCATCATAGATCAGCGCAAAGTCCAGTTTGTCAGTAAATGAACGTTTGTAAGCCAGGCCCGGTGAGAAGAAAGCATTCGACACATCACCTGATTCTACGCCATTTTGTTCACCGCTTACGTCGGGTGACGCATATCCAAGACGAAGTTGGACCACGGATCCCTCTTCGAAAATGATATTGATTCCTTGTCCACTACGGTCCAGACCACCGGCTTGAATGCTTGTTGCGCCCACGCACAAAGCACACGCCTGCAGAAGCGTCTTCTTCATCCATTCCTCCCAATTATGTCGCTAAGTTGCGCGAATTTGTGGTGTCTGCGCACAACCGAGTTATTCTTACTGGTGGATTTCACTCTCTCTACAATAGCTGGTCAACGGGTGACTGAACGTTACCCTTAGTGAGTGTTGCGAGAATCTGTTGCTAAACTGTTACGGTTTTCCGACTGAACGTTAAGGAAGATACCCACAAAAATGACAGCAGCCCCCACGAGCGTCCACTGATCGAGAGCCTCATGATAGAAAAGCATACCGACAATCGCGATTGTAGGAAGGCGCGCAAAATCGAATGGGATCACAACCGTAGCCGGTGCGATTGAGAGTGCATTCGTAATGCAGAAATGCGCTAATAGGCCTGCAAGCCCTACAAGCAAAAGCCAAGGCGCGGTTGCCATCGTTGGTAACGCAAGTTCTCCGTCGATCGCAGAGGCTGCCAGCCCAAGACCAGCCTGTATAACGGTAAGCCAGAACATGATGCACCCGATGCTTGCAGAACGCGTGAGTTTTTTTGTGGAAATTGTAGTCAAAGCGAAGAACACCGCCGACATCGCGGCGGCGACAATTCCTGCGCTTAACGGAACAGCCCCCGGTCGTGCGACTATAAGGATACCAGCAAAACCGATAAGTGCTGAAAGGACCCGCACGACTGTCAACCGTTCGGCCAGCAGCATCGGGGACAGCAGGATCACCCAGATCGGTTGCGTAAACTCAAGTGCAAAGACCTGTGCCAGTGGTGCCACGGAAACAGCGTAGAACCAGAGATTCTGACCGGTGAAATGCAGGGTATTTCGTACCCCGTGGAGGCCAATCCGTTCGGTCGATACCTGATGCCACTTTCCCGTAACCGTCAGGACAAGGCTGACCACGCACATGCCGACCAGGCTGCGATAAAACATGATCTCAAAGGTGTCATGGGTGACGCTCAGCTCACGTCCGGCCACGGCCATAGACGTAAAGGATGCGATCGCCCCGATCATCCACAGCGCGGCTTTGCCGATTTGGGGTTTGCTGCTTTCCATTGAGTTGCCCGCGCACTAGGAGTTCTACGATGTTGATTGGTAACTAAATATTTGTGTCGCAGAAACAAAAAAGCCGGGCGCTGGCCCGGCTTGTTTTCATTCCCACTCGATTGTGCCCGGAGGCTTCGACGTGATGTCATAGGTGCATCGGTTGATGCCTTTGACCTCATTGATGATCCGGGTGGCGGTTTCGCCCAGGAATTCATGACTGAACGGGTAATAGTCGGCGGTCATTCCGTCGACTGAGGTAACTGCCCGCAGGGCGCAGGCATAGTCGTACGTGCGGCCATCGCCCATGACACCGACGGTCCGAACCGGCAGGATCGCCACGAAGGCCTGCCAGATATCATCATAAAGCCCATGTTTGCGAATCTGGTCGATATAGATCGCATCGGCTTCGCGCAGGATATCTAGTTTTTCGCGGGTGATTTCTCCGGGGCAACGGATTGCCAGACCAGGGCCGGGGAAGGGGTGGCGGCCGATAAAGCTTTGGGGCAGACCCAGCTCGCGCCCCAATGCGCGGACCTCGTCCTTGAACAGTTCGCGCAACGGTTCGACCAGTTTCAGACCCATTTTCTCTGGCAGACCACCAACATTGTGGTGACTTTTGATCGTGACCGAAGGCCCGCCCGAGAACGAAACGGATTCGATCACATCAGGGTAGAGGGTACCTTGGGCCAGGAATTCGGCCCCGTCGATCGTGTCGGCATGTTTCTGGAACACGTCGATGAACAGCTTGCCAATTATCTTGCGCTTGGTTTCCGGGTCGCTTTGCCCCTCAAGCTCACCTAGGAACAGATCGCTTTCATCCGCGTGGATAAGCCGAATATTATAGTTGTCGCGGAACATGCCGACGACTTCGTCAGCCTCGTTCTTGCGCAACAGGCCGTGATCAACGAACACACAGGTCAGCTGGTCGCCAATCGCCTCGTGGATCAGGATCGCCGCGACCGAACTATCGACACCTCCGGACAGACCGCAGATCACTTGTTTATCGCCCACTTGTTCGCGGATTGTCGCGATCATCTGCTCGCGATAGGCACCCATGGTCCAATCGCCGCTGAACCCGGCGAGCTTTACAAAATTCTCATAAAGCTTGGCGCCCTTTGGTGTGTGGTGCACCTCGGGATGGAACTGAACTGCATAAAAATGGCGGGACGTGTCTGCGGTGATCGCAAACGGTGCGTTGGGCGAGGTGCCATAAACCTGAAACCCCGGCGCGATTGCACTGACATGGTCGCCGTGACTCATCCAGACCTGTTCATCGCCGTCGGTGAACCAGCCATCGAGAATATCCAGTTGGCCTTTGGGGGTCACAAAGGCGCGGCCGAACTCTGCGGTGCCATGGCCGCTTTCAACCTTGCCGCCCAACTGGTGCATCATCACTTGCTGCCCATAGCAGATACCAAGGATAGGAACGCCAATGTCAAAGATTTCCTGCGGGACCCGCGGAGACCCTTCTCGTGTCACGCTATCGGGACCGCCCGAGAAAATAACGGCCTTTGGGGCCATTTTCCGAACAAAGTCCGTCGTAACATTCTGATAAGGATGGATTTCACAATAGACATTCAGCTCACGCAGGCGGCGCGCAATCAGTTGCGTTACCTGGCTGCCGAAGTCGATGATCAGAAGGCGGTCATGGGTGTCTTGGGTCATGGGTCTGCTACTAGGTTGCGAAGATGATAAGCGCAAGGGATTTCAAGTGGTATAGACACGCCAGTTGGTCGCGGTTAGGGCCCGCTAGTCTGGTGGACGGTCCCGAAACGAATGACGAAGACCCGCGCGACTTTAAAAACATGTGCTGGGTCATTTGTGGCGGTTGTCCCCGACATTTTGTCGCTTTTTCCCCTATAGCGCCGTTATCCACGACTGCCATTGCGGCGGGTTCCTGTAACACACATGTAAATTCAACAACTGATACGGGATTTTCTCATGACAGAGGCAAACACCCGGCGCAGGGCGAGAGGTGGCGGTGGCGCTGCCCGCCGGGCCGAACGTACAGCGGTTCGTATCGAGACCGCAAAGTACATCGAACGCAATATTCCGAATTTCGAGGTTCTCAACGAAGAAGCGTTGCAGATCATCGAAACAAATGCGGAAACGCTTCTGGCCGAAGTCGGCGTCAATTTTGTCGACAACCCTGCGGCGCTGGAACGTTGGAAAGACGCGGGCGCCGATGTGGATGGCGAACGGGTGCGCATCCCACGCGGCCTTGCGCGCGAGTTGATCAAAACTGCGCCAAGCGAGTTCACGCAGCACGCAAGAAACCCGGAAAAGTCCGTGGTCATCGGCGGTCGCAATCTGGTTCTGGCGCCGGTCTATGGCCCTCCGTTCGTGCGTGATGCGCAAGGTGGCCGTCGCTATGCGACCATGGACGATTTCAACAAGTTCGTGAAACTGGCTTACATGTCAAAGTGGCTACACCACTCGGGCGGTACTGTGTGCGAACCCACAGACGTTCCGGTGAACAAGCGTCACCTGGACATGCTGATGGCGCATATGACCTTATCGGACAAGCCATTCATGGGCTCGGTCACCGATCCCAGCCGCGCTCAGGATTCGGTGGAAATGTGTGAGATCCTGTTCGGCAAAGAGTTTGTTCAGGAAAACACGGTCATGACTTCGCTGACCAACATCAACTCGCCGATGACCTTCGACGATGTGATGATGGGGTCGCTGGAAGTCTACGCCAGGAATAATCAGGCCTGCATCATCTCGCCGTTCATCGTCGGTGGTGCGATGGCGCCGGTTTCGATAGCGGGGACATTGACACAGGTTCTGGCCGAAGTTTTGGCCGGTGTCGCGTACAGTCAGATCATCCGCCCGGGAGCGCCTGCTATCTTTGGTGCTTTCGTTTCGTCGATCGACATGAACTCAGGCGCGCCAACCTTTGGCACACCCGAGGCGTCAATGGTTACCTATGGCGCGGGACAGCTGGCGCGGCGTCTGGGTCTGCCGTTCCGCTCAGCCGGGTCGTTCTGTGGCTCGAAACTGCCCGATGCGCAGGCCGCTTATGAGACCGCGAACTCGCTGAACATGGGGCTGATGGCGGGCGTGAACTTCATGCTGCATTCCTGCGGCTGGCTTGAAGGCGGCCTGGTTGCGGACTTTGAAAAGTTCGTCATGGACGCAGATCAACTTGGCGTTCTGCACGGTCTGGCCAAGGGTGTGGCCTATGACGAAAACGCCCAGGCCATGGACGCAATCCGCGAGGTCGGCCCGGGTGGCCACTATCTGGGTTGTGCTCATACGCAGGCAAACTTCAAAGAGGCGTTCTGGAAGTCCGACCTGCTGGACTACAAACCTTACGAAACCTGGGAAGACGAGGGCGCGCGCGATACGCGGCAGCTGGCCTCATCACGGGTCGAGCATTTGATTGCCAACTACAAGCAACCGGAACTCGACCCGGGAATTCACAGCGCTTTGACCGAATATGTTGAAAAGAAAAAGGCCTCTATGCCGGACGCTTTCAGCTGATAACTGAAAACTGTGAGGCGCGGCTGGCCTTGTACAGCTGCGCCTCACCCAATAGCGCGATCAGAAGGTCCAAATGACGGACCAGCGAATAGCCTTCATCTTCTGCCAGCCTCTGCGCGTTAACTTCTCGCTCAATATCCATCAAACGCATCAGCGCCGCACCCGACCCAGGTAGCGATCCGTACCCAAGTATGCGTTGCAGGTGGCGGTCCCGATCATAGTCCTGTGCGCCGTGTTTGGCTGCCCGCGCCAATAGGCGGGGGCGGCGGAGGGCGGAAATCATGGTCATCAGGTCCTGCATCATTGGGCTCCACTTGTCTGATTGATGTTGCCCAATTTGTTACACAACCTAAGCGGGTGTTGCCTTAATCGGGTTCTCCCCGAACTCTCGCTTCATGAGTGTTTATGAATTTGAATGAAATCTGGTCATCACCTCCGGCAGTTAACGAACGAGTAACGAAAGCGACTCTAGTTAGAATTGGTTAACAAAGTCACCGGGGGCGATAGAGAACAGATTGTTTCGTCGATGAGGGCACAGAACTATGGAAAACAACATGGCTTTCACCATTCCGGCTTGGGTACCTGAGGGGGCACAGCGATACCTGGCCCACACAGAAACCGGCCAGTCGATCCGCGATATTGCGCGATCTGCGGGGTGCCATGCTTCGACCATTCTTAGACAAATCCGCCGAATTGAGATGCGTCGTGACGATCCATTGGTGGATGCGGCTTTGCAGTCGTTGGCCGAAGAACATTTTTCGGTCAATGATGCTTCTGATCGCACGGTTTCAGCTTTCAGTCATGATTCACACGTCGAAAAAGAAGAGGAATTCAACCACGAGGCCCTAAGGGTACTGCGCAGACTGTGTGAGACCGGTTCGGTCCTGGCTGTCGCTGAAGAAATGAACAAAGCAGTGGTGGTGCGCGATACCGGCGACGCCGCTGCGACCAGGACTGCAGTGGTTGATTGCAGGATTGCACAGGCATTGGCGTTGAAGGATTGGATTTCCTGCGACAACCCAGGCCGGATATCGCGCTACCGGATTACCAGCGCGGGCCGCACGGCACTGAGCCAATTAATGGCCGATTTCGAGAACCAGGCAAGGTCTCGCAACGAACATGGAATGGCAGAAGCGCCTGCTTCGTTTCATGGGGCGCCCTCTCACGCGACGACAAACCGCGCCCATCCAGAACGTCCCAGAAGAATGCGCTATAGCGCCGCAGAAAGCCCGCTGATCGCCCTGGCAAGGCGTCGGGATCGGGATGGAAAGCCGTTTTTAGATGAAGCACTTGTCGGGGCAGGAGAGCGCCTGCGCGAGGATTTTGAACTGGCTCAGATCGGACCTCAGGTTGCACAGAACTGGGACCATTTCCTGACTGCCGGTGGGCGCGGAAGTTTTGGAAGCGACGACACTGGCAACCGGGGTTCTTCAGAAGCGCGCGACCGCGTAGAGCGTGCATTGTCTGACCTTGGACCGGGGTTGAGCGACGTGGCTTTGCGCTGCTGTTGCTATCTGGAGGGGTTGGAATTGGCGGAAAAGCGAATGGGATGGTCAGCGCGGTCCGGCAAAATCGTTTTGCGTATCGCATTACAGCGCCTGAAACGTCACTACCAGGATCAGGAAGAGCGAAGCCGTATGATCGGATAACGCTTTGATCGGTTTTGGTTGCGGTTTCAGGGCGGAGTGATAGCTAGGGGTTATGAACTTTACCCTTCGACAGCTCCTATACTTTAACGCCGTTGCGCAGCAGCGCAACTTTGGGCGGGCGGCGCAGATGTGTAACGTTTCGCAACCGGCATTATCGGTTCAGATCAAGGCGTTAGAAGAGACCCTCGGTGGTGCCCTGTTCGAGCGTAAGGCCCGTGACATATTGCTTACCCCTTTGGGGCGGGATGTGCTCGAATATGCGCGTCAGATACTTGGTGCCTCGGACAGGCTCGACCAATTTGCCAAGGATCACTCAAGCGGGCATCGGTCTTTGTCGATCGGAATAATCCCGACGATTGCGCCCTATGTTCTGCCAGGTGTTCTGGCGGGGTTAAGGGCGGCCGATGTTTCTTTGAGAGTGCAGATACGCGAAGCGCGGACAGAGCGCCTGTTGACGATGCTGCGCGCTGGTGAGATCGACGCAGGTGTGGTCGCGCTGCCCTCCGGGGGAAGCGAATTGTTCGAATTTCCCTTGTTCGAGGATCGGTTCTTATTGGCCGGAAGTTCGGCACGGTTGCGCAATTTTTCCAGCGATACAGAGCGTTTGCGCCCTTTGGACCTTCAAAATGCACAGCTTATGCTACTGGATGATGGGCACTGCCTGACGGATCAGGCCCTGGAGGTTTGTGGTCAGGACCGCAGCAGCGGTCTGATTAACATGGGTGCCTCGTCTTTGGCGACATTATCCCGTTTGGTTGCCGAAGGGTTTGGATTGACGCTCATGCCAGAGCTTGCCGCCCGTTCCGAATCCGACGCGGTACCGGGTCTTGAGTTGATGCGATTTGCCTCGCCGCAGCCGGCAAGGACAGTGGGGCTAGTTCGTCGATCTTCTACCTCGCAGGAAGATTGGTTCGAAAGCCTGGCGGATACCATTCGCACCGTCGGCGAGAGCATTGTCACGCAAACGCGCTAGTCACAAAAAAGCCCGCCTGAAGCGGGCTTTTCTGTTGAGGACGAACTCAGGCCAGTTCCGGCTCTTTGACTTCGTTTAGATGTTTCATCAGGTTTTCCGGTGAAGAAACGCCATAGGGGTCCTCGGGGCAGTTATCCATCAGTCCGGGCTCTTCAAACCAGGCTTCTACGATGCCGTCATTGATGATGGCCGCATAGCGCCAGGACCGCATGCCAAAGCCTAGATTATCTTTGTCGACCAACATGCCCATTTTACGTGTGAATTCGCCTGAGCCATCAGGGATGACCTTGACGTTTTTCAGGCCTTGATCCTGTGCCCATTTGTTCATGACAAAGCTGTCATTCACGGACATGCAATAGATCTCGTCCACACCTGCGGCTTTGAAATCTGCGTGGCCGTTTTCAAAACCGGGCAACTGATAGGTCGAACATGTCGGGGTGAATGCGCCAGGCAGTGAGAACAGAATCACGCGCTTTCCTGCGAAATAGTCCGCCGTGGTCTTGTCTTCCCAACGGAAGGGGTTTGGTCCTTCGACAGAAGCGTCTCGGACGCGGGTGTGAAAGGTCACTTCGGGCAGTTTGGTGCCAGACTTCATGATCGAACTCCTGTGAATCACGTACGGTTTTCGTGGACTTAAAAGGATTCCAAATCCGCTTCAATGGCGGATGTTCCAGGTGCGTCAGAATTTACCTGACAACGCGTAAGTTGCAGTTAATGATAGGAAATTATTTAGAATTTTGGCCCTGAGACGTCAAAGTTTTTCACCCTGATGCATAGCGGCTATGCATGGGTGGTGTAATAGCAGAGGTCAGTTTATGTTATGGGTAAACCGAATTGACCCAAAGTCAGAAAGACAGGCCGTGCGCGATCTGAACATTCCCGAACAAAGACACCCAGAAAAGGCTCATCGGCCCGACAATTCGCAGCCGAAAAAGCCCAGTTGGATTCGCGTCAAAGCACCCGGTGGTCAGGGTTATGCCGACACGCGCAAGATCATGCGTGACAACAATCTGGTTACGGTCTGCGAAGAAGCCGGATGCCCCAATGTCGGTGAATGTTGGAGCCAGGGCCACGCGACCATGATGATCATGGGCGAGATTTGTACCCGCGGCTGTACCTTTTGCAACATCGCCACCGGTCGCCCGGATTCGCTGGATGCGTTTGAACCTGGTCGCGTTGCTCATGCAGTTGAAAAGCTGGGGTTGAACCATGTGGTCATCACCTCTGTCGACCGCGATGACCTTGCAGATGGCGGGGCAGAGCACTTTGCGCAGACCATTCGCGCCGTGCGTCACCGGTCTCCGGGTACGACGATCGAAATTCTGACGCCCGACTTTCTGAAATGCGATCCGTCCGTTCTAGAAGTTGTCGTTGAGGCAAAGCCAGACGTCTTTAACCATAATCTTGAAACGGTGCCTGGCCTCTATCCCGAAGTGCGACCGGGCGCGCGGTATTTCCACTCTTTGCGTCTATTGCAGCGCGTGAAAGAGCTGGACCCGTCGGTCTTTACCAAATCCGGGATCATGGTCGGTTTGGGTGAGGATGGTCAGCAGGTCCGGCAGGTCATGGATGATATGCGCGCCGCTGAAATTGATTTCCTGACCATCGGTCAGTATCTGCAGCCCACGCCCAAACACCACGGAGTCGATCGGTTCGTAACGCCGGAAGAATTCGCATCCTATGAAAAGGCAGCCTATGGCAAAGGGTTCCTGATGGTATCGGCCACACCTTTGACCCGGTCGTCTTATCACGCCGGAGACGATTTTGCCCGGCTGCGTGAGGCACGCCGGAAAAAGCTGGAACAGGGGTGACACCCGAAGCGCATGCGCGGCTGACACGCCTGCGCCACGACCTGCATCAATATCCCGAACTATCCGGACACGAGCGTGAGACCGCTGCCCGCATAACAGATCTTTTGCGGGGGTTCGGTGCGGACCATGTGCTTACCGGACTGGGAGGGCATGGCGTTGCCGCGGTTTTTGACAGTGGGCAGGCTGGGCCAACCGTTGGTATCCGGTGCGAATTGGATGGGCTGCCGATTCAAGAACTTGGTACGCACCTATATGTGTCGAAGGTTCCGGGCAAAGGGCATCTGTGTGGCCATGATGGGCACATGGCGATGGTGCTTGGCGTTGCGGAAGACCTGGCGCGTCACCGACCCCAAAAGGGTCGGGTGGTTTTGATCTTTCAACCGGCTGAAGAAACCGGGCAGGGCGCCATCGCCTTTCGCGCGGACCCTCAATTCGCGAAGATCGCGCCGGACTACGTGTTATCTCTGCACAACCTGCCGGGGTTGGAACTTGGCGCTGTCGAGTTGTGTCAGAGTTCGGCTAACTGCGCCTCGCGCGGGATGAAAATCATCCTGACCGGCAAGACGTCCCATGCGGCTGCGCCTCAGGATGGGATTTCCCCGGCTGAGGCGATGTCCGAACTGGTTTCGAAGCTGGCGATTTTAGGCGCAGGCGGCGCGTTGGATGCCGATTTTGCGCTGACAACTGTGACGCATGCCCGTTTGGGAGAGCCGACTTTCGGCGTGGCTCCGGGAAAGGCCGAGATCTGGGTGACCTTGCGCACCGTTTCAGATGCCCGGATGCGGACGCTGATGACCGAGGCCGAGGCACTGGCGCGCCGCGCCGCATCCGCCGACAGTCTGGAGGTTGAGATCACCTATGACGATGTCTTCGAGGCCTGCGTCAATCACAGCGACGCGGTGAGCATCATCGCAATGGCCTGCGCCGAGCGTGGAGTACCGTTCCATTCAACAGAGACGCCGCAAAAATTCTCAGAAGATTTCGGGCAATTTGGGAAAGGCGCAAAAACGGCCATGTTCTGGCTGGGGTCGGGGCAGGATCATCCGCAATTGCATAACCCTGACTATGATTTTCCAGACGCACTTATCCCGGTAGGAGTAGACGTATTTGTTGCCGCAATTCGATCACTTAATGGCTGAAACTTCAGTTTACGAGATCGCTGACTATTCCAACGGCATCAATGACTGTCTTAGTGTCATCTGATATCGACAGGATTTCGTCATCCACGCGGATATATCGCTGACCGGCGGGTAGGGGCTTCAACTTCCAGCCGTCCAGTTCATCAAGATAATCAAAATTCAGATCGTTAGGGAGTTTCTGACCTCGCGTATAACGCTTGATCTGTCCGGGCGGTACACCAACGCCATTATTGGTCTTTATCGACTTTTCGATTTTCGACTTGTCTGGGCCTTTCCCTTTGCCCTTGTTGTCTTTTGCGTCCGCAAGACCAACCGTTGCGGCGACTGCGCAAGTCGCCAGAAGCCCAATAGACATTACTTTCATAAGCAGAATCCTCCCAAGATGATCGGAGGGTAATCTGTTGTTGAGGGCGTTGTCCACTGGTATTCAATTAAGTGAATGCAAATGTGCGCAGCAACTTTGACTATTGGAATCTGGGTCTATTTTTACCCTTCTCAGTCTTCGATAAAACGAACCTTACCAATAAATGGCAAGTTGCGATTGCGCTGTGCGTAGTCGATCCCGTAACCCACAACAAACTCATCAGGAATTTCAAACCCGATCCAGTCCGAACGGAAATCGACTTCGCGCCGGCTGGGCTTGTCCAGTAGTGCGATCGAGCGAAGTTTTCCAGGATCGCGGCTTTGCAGCAGATGAGTAACGTGGTTCAGCGTGTGCCCGGTGTCGACGATATCCTCGACCACAAGAACGTCGCGACCCTCAATAGCGCCGCGCAGGTCTTTTAGAATGCGGACTTCCCGGCTGCTTTCCATCGCATCCCCGTAGGATGACGCCTCAAGGAAATCCACTTCGATGGGCAAGTCCAATTCGCGCACCAGATCGGCGATAAAGACAAAGCTGCCACGCAGCAGGCCGACAACGACCAGCTTGTCGGTCCCGTCGAATTCGGCAGTGATTTCGCGGCAAAGTTCTTCGATCCTGGCGGCAATGGCCTTTGCCGAGATCATCTCATCAATCACATATCCGCGCTGGCTCATCGCTGCCCCCTTGATCTTTGGCGCGCAACATACGACATGACGCGCCATTGTCACCTGCAAAAACCGGACGCCATGCCTATACATTCGGAAACGCGACACCTGCCTTACACTGCGCAACAGATGTACGATCTGGTTGCCGATGTAGCAAAGTATCCCGAGTTTTTGCCCTGGTGTGCGGCTGCACGTATCCGACGCTCATATGCAGCAGGAGAGGCACAGGTGATGGAAGCGGACCTGATCATTTCGTTCAAAGTGTTCCGTGAACGCTTTGGCAGCCGGGTTACCCTGTTTGCCGAACAACGCCGGATCGACACGGAATATCTGGATGGGCCCTTCAAATACATGAAGTCGGACTGGCATTTCGAGGACGCGGCAGAAGGCGGGTGCAACGTTTCGTTCCATGTTGATTTTGAATTCAAGAACGCCATTCTTCAGGGTATCATCGGAGTGGTCTTCAATGAGGCGATGCACAGGATCGTGAGGGCGTTCGAGGGCCGGGCAGAGGAATTGTACAGCTAAGTCTTTACCCGAAACCGGCGCTTGCTAAACTGCGCCTCATGACTGATTTTACCACTGCATTGGCCGATTTTGCCTCGGGGGCTGTTGCGACTTCGTCAGAGGCCCGTCTCGTAACCTCTCTGTCTGCGCTGGATTGGGTAGCTGTTGGCCGCGTCGGTGTTAGCGAACCCGTATCTCAGACTGTGCGCGCACTGGTTCTGGATGAAGGAGGCAACCCGCAGGCCCATCTGTTTGGCGGGGGGCTGGCTCCCGTCAGGGCAGCAGGTTTGGTTAACGGAACCATTTCCCACGCTTTGGATTATGATGACACGCATTTTGCGCATATCGGGCACCCTTCGGTCGCGGTTATGCCTGCGGCCTTTGCTCTTTGTGATTGGGACGACCGGATTCTTGTCGATGTCCTTGAGGCCGCTCTTGTCGGGATGGAGGTTTCGATCCGCGTAGGGCTTTGGCTGGGGCGCGCGCATTACCAAGGTGGGTTCCATCAGACCGCGACGTCAGGTGCCTTTGGTGCGGCGGTCGCCGCTGGTCGGGTGCTGCGGTTCGATACGGAAAAGATGCGCCGGGTTCTTGGTCTGGCTGCCACCCGCGCCGCAGGGCTGAAAGCTCATTTCGGCACGATGGGGAAGCCCTATAATGCCGGGCTAGCTGCCGCTGCAGGGGTTGAGGCTGCGCTGTTGGTGTCCAAGGGGTTTGATCCCAACTCGGATGCGCTTGAGGGGCCCTATGGTTTTGGTGCAACCCATATGGGTCAGTTCGAACAGGCCGCTGCTCTCGATGGAATAGGAGAAACGTGGCTGTTCAAAGATGTAAGCCATAAGTTTCATGCCTGCTGTCATGGGTTGCACGCCGCATTAGAGGCCGCACGTGACCTGGATATTGCAGAGCCCGAAGTAGCCGAGATCAGGATCAAGACCCACCCACGTTGGATGACAGTGTGTAATCAAACCTCTCCGACCACCGGGTTGGGGGCCAAGTTTTCCTACCGGACGGTAATTGCTATGCAAGCGCTGGGATATGACACAGCCTTGCCAGACAGTTTTTCGGATAAGGTATGTGCGGATAGGCGCCTGCAATCGCTGCGGGACCGGATTTCAGTCGAAGCCGATGAGACGCTGTCTGAAACTCAAGCGGATCTGTCTTTGCTGCGCCGCGATGGGGCACGAAAACAGGCCAGCCACGATTTGCTTGGCCCTATGACATTGGCCGACCGGGAAGACCGAGTCAGAAGCAAGGCGGCCAAGCTGATCGGTGCCGAGGACGCAGACGCGATCTGGTCGATGCTGCGTACCGGTGGCCGCACCCGTGATCTGGCGAAAATGCTGGCGCGTTAGACGACGCGCCAGTGCAAGGGGAACCCGGGTTCGAATACTGTTACCGGGCCGTCGTCAGTTTCGATCTTGTCGGGATATTCAACGGGGTCACCCTTGGTAAGGGTGATGGTTTCTTTATTAACTGGCAGGCCATAAAACGCAGGTCCGTTCAATGATGTGAACCCTTCCAGCTTGTCCAGCGCACTGGCTTTGTCAAACATCTCGGCCACAAGGGACATTGTGTTTGTAGCGGTGAAGCATCCCGCACAGCCACAGGCCATTTCCTTGTTTGCATCTGTGTGTGGCGCGCTGTCGGTGCCAAGGAAGTAGCAAGACATCCCAGAAGTTGCGGCGCTCATCAAAGCCTGGCGATGGGTCTCGCGCTTGGCCACGGGCAGGCAGTAGTAATGCGGTTTGATCCCGCCCACCAGGATGTGATTGCGGTTGATGATCAGGTGATGGGCCGTGATTGTTGCGGCCAGATCATCTCCACCGGATTGCGCATAGTTTGCACCCTGAGCCGTCGTGATGTGTTCCATCACCACCCGCAAACCAGGAGTCGCCTGGCGCAGTGGATCAAGTATCGTATCGATGAAAACCTCTTCGCGGTCGAAAATGTCGACCTCGGCATCGGTGACTTCACCATGGACACACATCGGCAGACCGATCTCAGCCATTCTCTCAAGCACCGGGCGGACCTTGTCGAAATCACGCACGCCCGAGGCGGAATTGGTGGTTGCGCCTGCGGGATACAGCTTTACGGCCTTGATCAGCCCACTTGCATGGGCTGCGGCGACATCCTCGGCGTCGGTGTCTTCGGTCAGGTACAAGGTCATCAGCGGCTCGAACGGCATGCCTTCGGGTAGGACGGCCAAAATGCGGTCGCGATATGCGGCGGCCTGATCGCCGCGCACAACTGGCGGAACGAGGTTCGGCATTATGATCGCACGGGCAAAATGGCGTGCGGTTTCGGGCAGAACGGCCTGCAACATGGCGCCATCGCGCAAATGCAGATGCCAGTCATCGGGGCGGCGAATGGTGAGGGTATCAGTCATGCGCATCCGCTAGCACAGCCTCGGCCAAAGACCAACCAAACCGTGAGGATCTGGTGCAAAAACTTCACCTATTTGCGGCGATGGCGTCTGGGTGGCGGGGCCGGGGCCTTGACGCCCCCGCGCTTGCATGACCTGTTAAGCAACGAAAGAAAGAGGGTTCCATGACGCAGCAAGATTCCATTGATGCCGTGCAGCAGATGCTAGGCTCGCAAGGGTACGTTTGCGGCCGGGCTTTGGCGACAGTGGTGTTTTTGTCGCTTAAACTGGGCCGCCCGCTATTTCTTGAGGGTGAGGCAGGTGTCGGGAAAACCGAGATTGCCAAAGCGCTGGCCGCTGGTCTGAACCGTCGCCTGATCCGCCTGCAGTGTTATGAAGGGTTGGACGCATCCTCGGCGGTTTACGAATGGAATTTCCCGGCGCAAATGGTGGCGATCCGAACTGCCGAAGCCTCGGGCGGCGCTGACCGGGGTTCGTTGCAGACCGAATTGTTTTCTGACGACTACCTGATCGAGCGTCCGTTGCTGCAGGCCATGCGCCCGGATGAAAACGGGGCTCCCGTCCTGTTGATTGACGAACTTGACCGCACGGATGAACCGTTCGAGGCCTTCCTGCTGGAAGCGCTCAGCGATTTTCAGGTCACCATTCCCGAATTGGGCACTGTCAAAGCGCCGGAGCCACCGATTGTTATCGTTACATCGAACCGAACGCGAGAAGTGCATGACGCCCTGAAACGCCGTTGCCTGTACCATTGGGTCGATTACCCGGATTTTGACCGTGAAATTGAAATTCTGAACGCCCGCGCACCCGAGGTCGCAGAGGCGCTTAGCCGAGAGGTCGTCGCCTTTGTCCAACACCTGCGCACAGAGGATCTGTTCAAGAAACCAGGCGTGGCCGAGACCATCGACTGGGCCAAATGCCTGCTGGCGCTGGACGTCATCAACCTTAGCCCCGAAGTGATCGGCGACACGCTGGGGGCGATCCTGAAATATCAGGACGATATCCAGCAACTGCAAGGGTCCGAGGCGAAACGTATTTTGGATGAAGCCAAGGCGTCGCTGGAACCTGCCTGATGGCTGAACAGCTCCCTCTCGACATCCCCGACAACCCAAAACTGGCGCAGAATATCACTCATTTCGCGCGGGCTTTGCGCAAGGCAGGGCTGCCGATTGGCACCGGGCGGGTCGTGGATGCGATCCGGGCGGTTCATGCTGCGGGTTTCTCGGAGAAGCGGGATTTTTACTGGACGTTGCACGCTTGTTTCGTGACCCGACCCGAGCATCGGGCAGTATTTGCGCAGATTTTCCGCATGTATTGGCGCGACCCACGTTACATGGAACACATGATGTCCATGATGCTGCCCGCGATCCGCGGCGTTCAGGAAGAGCGTAAGGCCGAAGCTGCAGAGAAACGCGCGGCCGAGGCTCTGCTGGACGGCGTCGAACGGGACTTGCCTGAAAGCTCTGACATCGAGGAAGAAACTGAGCTGGAGATAGATGCGTCGCGGACCGCGTCCTCGGAAGAACGGTTGCGCAATCTAGACTTTGAGCAAATGAGCACCGAAGAAATTGCCTTGGCCAAGCGCATTCTGGCACAGCTCAAATTGCCGGTAAAACCAATCGAGTCGCGCCGAGGCCAAGCCAGCCACTTTGGGCATCGGATCGACCGCGCCCGCACGCTGCGCGCATCCATGCGGCAGGGTGGTGAACTGCGGGACATCGCGTATTTGAAGCCGAAACAACGGTGGCCGAACCTTGTCGTTCTCTGCGATATCTCAGGATCCATGAGCCAGTACTCTCGTATCATCCTGCATTTCCTGCATGCGGTTTCAAACGTCAAGGGCGCGGGGTGGGCCAAGGTTCATGCGTTTACCTTCGGCACGAGGTTGACGAATATCACTCGGCACCTGCGCCAACGCGATGTGGATGCTGCCCTGTCGGCGGCGGGGGCCGAGGCGCAAGATTGGGAGGGTGGCACGCGGATCGGGGAATGCCTGCACGCTTTTAACCGTGACTGGTCGCGTCGGGTTCTGGGGCAGGGTGCGGTGGTGTTGTTGATTACGGATGGTCTGGATCGGGGCGAACCCGAGGTGCTTGGAAAAGAAATCCAGCGCCTGCATCTGTCAGCCCGCCGTTTGATCTGGCTGAACCCTTTGTTGCGATGGGATGGCTTTGCGCCAAAAGCACAGGGGGTGGCGGCGATGCTTCCCCATGTTGACAGCTTTCGGGCCGGTCATTCCATTGCGTCGCTGGAAGATCTGGCCAAAGTCATCTCAAAACCGGATGACATGGGTGAGAAAGCGCGGTTGATGGCCGCGCTTTCGAAGTAGGTCTCAACCAAGCTGTTCTTCGTTGCACTTACGCGCCATTTCCATCGCTTTGTACGTACCGGTCAGATCAACGGTGAAGGCAAATTCCTTTTCGGGGAACACAACCATAACTTTCTGTTTGGCAAGGTCTTCGGCAAACTTGGGGTCATCCGACAGCACATAGCCACCCGAATAGCCTTTGGTGATGTTGCCCTTCATGCCGGTGGCTTCTCCAAGATACAGGTTTTCGCCCAGCAGGATCGCCACAGCCTCGGTTTCGCCACGCTTGATGTTGGTTTCAGCTTTGGTGAATACGCCAACATATCCCACGCCGCGGTCTTCGGTCAGACCCATTTGAACCACGTTTTCCGCGTCATCAACAGCTTCGATCAGGCAGGATTTCTTGTCTTCATCGATGAAGATTTTCCATCCGTCCACTTCGCCATAGCGCAGGAAGGTATCTGCGCTGGCCACTGTCGCCGCTAGCATTCCCAATACCGATCCGAGTGTAATAATGTGTTTCAAGTCTCTGTCTCCTTTTGAAAATTATCTGCGTCACAGCTGCGCATGATCCGCGTTTAGGTCAGAATCGGGAGGGCTGGCAATCAATGCTTGGGATGTTCGGCTGAAACCCGCGGGGCTTTGCATAGCATTTGGAATTTCTTTCAAGGCCCATGAGTTAGCCTGATGGTTTACTTTTCATCCTGCCAAACCTGCCTATGTTGGTGCGGGAAACGCCAGGAGGGCGATATGGACAGATTCGACAACAGCCCCGAGACTGCTCTGGATTGGTATGAAACGGGAAAGCCAGTTGCGCTGGCTACGGTTGTTCAGACCTGGGGCAGTGCCCCCAGACGTGTTGGCGCTCAGCTTGTGATAGCAGGTGATGGCCGCTTTGAGGGGTCGGTATCGGGTGGTTGTGTCGAAGGTGCGGTTGTCGTCGAGGCGTTGGAAGCGATCGAAGAGGGTGAAGCGCGCCTACTTGAATTCGGGGTCAGTGACGAAGATGCTTTTGCGGTCGGGCTGGCCTGTGGCGGAACAATTCGGGTACTGGTCGAACCTATTGGATCGGTCCTTCCTGAAAGCATATTGCGCGATCTGGTCGCTGCACGCGCGCAGCGCGAGCCTGTGGCTTATGAAGTGAATATCGAATCCGGCCATCGTGCGTTGCAGCGCGATCGTTATCCCGAACGCATGCGCATGGACCGGTCCGGTTTCGAAGAGGATGCGAAGACATTTGTTTCGGTCCACAATCCGCCCTTGCGGTTGATAGTGGTCGGGGCCGTTCATATTGCTCAGGCCCTGGTCCCGATGGCGCGAATTGCGGGGTACGACCCTGCGATTGTGGATCCGCGAGATGCGTTTGCAACCGCCGCAAGATTCCCTGAGGAAACCGTGCTGACGGATTGGCCGGATGAGGCCGTTGCAAAGCTTGGAATGGATGCGCGAACGGCTGTTGTCTTGCTGACCCATGATCCAAAACTGGATGATCCCGCGTTAGAGGCCGCCCTGAGAGCCGGGGTGTTCTATATTGGTGCGCTGGGGTCTAATCGAACGCATGCGAAACGCGTCACCCGGATGAAAGAAGCCGGATTTACTGAAAGGCAGATTTCACAGATTCACGGTCCCGTAGGCTTGGATATCGGCGCCGCCGATCCCGCGGAAATTGCGATTTCAATATTGGCCGAAATGACTGCGGTGTTGCGGGGCAAAGCATGAAGTTTGGCTCGGTTCCTCTGCGCGAGGCCGCCGGTGCAATTCTGGCGCATTCAGTAAAAGCCCAAGACACAAAGCTGCGTAAGGGCCTCTTGCTCACGCAAACTCATCTGGATGAAATGGCCGCCGCCGGGCTGACCTCGGTCACTGTTGCGCAACTGGAATCCGGTGATTGTCACGAAAACGACGCTGCCCGGATGTTGGCAGAGGCTTTGGCCCCGGACCCGACAACCGTGGGATTGCGCGTCACCGAGCCGTTCACAGGGCGCGTTAACCTCTTGGCGAGAGGCCCCGGAGTCGCTGTTCTGGACGTACAGGCGCTGGAAGCGTTCAACTTGGTTAACCCGATGATTACCGTGGCCACAGTACCCCAATATCAACAGATGGGATCAGGCGGGATGGTGGCGACGATCAAAGTCATTTCTTATGCCGTCCCCGGCGAAGATGTGGCGCGTGCCTCGGCGCTGGCACAAGGGGCGGTGCGCCTGTCTGGCCCGGTGTTTCGCAGTGCCGGCCTGATCGTCACAGACATCCCCGGAGGTGTTTCGAACGACAAGGGTATTGCCGCAATCCGAGGGCGAGTCGAAGCCCTGGGTATGGGTTTGGATGACATTCGGGTGGTGCCACATGAGATTCAGGCGCTGTCTGCTGCATTGACGGACGTCAAAGGGGATATTGTCCTGATCTTGACGGGCTCAGCAACTTCGGATGCACATGATGTCGCGCCGCAGGCTGTTCGTGTTGCAGGCGGTCAGGTGGATCGGTTTGGAATGCCGGTAGATCCGGGCAACCTGTTGTTCTCCGGTCTACTTGACGCCAGACCTGTAATCGGTTTGCCGGGGTGTGCGCGTTCTCCCGCACTGAACGGTGCGGATTGGGTTTTGTCGCGCGTGGCTTGCGGGATTGAAACGACAGCGGCGCATATTGCAGGCATGGGGGTCGGTGGATTGCTCAAGGAAATCCCGACCCGGCCACAGCCACGCGCATCTATCAAGCGGTAAGGCGTTTGACATCAATTTAAGGCCCAGATCAGGCCGCTTTGTTCGGCATTGTGATCTGTCCTAAACGGCGCCCTGCGAAATTTTTGTTCTCAAACAATAAGTCCCGTGTTTAACTCGACAGAGAAAAATATGACATGGGAGGAACTTATGACACAGGTCACCATGACCGTGAACGGGAGGTCTGTTAGCGGAGAGGTTGAGGGTCGGACGTTGTTGTCTGGATTTTTACGTGATCATCTGTCGCTGACCGGAACGCATGTTGGATGTGACACGGCGCAATGTGGGGCGTGTGTTGTTCATGTGAATGGCGCGGCGGTGAAGTCGTGCAACATGCTTGCGCTGGAAGCAGACGGGTCTGAGGTCGCCACGATTGAGGGCCAGGCCGCTGAGGATGGGTCTTTGAACGTGATTCAGCAGGCGTTTCAGGATCATCACGGGTTGCAATGCGGGTTTTGTACGCCGGGCATGGTGATGAGCGCCGCCGCCTTGCTCAAAGAGAACCCGCGCCCGAGCGAAGCCGAGATTCGAAAGTATCTGGAAGGCAACCTGTGCCGCTGCACAGGCTATCACAACATTGTCAAAGCGATCATGGCCGCATCGGGCCAGGACGTAAGCGGCATCGCTGCCGAGTAATACCGACGTAAAGAATTTTCGACGAAAATTCTTTTTCAGGGAGGAGAACAAGCAATGCCCAAAGACAGTGGCATCGGAGCCAGTTCCAAACGGCGCGAGGACGTGCGCTTTTTAACCGGAGCAGGCAATTACACCGACGATATCAACGTGCATGGCCAGGCCTATGTGCATTTTCTGCGGTCCGACATCGCGCATGGCCGGATCAACAGTATCGACACCTCGTCTGCCGAGGCCATGTCGGGCGTGGTCAAAGTGTTTACCGGCAAGGATTTCGAAGGCGTGGGCGGCATGCCCTGTGGCTGGGAAGTGACCGACAAGCACGGCGCACCGATGCAGGAACCTCCGCATCCCATTTTGGCACAGGGTAAAGTGCGCCATGTGGGCGATCCGATTGCTGCTGTGGTCGCCGATAGCCTGGAACAGGCCCGCGACGCGGCTGAGGCGATCGAGCTTGATATCGAGGAGCTGCCCGCCGTGATCGACATGAAGGCCGCCGCGCAAGAGGGCGCGACGCTGGTCCATGACGATCTGAAGAACAACATCTGCTATGATTGGCAGTTGGGCGAAACCGATGATGCCAAGGTCAATGAGGTCTTTGCCAATGCGGCCCATGTCACCACGCTGGATCTGGTGAACAACCGTCTGGTTGCCAATCCGATGGAGCCGCGTGTGGCGGTGGGCGAGTACAGCCGCGGCACCGAAGAATACACGCTTTATACCACGTCGCAGAACCCGCATGTGATCCGCCTGTTGATGTGTGCCTTTGTTCTGGGTCTGCCCGAACACAAGGTGCGCGTGGTCGCGCCGGATGTGGGTGGCGGCTTTGGCACCAAGATCTTTCACTATGCCGAAGAGGCGTTCTGCACCTTCGCCGCCAAGGCTTGTAACCGCCCGGTCAAATGGACCTCGAGCCGGTCCGAGGCGTTCATGTCTGACGCGCATGGGCGCGACCATGTCGGACAGATCGAACTGGCGCTGGATGCGGACAATAACTTTATCGGTCTGCGCACCAACACCTATGCAAATATGGGCGCTTATCTGTCGACCTTCTCCAGCTCGGTACCGACATGGCTGCACGGGACGCTGATGGCGGGCAACTACAAGACGCCGCTCATTCAGGTTAACGTCAAGGCGATGTTCACCAACACGGTCCCGGTGGATGCCTATCGCGGCGCGGGCCGTCCGGAGGCGACGTTCCAGTTGGAGCGGGTCGTGGACAAGGCAGCGCGTGAACTGGGTGTCGATCCGATCGCCCTGCGCCGGCAGAACTTCATCACCCAGTTCCCCTATGACACACCGGTGGCGCTGACCTATGACACAGGCGATTATAATGGGACGATGGACAAGCTTGAGTCCGCTGCTGATCTGGCAGGCTTTGCCGCGCGTCGCGCTGAAAGCGAGGCCAAGGGCAAGCTGCGGGGTCTGGGCGTCAACTGCTATATCGAGGCTTGCGGCATCGCGCCCTCGAACATCGTTGGTATGCTGGGGGCCCGTGCGGGTCTGTATGATGCGGCGACTGTGCGGGTGAATGCCACCGGTTCGATCAGCGTCATGGTAGGTGCCCATAGCCACGGGCAGGGGCATGAAACGGCCTTCCCGCAGGTTGTGGCGGACATGATCGGTATCGACGAGTCGATGATCGAGATCGTGCATGGCGACACGTCGAAGATTCCGTTTGGCATGGGCACCTATGGCTCGCGGTCTTTGGCGGTCTGTGGATCGGCGATGGTAAAGGCAACTGAGAAAGTGATCGACAAGGCCAAGAAGATCGCGGCGCATCTGTTGGAGGCGTCCGAGGCTGATATCGAGCTGAAGGACGGTCAGTTCAGCGTGGCAGGGACCGACAAGTCGGTGGCCTGGGGTGATGTCACCCTGACGGCCTATGTGCCGCATAACTTTCCGCTGGAGGTCGAGCCCGGGCTGGAGGAGACCGCCTTTTATGACCCGGCCAACTTTACCTTCCCGGCTGGCGCCTATGCCTGTGAGGTCGAGGTTGACCCCGAAACCGGTCGGGTCACCATCGAAGCCTTCACCGCCGCTGATGACTTTGGCAATATCGTCAACCCGATGATCGTGGATGGTCAGGTGCATGGCGGCATCGGTCAGGGCATCGGTCAGGCATTGCTTGAAAACTGTGCCTATGACGAAAACGGTCAGCTGCTGAGCGCGTCCTTTATGGATTACGCCATGCCGCGTGCCGATGATGTGCCGTTCTATGCGGTGGATCACTCGAGCCAGACGCCATGTACGCATAACCCGTTGGGTGTGAAGGGCTGTGGTGAGGCCGGGGCAATCGGTTCACCACCTGCGGTGGTCAACGCGGTGCTGGATGCGTTGAATTCAGGCGGCAAAGCCATCGATCATATCGATATGCCGGTGAGTCCATCGCGTGTCTGGACCGCGATGCACGGGTGAGAGGTTGGGGTGCGAGGGGTCAACCCCTCGCGCTCCCCGAGATGTTTATAGCCAGATGAAGGGCAGATCAGCGCCTTTCGGAAAGGAAGACGAAATGTACAATTTCGAATTTGAGAAACCCTCGACCATAGCCGACGCGGTTGCCGCTTTAGGGGCTGAGGATGCGCAGGCGTTGGGTGGTGGGCAAACCCTGATCCCGACGCTGAAACAACGATTGGCGGCGCCATCGGCACTCGTCTCGCTCAGCGGAATTCCCGAAATGCAGGGCGTCTGTGTTGGGGATGACGGGTCGGTTTCTATTGGTGGCGCAACGCCGCATGCAGTTGTTGCTCAAGAGGCAGCGGGATCATACCCGGCGCTGGCCGCATTGGCCGGTCAGATCGGTGATCCGGCGGTGCGCAACCGCGGCACGATTGGCGGCTCGGTTGCGAATAACGATCCGGCGGCCTGTTACCCGGCGGGTGTGCTCGGATCCGGGGCCACGATCGTGACCAACGCCCGTCAGATTGCAGCAGATGCGTTTTTTGATGGCATGTTCTCGACCGCACTGGATGAGGGTGAGATCATCACATCCATCCGCTTTCCGGTGCCACAGGCCGCGAGCTATCAGAAGTTCTTGCAGCCAGCCTCGCGCTTTGCGTTGGTGGGTGTCTATCTGGCCCGGTTCGCCGACGGTGTGCGTGTGGCGGTCACGGGCGCCAGCGAGGATGGGGTGTTCCGCTGGTCCGAAGCAGAACAGGCGCTGAATACTGAATTCCGACCGGACGCGTTGATGGGGCTGAACATCAACCCGGCCAACATGATCGGCGATCTTCATGGCAGCAAAGCGTATCGCGCGCATCTGGTCAGTGTGATGACCAAGCGGGCTGTGCTGGCCTGCATGTAAGTAAACCGGCTTTTAGTCGCAAAGCCCCGGGGTGTGTCCCTCGGGGCTTTTTCTATTTTCGGCGTATTTTCGGAAGTTTGTTTGGCTGCCAATAGGCCCCGGTATCTTCGCGCGCCTTTTGATAGGCCTCAACGCGGTGCGCTGCTGTTTTGCCACCGGCGTCAAATAAATGGCCGATGAGACATTCCAACACAGCCATGACACCGGTAAAGCTCGAGGTGTGATGTTGTGACCTTGTGCTGACGGTAAAGGCGACATCCGGTTCAACGCCCGGCGCAATTACTTCGCTATCCGATATCAGGATGACCCGAAGTCCTTTTTCCCGGGCGTACCTCACGGATTTTATCGTTTCGGCCGAATAGGGGCTTACGGTGATTGCCAGCAGGCAATCCTTGTCATCCGCGTCCAGCAGATCATCAGTGGCCGAGCCAATGTGGCGGGGGATCAACTGAATGCCCGGGTGCGCCATGCGCCCGTTATAGGAGAAATAATAGGCCAGCGCGTAACTAGCACGAGTGGCTGTTACGAAGCATCGGCGGGACCCGAGTATATGTTCAATGGCCAGATGCGCTGTGTCGGGCCTCATCAATCGCAGCGACCTGACAACGACATTCTGTTCGTTGCGGGCAAGCTTGGCTTGAAGTTGACCATGGGCTCCTTCAGCGTGCATGTGGGTTTGCCAGGCAGGGCCAAGGAATTCTTCGTTATCCGTCGCCAGATTTTGACGGAACGGAGAGCGGAAGGCCTGAAACCCACCATAGCCCATATACTGGGCAAGCCTGACAAGGACATTTGCACTGACACCGATCTTCTCGGCAGTTACCCGTATCGGGTCGAGGCCAAAATCCGCGGGGTGATCTATGATGTATTTGGCTGCCGCCTGAAGTCTGGGCGGCATCTGGTCGATGTTTTTCCTCAGGTGATCTGTCAGCTGGCGTTGGGTCTCTATCATGAAAAAACATATGTTATGAAAGAAGGAGGTGTAAAACATAGGCCGCTTGCATAGATGCGGCAACAGGTAATCGGGGGCAGGGAATGTCACAGCATCGGTCGAAATCCGAACCCTACATTCTGGCGGCGCCCAATGGTGCGCGCCGAGGTGCGGCAGATCACCCAGCCCTGCCTGTCACAACCGTGCAAATTCTTGAAGCGGCCAGAGCATGCCATGAGGCCGGTGCGGCCGGTCTTCATCTGCACATTCGGGACACAGAAGGCCGTCACTCTTTGGATGCGGGACAGTATCTGGAAACACTTGCTGAACTTCGGCGGCGGGTTCCGGCCCTGGACATCCAGATCACAACCGAGGCGGCAGGGATTTTTGATGTAAGCAGCCAGTTCGAATGTCTGAGGAAGGTTAGACCGGCTTGGGCGTCGATCTCGGTCCGCGAAATCGCGCGCGATAACGATCTGGCTGACCGGATCTATGGTCTTTGCGCGGATCAGGGGACGCGGGTTCAGCATATTCTTTACGACGCTGAAGATGCGGCCCTATTAACACGGTGGCAAAAGCGTGGTGTTGTGCGCGAACAGCAATCCGACCGTTTGCTTGTTCTGGGGCGCTATCGGACTGATCAGGAATCAAAGCCCTCGGATCTGGATGCGTTTCCGGACGGGGATTCGCCCTGGATGATCTGTGCCTTTGGAAAACAAGAGCATGACTGTCTGGTACATGCGGCGTCCTTGGGCGGTGATGTCCGGGTCGGATTTGAAAACAGCATCGCAGATCGGAACGGAGACACTTGGGAAAATAACGCCGCCTCAGTCGCGGCCCTTGTTGCCAGATTGAAAGAGGATAGATCATGAGCCACGTTTTCCCACGCCATACGAAATCTCAGCTGCCGCTCGCGGTTGGCGGCGAAGGCTGCTATCTGATCGATGCTGACGGTAAGCGGTATCTGGATTGCGGTGATGCTGCTGTGTCCTGTCTTGGCCACTCAAACCGGGCGGTGATCGAGGCGGTTCAAAGCCAGGTTGAAAAGATCGCCTTTGCGCATACCGGGTTTATGACGTCCGAACCTGCCGAAGCCCTTGCGGACCTTCTGATTGATCATGCGCCCGGGGATTTGGATCGCGTTTATTTCGTATCCGGAGGGTCCGAAGCAACAGAGGCCGCCATCAAACTGGCGCGGCAGTTTTTTCTTGAGATCGGTCAGCCCGAGCGCCGCCACGTCATCGCGCGCCGCCAAAGCTATCATGGAAACACTTTGGGGGCCTTGTCAGCGGGGGGAAATGCCTGGCGCCGTGCGCAATTCGCACCGATGCTGATCGAAATGACCCATATCGCGCCCTGCTACGAATATGCCGAAAAGCAAGATGGTGAGAGCAGCCACGCCTATGGTCAACGGGTGGCCGATGAGTTGGAGGCCGAAATTTTGCGTCTTGGCCCTGAAACCGTCATGGCGTTTATGGCCGAGCCAGTCGTGGGGGCAACGCTGGGGGCGGTCCCGGCGGTCGAAGGGTATTTTAGGCGCATACGTGAAATCTGTGATCAATATGGCGTTTTGCTGATCCTGGATGAGGTCATGTGCGGAATGGGGCGCACCGGGCATTTGTTTGCCTGCGATCACGATGGAATTGCCCCGGATATTCTGTGCATCGCCAAGGGTTTGGGGGCGGGTTATCAACCCATCGGCGCAATGTTGTGTACGAGCCGGATATATAAGGCAATCCAAAATGGGTCAGGGTTTTTCCAGCACGGGCATACCTATGTCGGCCATCCGGTGGCAACTGCAGCGGCATTGGCGGTGCTGAAGGAATTGACGAGCCAACAACTGCCCCAGCGCGCCGAGTTTATGGGACAGAGACTGCAATCTGCGCTGGAAACTGCGTTCAGCGAGCACCCTAATGTCGGCGATATTCGGGGCCGCGGGCTGTTCCGCGGTATCGAGCTGGTCTCGGATCGGGCCGGAAAAACACCGTTTGATCCCGCACTTGGTCTCGCGGGCAAGATCAAGAAGGCGGCATTGAACGCTGGTCTGATCTGTTACCCCATGTCTGGCACGCGCGATGGTCGAAGTGGCGACCATATTCTGTTGGCACCGCCTTTCATTATCGAAGACGCACAGATTGAGGAATTGGTTGATAAGCTGGGGGTTGCACTCAAAGCCGCGATCTGACGCTCTTTTGATCTGACTTTCTCTTTTTACTCAATAGGGTATCGACAAAAGGTCAATTCCTGAAGGAGCGATGATGATTGTCGACATCTGGAAGAGTTTTCGGGACTTGCCCGCTTGGGTACAGATCTGGTTGGTGGTGCTGCTCATCCCGACCAATCTGGCACCTCTGGCGTATCTGGATCAGCCAAATGGTATTCTAATCGCAGCACTCTCAATCGGTGGGATGGCATTGAATCTTCCGATCATGCTGGCGACACGAGGGATGAGCAAAGCGATGGCATTTCCGCATCTAATATGTTGGGTGCCAATGGTTTTCGTCGTGATTGCAGTATTTGCAAGCGAAGCCGAACTGGCGATTGGATATGCGAAATTTCTGGTGTTTCTACTGGTTATTGACCTGTTTTCACTGGCATTTGATGTGAATGACGCAAGGGTCTGGTTCAAAAGCCGAAGCGCAAAATAAAACCCCCTCAATCCGAGGGGGTTTCGAATAACGCAGTTGTCGCAGGGCTTACTTCTGCGGCAGCGGGCCGATCATCATGATCATCTGACGGCCTTCCATCTTGGGCATGTTCTCGACCTTACCGATTTCCTTGGTGTCCACGGCAACACGTTCCAGCAGCTCACGGCCCAGATTCTGGTGTGCCATCTCACGACCACGGAAGCGCAGAGTCACTTTTACCTTGTCGCCGTTTTCAAGGAATTTGAACACGTTGCGCATTTTGACTTCATAGTCATGAGTATCGGTGTTGGGCCGGAACTTGACCTCTTTCACCTCAATGACTTTTTGCTTTTTGCGCGCTTCGGCCTCGCGTTTCTGCGTTTCGTATTTGAATTTACCAAAGTCCATGATTTTGCAAACCGGAGGGTTTGCATTCGGCGAAATCTCGACCAGATCCAGGCCGGCTTCGTCCGCGAGTTGCATGGCTTTGGCGGGATGAACCACCCCGACATTTTCACCTTCGGCGCCGATAAGGCGAATTTCGGGGGCACGGATCTTATCATTGACGCGCGGGCCGGTGTCTCTCTGAGGCGGCGCGTTGTGAGGTCTGCGAGCTATGGGTTCATTCCTTTGATGATTGCAGAATTTCAAGCCCGGAATTTAGACTGGGCTGCGGGACGTTTCAAGCGGCATAAGTGACCACCAGCGTGAATTTCCCATGATATTCCCGCGTTTTTGCCGATCTGATGTCGCATATCAGACCGGCAAACCGGATTAGCCAACAAAGGCCTTTTCAATGACGAATTCCTTGGGGTCGGAATTTGCGCCTTCGCGCAGTCCGAAATCCTCGAGGATTTTTTTGATATCCAGATTGAAAGCCAATGATCCGCAAACCATCGCGCGGTCCGTATCCGGCTGGATGCCGCCCTCAATCCCCAGATCGGCAAATACTGTGCCGTCTTTCAACAGCTCGGTAATGCGGCCCATTTTGGGGCTCTGTTCGCGTGTGGTGGTCGGGTAGTAACGAATCTTGTCCGCAAAACCTTCGCCCATCAGCTCAGCCAGCATTTCGTCCTTACGGATGTCTTCAATCAGTTGGCGACCATATTCCAGTTCGGCCACTTCGCGGCAGGTATGGGTGATTATGACCTCATCATAATCCTCATAGGTCTGTGGTTCGCGCAGCAGAGAGGCGAAGGGTGCAAAGCCGGTGCCGGTGGCAAAGAACCACAGGCGCTTACCAGGCAGCAGGGCGTCATGGACCAGCGTGCCAACCGGCTTGGGCCGCAGGATGATCTGATCGCCTGGTTTGATGTGCTGAAGTTTCGAAGTCAGCGGGCCGTCCTGTACCTTGATCGAATAGAACTCAAGCTCTTCATCCCAGGACGGCGAGGCGATGGAATAGGCGCGCAGCAGGGGTTTGCCGTTGTCGCCCAGCAGGCCGATCATCACAAACTCGCCCGAGCGGAACCGCAAGGAAGCGGGGCGCGACACTTTGAATGAGAACAGGCTGTCAGTCCAATGCTTGACGTCTGTCACAGTCTGGGCGTCCGGCAGAACGGGGGCCTTCACGGCGGTTGCTTCGGTCACGGGTTTCATCTCTGTCATCGTTTCACTGCCGGTGGAGTAAACCGACATCTCCGTTTAATCTTTGATCCAAGTCAGGAAAAGGGGGCTCTTGCCCCTACGTTCCTATTTGAGGCTGCGAAAGGCGGTTTTAGCCGCGCAGGCGGGCCTGATAGTTGTTGTCCTGCCAGTTGGCGCGAGCCACCCACTGATCTTCGGGCTGGCGATCGGCCAGAGTGTCTTCAATCTCGACCTCATCAAAGCCGCTGCGCCGCGCCATGGCATACTGGTCGGCCAAGACATGGCCTTTGGCGCGCAAGCGACCGGTATAGCCTTTCAGGCGCAGGGTCCGCGCGATGGTAAAGCCGCGCCCATCCGCAAAGGACGGGAAATCGATGCGCACCATCTTGGCACAGCCCAGCCGTTCGGCAAGCTCATCGGGATCCGTGTCCGAGCTGACATCCAGCGCGACCACATCATTGGCCGCGTCTTCCAGCGTGACATAGCCATCAGTCCAATCATCGGGGGCGAACCCCTCATCGGTTACGATAACGTTCATGTGTTCTCTCCGGCGCGCATCATCTTGCCATCTACAAAATGAATGCCGCATTCTTCCTTGTTCTGATCGCGCCAGCGTCCGGCGCGGGGGTCTTCGCCCTGTTTGACCGGCGAAGTACAGGGCGCACAGCCGATCGAAGGGTATCCTTTGGCCACCAGCGGGTGCCTGGGCAAGTTGTTCTCTTCCATATAGGCGCGCACATCTTCGGGCGCCCAATGGGCCAGCGGGTTGACCTTGATCCGGCCTGTGCCGTCCTCGACCTCAAAGAAATCAAGCGTGGCGCGGGACCCTGCCTGAAACCGTTTGCGCCCGGTGATCCAGCCATCATATCCCAACAATGCCTGTTGCAGCGGGAAGGTCTTGCGCAGGTTACAGCACGCATCCATGTCCCGCAGACGCAGCGCGCCATAGGGGTCGTCGCGTTGAACATCCTCGTCATCCGCGCGGATGATCTTGACGTTTCGCAACCCCAACCGCTCGCTCACCTCCTGCTGATACTCCAGCGTTTCGGTGAACAGCATCTGCGTGTCGATGAACAGCACCGGGATCATCTTGTCGACCACGGCCGCCATATGCAGCAACACCACCGATTCCGCACCAAAACTTGAGACCAGAGCGAGATCATCGATCTCTTCCATTGCTCCGTGCATCACGTCATGCGCACTGTGGTGGCGGAACCGGGCGTTCAACTCACTGACCCGTTCGGTCAGTTCACGTCTATCCCGGCCCAGTTCAGTCTGGATCAGATCAAGCGGCATTCGCTCGCGCCTCGGGGTAGAGGGCTGCCTTGAACGGAGCCATTCCGACACGGCGATAGGTCTCGAGGAAGGTTTCTTCGGCACCCTCACGCTGCTCCAGATAGGTTTCGACGATGCGCTCAACGGCCGGAACGATCTCATCATAGGCAAAGCCTGGACCCGTACGATCGCCGATTGCGGCGTTTTCCGTGCCGTCACCACCCAGAGTGATCTGGTAGTTTTCGACGCCTGCACGATCCAGACCAAGAATGCCGATATGGCCGACATGGTGGTGACCACAGGCGTTGATGCAGCCCGAGATCTTGATCTTCAGGTGGCCGATATCATGCTCCAGTTTGAGGTCTTCGAACCGGGTGGCGATTTCCTGTGCAACCGGGATCGAACGCGCCGTTGCCAGAGCGCAATAGTCCATGCCGGGGCAGGCGATGATGTCGCTGATCAGGCCGATATTGGCGGTGGCCAGCTCGTATTCCTTCAGCTTTGCGTGGATCGCGGGCAGGTCCGATTTGTGGACATGCGGCAGGATCACGTTCTGCTCATGGCTGATGCGCAGCTCGTCATAGGCGAACTCTTCGGCCAGATCGGCCATCACGCGCATCTGCTCGGCCGTTGCATCACCCGGCGTCGCGCCGTGTTTCTTGATCGAGATGGTGACAATCGCGTGGTCCGCATTCTTGTGCGGCGCGATGTTTGTATCCACCCACGAGCGGAAGACCGGATCATTGGTGTACGCACCTTCAAACGACGCAACCGAGGCGTCGCGGAAGTTAGGCGCCGCAAAGTGGCCCTTGATCTCTTCCAGCAGGTTCATATCCGCGCCTTTGAACTGCGGGCGGACCTGCAGGAAACGCTCGTTCACCTTGGCGCGGATGGCGTCGATGCCGTGTTCATGCACGGTGATCTTGATGCGCGCCTTGTACTTGTTGTCGCGGCGGCCGATTTGATTCCAGACCGAAACAGTGGCTTCTAGGTAAGCCAGCAGGTCGTCAAACGCGACGAAGTCAGACAGTTCCTTGCCTATCATGGGCGTACGGCCCAGACCGCCGCCTACGATGACGCGAGCACCCAGTACGCCGTCACGCTCGACCAGTTGCAGGCCGATGTCATGCGCCTTGATAACGGCGCGGTCATTTTCGGACCCGGTGATGGCGATCTTGAATTTACGCGGCATGAACTGGAATTCCGGGTGGTCGGTCGACCATTGGCGCAGCAGTTCGGCATAGGGGCGCGGGTCGGCGACCTCATCCGCGGCGGCACCGGCGAAATGGTCGGCGGTCACGTTGCGGATGGTGTTGCCGCTGGTCTGGATGGCGTGCATGCCAACCTCGGCCAGCGCCTCCAGCATATCCGGGACGTCCTGCAACTTGGGCCAGTTGTACTGGATGTTCTGACGGGTGGTAAAATGGCCATAGCCCTTGTCCCACTTTTCAGCCAGCAGGGCCAGTTGGCGCATCTGCGCGCTGTTCAGCGTGCCGTAAGGAATGGCGACCCGCAGCATATAGGCGTGCAGCTGCAGATACAGGCCGTTCATGAGGCGGAGCGGCTTGAACTCATCCTCGGTCAGCGAACCGTCAATGCGGCGCTCGACCTGGGCGCGGAACTGTCTGTTGCGTTCTGCCAAAAATGCTGTGTCGAACTCGGAGTAGCGATACATGATTAGCTGTCCTTAAGTGCAGCCCCGATCCTGGGGCCAATGTAGGGGAGAGAGAGGGCCAGGGATCAGGCCCGGGGCTGCGGGGAAGTTTCCTGTTTGCCGTGGGCATAGTTGGACGGACCAGTCCGGCGGAAGTCTTCCCGAAAATGAGTTGGTTCTGGGCCTTCGTCGCCAGCTATGGCATCCGCCAGATAGGCACCGACAATCTTGCCTGCCTGACGTTCGGCATCCAGAAGGCGGATCTGTGCGTGGGCTTCGTCTGTGATCAGCTCTGCCTCGGATAATTCACGTGACCAGCGGTCGTCCTCGGTCAGATAGATGACGTCACCTTCCAACAGATCGTTGGCGGTTACCACTTTGGGGGTAAAAGCGCGGGCCATCAGGCGTGCTCCTTTTTGAATTCAGTCAGGGCCTTGGCTGCCTGGCGGGGGGCAAGGCCGTAAAAAGTAAGGGTGGGGCCGTCCATGTCCGAGGCGCTCAGATCGGCGGACATGTGATCCAGCGTCGTGGTCAATATGCGCTGATAGGGACGCGACGCGTTTTCGATCAGCGTCACAGGTGTGGCTCGGTCGGCGCCGTGCATGATCAGGCGGCCCTGAATAAACCGGGCAGACTTTTTGCCCATATAGATCGCCGCCACCGAACCGGGCTGCGCCAGGGCGCTCCAATCGTGATCGGCGAACCCCTTCATGTCGTGCCCGGTCAGGAAACGGATCGAAGAATTGCGCCCGCGGCGCGTCTGGCTTTGCCCGATGCCCGCAACTGCGGCCGAGGCTGCGGTGATGCCGGGGATAATCTGCCACGAGATGCCAGCTGCTTCGACGGCGTCGATTTCTTCGTCCAAACGACCAAATACGGTGGGGTCACCGGATTTCAGGCGTACAACGCGTAGACCCTTCAGAGCGTACTCTACCAGCAGCGCGTCGATGTCTTCCTGTTTCCACGAGGGGCCGAACCCGGCTTTGCCAACATCGACCAGAACGGCCGTTTGCCCGGCTAGGGTCAGCACCTCGGCGCTGATCAGCCGGTCATGCAGGACCACATCCGCGCACTCGAACGCGCGCAGAGCTTTGAGCGTCAGCAATTCGGGATCACCGGGGCCTGCGCCGACAAAGTCGACATGGCCTGCGTCCTGATATGTTTGCGTCACTTGCATGTTTCGGTCCGGGTTGGTTTGACTTGACCCTCAATATAGGAAATATTCCCGGTATTGCGCCATATGTGCGCATAAATAAGAACAAGTGTTTCGCTGTGTTGGTCAGGCGATACGAAAGTTTCGAAACGAGGAAGAAATTGGAATGTCAGTGCGGATTGATGACACGGATCGGAAAATTCTGGTTGAGCTGCAGCGCGACGCCAGCCAATCGCTGGACGAAATAGCAGCCCGCGTCGGCAGTTCCAAGACGCCTGTCTGGAATCGCATCCGCAAGCTGAAAGGGGCCGGGGTGATCGGTCAGCAGACGGTATTATTGGATGCCGAGGCGCTTGGTTTTGAAGCGACGTTCTTCGTGCTGATCCGCACCTCTGAACACGAGGCGGATTGGCAGCGAAAGTTCCTCAAAGCCCTGCGGGACCGCCCCGAAGTGCAAGAGGCGCACCGGCTGGCGGGGGATATCGACTATATCCTCAAGGTGCGGGTGAAGAATGCGCGCGCCTATGACGTGTTCTATCAGACTCTGATTTCCGAGGTGCGCGTCCACAATGTGACGGCTCTGCTGTCGATGGAAGAGATCAAGTCGACGACCATGCTGCCGCTGAATGCCCTGATCGAGAACTAGCGGTCAGACCTGAACCATCAACCGCTTTAGCCCGTGAAAATGGTAGCTGTTGGAATATTCCGGTTCCGCGCTGAGCGCTAGGTTGGGACAGCGTTCGAACAGTGCCGCCAGCGCTACTCGCATTTCGAGTCGGGCCAACGGTGCTCCGACGCAGAAATGCAGACCCGCGCCAAAGCTGCTGTTGGTCAGGATGGGGCGGGTTGGATCGAACTTATGAGGTTCGGCCCAGACTTGGGGATCACGGTTCGCGGCTCCAAGCAACAAAGCGACTTCGTCACCGCGTTTAAAACTGTGCCCGAACAGGTCGATCTCTTCATAGGCATAGCGCGTGAACATATGCAGCGGGGGATCAAAGCGCAGGATTTCTTCGACGGAGGCGTCAATCGTTTCAGGCTGAAAGGCATCGGCTTTTACACCTTGTCGCAATACGGTCCTAAGCCCATTTCCCAGAGAATGAACCGTGGCCTCATGACCAGCATTCAACAACAGAATGCAAGTTGCAACCAACTCGTCACGCGACAGTTTTTCACCATCTTCTTCAGCGGCGATCAACCGGGTAATCAGGTCATCCTGAGGGTCAGACCGGCGCTTTTCGACGTAAGACGAGAGAAAGTCGGTGAACTCTTTTGCTGAGGCCGCCGCCGCATCCTCGGTCTGGCGTGTGCGGCTGGCCTGATACATCGCCACCATGCCATGGGACCAGCGCAAAAGCTCCGGAGACATCTCTTCGGGAACGCCTAGAAGGCGGCAGATCGTGACGACCGGAACGTGCGTGCAATAGGTACCTAGCAGATCGAAGGGCGCTTTGGGAAAGGCGTCGATCAGCTTGTGGCTGAGGTCACGAATTGATGGTTCCAGTGCCGCAATGGCACGTGACGTAAAGGCGCGCATGACCAGGCGTCGAAGCCGGGTGTGGCGCGGCGGCTCTGCTTCTAACAACGAATGAGATTCGACCATCAACCAGGGGGCTAGATGCGCAGGACCTGGACGTTGCATTTCCGCCGGTACTTCGCGACCGAAACGACGGTCCTTCAGCAAGGCCTGAACCGCCCGGTGGGATACAGCAGCGTGCATCCGGTAGTCGGCCCAATACACAAGGTCGCCATGCGCGCGGGCCGCATCATAAAACGGATAAGGGTTCTGGACAAAATTCGGGTCAACAGGGGATTGATGCAAAGTCTTCATGGCGGGCACACTTGCCATGAGGCGCGTTGAATGCAAGACCCAATGTCATGCAAAGGGTATGGTTAATTTCGACATTTCTGATTGCTGTTGGGCTGCTCTCTGTTGGAGTGTGGTCATACGGCTTTCGTCAGGCTTTGTCGCCGCTGAGCGATAAGGCTGAGGCCGATCTGGAATTGGCCGCCGACCGCCTTAGCACACAAATGCAGGTCTATCAGGAACTGGCTGTCTTGATGGCCAGCCACCCGGCTGTTCGAACGCTTGTCACGCCGAGTGATCGCGCCATCGCGCAGGCTGTGTTGCTGGACGTGGCAGACAAAACTGCCGCCGTTAACATTGTCTATCTGGACCGTCTGGGCAGGGTACTTGCAGCCGCCCACCCGGTGCCTGAATTGACGATGGCAGACCATCCCGCATTCAGGCGCGCCATGCAGGGTGCTATGGGCAGTGCCCACGGGGTCGAGTCCACAAGCGGCGATCGAACCTATTCCTATGCAGCCCCTGCCTTTGGTCCCACCGGTATAGTCGAAGGCGCATTGATGGTTATAGCCGATGTGCAAGATGTCGAACAGACTTGGCGGGGCAGTACCGAGGCCATTTTCTTTATTGATGGGGAAGGTGTGGTGTTCATCTCGAACCGATCCGACCTGTTGTTCTGGCGTCGGACCGAAGGTCAACCGGGGCTGGTGCCGCCCGAGGGGCAGGCGGTTGATTTCTCGTCGAATCTGATCGGACGACACGAGCTTTGGACCTTGAATTGGGGCCGGTATCTGCCACGGCGTGCGTTACACCTTACGCTCGATCTACCGGTGATAGACATGACAGCAGAGGTGCTGGTGGATGTGGCCCCGGCGCGCCGTCTGGCGAATTTGCAAGCAGCGGCGGTCGCTGCGATCTGTCTGGCCTTCGGGGCGCTTTTGTACATGGCAACCGAACGCCGGCGCGCGCTTGCTGAGGCCAATGCGGTGCTGGAAAGCCGCGTGACGCGCAGAACCCATGCGCTTACCGCCGCGAACACGGCCCTGCGGCGCGAGGTTCATGAACGGGAAGAGGCCGAGGTCGCGCTGAAACATGCGCAGGAAGAGCTTATACAGGCCGGGAAGTTGAGTGCGCTCGGGCAGATGTCGGCGGGCATCAGCCATGAGTTGAACCAGCCGCTGATGGCCATTCGCCAATTCGCCGAGAACGGAACGGCTTTTCTGAGCAGAGGTGACGAGTCAAAAGCCGCCGAGAACCTCACCAGAATTTCCGATTTGGCCGCGCGAATGGCGCGAATTATCAAGAACCTCAGGGCTTTTGCCCGCAATGAAAACGAGCCCATGGGCAGAGTTGATCTGGTTCAGGTAATAGAAACGGCGTTGGAATTGACCGAGGCCCGGCTGAATTCGGAAAACGTTCGTATGGAATGGCAGGCTCCAGATGTCCCTATCTATGCTTGGGGTGGCGAAGTGAGATTGGTACAGGTGTTCGTAAATCTGATTAACAATGCCGCCGATGCGATGAGTGAGCAAAACCAACGCATGATCAAGATCGCGATAAACAGCGGCCAAACCCTGACGGTCACGGTCAGTGACACCGGTCCGGGGATCGAAAACTCGGAAAAGCTGTTCGAGCCGTTTTACACCACCAAAGCCGTCGGTTCGTCCGAGGGTATGGGGCTGGGGCTGTCGATCTCATATGGTCTGGTTCAGAGTTTTGGTGGTAACATTCGGGGCACCAACGCTCCGACAGGTGCGGTATTCACTGTGGAACTGGAACATTTCAGCGAAGTAGGGGCAGCATGACCCGCAAAGTGCTTTTGGTCGATGACGACTCGGCAGTGCGCGAGGCGCTGGCCCAGACGCTGGAGCTTGCCGATTATGAACCCGTAACAGCCGGGTCCTTTGTGGCGGCCAAGGATCATATCCGGGCCGATTTCGCCGGTGTGATCGTATCGGATATCCGGATGCCTGGTCGGGACGGGTTTCACCTGTTGACCTACACCCGCGATATGGATGCTGATCTGCCTGTCATCCTGTTGACTGGAGAAGGCGACATACCAATGGCAGTGCAGGCCATGGGGCAGGGCGCGTTCGACTTTCTGGAAAAACCCTGCGCTGCGGCTGACCTGTTAAAGGTATTGGGCAAGGCCTCTGAGGCGCGAGAACATGTCCTGCAACAACGGGCGATGAAAAGCGAGCTTGAGCGCGGCGATCCAGCGGCACGCCTGCTGTTCGGTCTCTCATCAAAGGCCGAAGAACTGAGGGAAAGGGTTCGTACAGTAGCCCAGACAGGGGCCGAAGTTTTGGTCACCGGACCGGCTGGCAGCGGCGTGTCCAAAGTTGCCGAGGTCGTTCACCTAATGTCGCCGCAAAGTCAGGGCCCATTTGTCAAACGTCCATCCGCCGGTTTGTCGACCAGCGATCTGGTTCATGTCTGCGAAGATGCAGCCGGTGGTTCCCTTTTTCTGGACGAAATCTCGGCCATGCCCGAGGCCACGCAATATGCAGCACTGGAGATGGTTGAACAGGGTGTAGGCGCCCGAATTCTGGCGGGCACGACCACTGACCTGGCCGAATTGTCTTCGGATGGACGGTTCCTTGCGGATTTGTTCTATCGTTTGGATGTGATGCGCGTTCGCATACCGTCGCTTGCCGAGCGCCCCGAGGATATACCTGTAATCTTCCGCCACTATGTAGCACAGGCAGCCGAACAGGCCGGGATAAAGGAACCGGAAATCACGTCGGACCATCTGGCATCGCTGATGACCAGAGACTGGCCGGGCAATGCACGGTCGCTGATGTCAGCCGCAATGAGGTTTGTGCTGGGAATGCCCGAAGATGTCTCGCAGGCCGCAGAACTGGGGTTGAGCGAGCAGATGGCACGGGTCGAAAGATCTCTGCTGATTGCTGCCCTTGGCCGGCATAACGGCAAAGCATCAGAAGCCGCAAAGGCGCTAAAGCTGCCTCGCAAGACCTTTTACGACAAACTGGCGCGATATCACATTCGTCCGGAAGACTACCGTAGGTGAAAGCTCCTGCCAGCTTTTCCCGCATTGTCATGCGGTTAAGCTGTTGGGTGTAGCAGTCCGCTGACGCGGACCGTGGGAAGAGCCAAATCCCGGTAAACGATTCGCGTTCGGCGAATCGCTATTTGTGCGGAAATCCACACAATGGGGCATTTATATGTGCGGATTCTCGCACGGGTTCCCGAATGGCTCAAATGGATACCAGACAGGAAGTGCGTAACACTCAGTAAATAAATGAAAAAATACTACCCGATAGTCAAGCCCACAATAAGTTGAGGGCTTGACCCCGATTCGGTTCACTCGCCGCCATGGGACGGCTTCTGCGCGTCCGGAGACGTAGTGAAGTATCTGGGAGAACTCGACTGATGAAATTTTTGACAACGGCAGCGACGGCCGTCGCTCTAACCGTAACAGCAACCGCAGGCATGGCCGCTTGTGAAGACGGCGAAATCGTCGTGAAATTCGCGCATGTGACCAATACCGATAAACATCCCAAGGGTATTGCAGCCTCGTTGCTGGAACAGCGCGTTAATGATGAGATGAACGGCGTGATGTGCATGGAGGTCTACCCGAACTCCACGCTTTATAACGACGATAAAGTCCTTGAGGCGATGTTGCAGGGCGATGTGCAACTGGCGGCCCCGTCATTGTCCAAGTTCGAGAAGTTCACCAAGCAATTCCGCCTGTTCGACCTGCCGTTCATGTTCAAGAACATTGACGCGGTAGACGCATTTCAGGCTTCGGCTGACGGTCAGGCGATGAAAGACAGCATGCAGCGCCGTGGCCTGCAGGGGCTGGCATTCTGGCACAATGGCATGAAACAGATGTCGGCCAACAAACCGCTGGTCGATCCGTCGGATGCCAATGGCCTGAAATTCCGCGTCCAATCCTCTGACGTGCTGGTCGCGCAGATGGAGGCGATTGGCGGAAGCCCGCAGAAAATGGCTTTCTCAGAGGTTTATGGCGCGTTGCAGCAAGGTGTCGTCGACGGACAGGAAAACACTTGGTCCAACATCTACGGCAAGAAGTTCTTTGAGGTTCAGGACGGTATCACTGAAACCAACCACGGTGTCATCGACTATCTGGTCGTGACATCGGTTGACTGGCTGGACAGCCTGGATCCTGCGGTGCGCGAACAGTTCCTGACCATTCTGGGCGAAGTGACAGAACAGCGGAACAAAGAATCCTTCTCGGTGAACGAGGAAGCCAAGGTCTCGATCACAAATGCGGGCGGTATCATCCGTGAACTTAACCCTGAACAGCGTCAGGCCTGGATCGACGCCATGAAACCTGTTTGGGAACAGTTCGCCGGTGACGTGGGTCAAGAAAAGATCGACGCCGCACAGGCTATCAACGCCGGGTTCTGATCCTGGTATACGCCGCGCGTCCGGGGACTGGGGAGTATTCGACGCGCAGGCAGGGTGGGCCGATTTGGCCCGCCCAAACAGCACTTATCTCAAAAAAATGTGGGGACAGATAGATGTCTGGTGCGCAATCCGGCCAAGGCGGGCTGGTCGACCATATCGAAGAAACCTTGATCGCATCGTTGCTGGGCCTGATGACGGCTGTGACATTTGCCAATGTGATCGCAAGGTATTTCTTTAATTCCAATATCCTATGGGCACTGGAGCTGACGGTATTCGCCTTCGGCTGGTTGGTGCTGCTTGGGGCGTCTTATGCCGTCAAGAAACACGCCCATCTGGGAGTGGACGCCATCCTGAACATGCTCAGCCCGGCGCCTCGACGGATTTTGGCTCTGATCGCAGTAGCCTGCTGTCTGGTGTTTTCTCTGCTGATGCTAAAAGGCGCATATGACTATTGGGCCGTGTTCGCGGATCTGCCGCCCACATCGGGGCGATGGTTCCCTACCGGGTTCAACTTCGATGCGCGCAGTCAGAGCTTTTATGAGGTCGACGACATTCCGATGGTCGCCCCGCTGCGGTTTCTTGAGGATCTGATCAACTATGGCGAGGGCTATGAAAAACTGCCCAAGGTGGTGCCGTATCTGGTTCTGCCCGTGTCGATGCTGCTTTTGGTGATCCGCTTTGCGCAGGTTGCGGTACAGATTTGGCGCGGAGAAGCCGATCGGATGGTCGCCAGTCACGAAGTCGAGGACGAGATTGAAGAAGTCCGCGCTCAGCAAGGAGAGCACAACTGATGGATGTCATTCTTCTGTTCTCGATGGTCGTAGGTTTGCTGTTGATCGGTGTACCGATTGCGGTGGCTCTGGGGCTCAGTTCGACCCTGTTTCTGCTGATCTATTCCGACAGTTCGCTCGCCTCGGTCGCAGGTACCTTGTTTGAGGCTTTCGAAGGGCATTTTACCCTGCTGGCGATCCCTTTCTTCATTCTCGCCTCGTCCTTCATGACCACGGGCGGCGTGGCCCGGCGCATCATCCGTTTCTCGATTGCCTGCGTGGGGCACTTGCCCGGAGGTCTGGCGATTGCGGGGGTGTTCGCCTGTATGCTGTTTGCGGCTCTGTCGGGGTCGTCTCCGGCTACGGTGGTGGCCATTGGTTCGATTGTGATCGCCGGGATGCGGCAGGTTGGTTATTCCAAGGAGTTTGCCGCCGGTGTGATCTGTAACGCCGGGACGCTGGGCATTTTGATCCCGCCGTCGATCGTGATGGTGGTCTATGCGGCTGCTGTCGAAGTTTCGGTTGGCCGCATGTTCCTCGCCGGTGTGATCCCCGGCCTGATGGCTGGGCTGATGTTGATGATCACCATCTATGTGATGGCCAAGGTCAAGAACCTACCCAAAGGTGAATGGAAAGGCTGGGGCGAAATCTTAGTCTCTGCACGCGAAGCAGGTTGGGGTCTGTTCCTGATCGTGATCATTCTGGGTGGCATCTATGGGGGTATCTTTACCCCGACCGAGGCCGCTGCGGTGGCCGCAGTCTATGCCTTTTTGATTGCCAGCTTCGTCTACAAGGACATGGGCCCCCTCAGCACCGAGGGTGAGGAAAAGAATATCTCTTTGCTCAGAAAGCCTTATGCGCTGATCACGGCAATTTTTCACCCCGACACCAAGCAGACGTTGTTCGAAGCTGGGAAACTGACCGTTACCCTGCTGTTCGTTATCGCCAACGCCTTGATCCTGAAACATGTACTGACCGATGAACAGGTTCCGCAGCACATAGCAACTGCCA
The DNA here is from genome assembly GCF_059610225.1 of Ruegeria sp. YTSA105. NCBI lineage: Bacteria > Pseudomonadati > Pseudomonadota > Alphaproteobacteria > Rhodobacterales > Roseobacteraceae > Ruegeria > Ruegeria sp. YTSA105. Next base: position 333,726 of record NZ_JBXWNE010000001.1, read on the forward strand.
TGCTGTCGGCAGGTCTGGGGCCGGTGACTTTCCTGATCGTGGTCAATGTGATCCTGCTAATCGGCGGCCAGTTCATGGAGCCTTCGGGCCTGCTGGTGATCGTAGCACCACTGGTGTTCCCGATTGCAATCGAGCTAGGCATCGACCCGATTCACCTGGGCATCATCATGGTTGTGAACATGGAGATCGGGATGATTACCCCGCCGGTCGGCTTGAACCTGTTCGTGACCTCGGGCGTGGCGGGCATGCCGATGATGGGCGTTGTCCGGGCGGCCCTGCCATTCCTGGCGGTCCTGTTCGTCTTCCTGATCATGGTGACCTATATCCCGTGGATATCCACCTTTCTGCCCAACACTTTCATGGGGCCGGAGATCATAACAAACTAGCGGGTCCAGCCGCTGAGAATAAGACCGGGCAGGGGATCTCTGCCCGGTTTTTGCGTCTTGAACGGGGCGCCAAGGGGATTATCTAAAAGGGCAGAGGACGACCTCTCCATCACGGGACAGTATCCGGGACGACCCGGACTGATCAGAGGTCTCTTCTATGCCCTGGATTATCCTGTTGTTTGCCGGCCTGCTTGAAATTGTCTGGGCCGTGGCGATGAAACAATCTGCCGGGTTCACCCGGTTCTGGCCGACCGCCCTGATGGCGGTTTCGATGCTTGGTTCGTTCACATTGCTGGCACTGGCCATGCGGACGCTGCCTTTGGGAACAGCCTATGTCATCTGGACGGGAATAGGAGCGGTTGGCGCGTTTACCTTTGGTATTCTTTTTCTGGGCGAAGCCCTGACCGCCACGCGCATCTGCGCGGCAGTCTTGATCATAGCCGGGATGGTGACGATGAAAATGGCCTGATCAGGCTTGTTCCAGAGCCTGAACGATGCCCGAGAAATCGTCAGCCTTCAGGCTCGCCCCGCCGACCAGAGCGCCATCCACGTTCGATACGGCGAAAATCTCGGCGGCGTTTGATGGCTTTACCGAGCCGCCATAAAGCAGCCGGACCGAACGCCCAACGCCTTCGCCAAAGCGCCGTTCCAGCCGCGCGCGGATAAAGTCATGAACCTGTCCGATCTCATCCAGGGTGGGCACTTTCCCTGTGCCGATGGCCCAGATCGGCTCGTAGGCAACAATCAGGTTTTCACCGGTTGCCTGATCCGGGATCGAGCCAGACATCTGACCGCCGATTATATCCAGGGTATTGGCGGCCTCGCGCTGTTCCAGGCTTTCACCGACGCAGATGATCGCCTTTAGCCCACCGTACATAGCGGCAATAGATTTAGCACGAACATCTTCATTCTGTTCACCATGGTCTTCGCGGCGTTCAGAATGGCCAAGAATGACGGCTGACGCTCCGGCGTCGGCCAGCATCTGGGCGCTAATGTCACCTGTATGCGCGCCCGAGTTTGCCGCGTGGCAATCCTGACCGCCTATCTGGATGTTTCCGCCCGGGACCTTCTCTTTGGCCCGATGGATCAAGGTGGCAGGTGGGCAGATCAGAATATCAACTGCCGGGGCAGCATGCATGTGAGAAAGGGCCTGAAGCTCTCTCAAGTCGGCAGCATTACCATTCATCTTCCAGTTTCCAGCCGCCAGTTTGCGCCGCATATCGCGTCCCCTTGAAATAAATCGGTTTTCTGGTGACCGGATATCATTGCCAGTCAGGTCTGACAATTCCGGTTGCAGAGCCCGTTGCAAAACGGCAGTTTCCGCCGCGATGAGGAATGAGCAATATGATCGAACATCTTGATCTTGAAAAACTGGATCGGTGCGACACGGCGGAATTGGCCAAATTGACCCGCGCCGTCGGTGAAGTTGGGTTTCTGACCGTGTCCAATACTGGTATCTCCGCCTGTCGGGTGGAACGGGTCATCTCGGCATATCACGCATTCTTCCGGCTGCCAGAGGCCGAGAAACGGCGTGTTGATATGGCTGTGACCGGGTCCAACCGTGGGTGGGGCGCCTCGCGCTCGGAACAGGTAGATCCAGCTGCAAATCCTGACTTCAAAGAGGTGTTCGATTGCGGATACGAGCTAGCTGAGACCAATAGGTACTTTGGCAAGAACCTCTCGGTTTATGCCCCGAACCAATGGCCGGAGATTGTGCCCGAGTTTCGATCAATCATCGAGGCCTATTATGGTGACGCTTGTTCGGTTGCCATGCGGGTGTTGCGCGCCATTTCGGTGGCATTGGGCAAGGATGCCAACAGCTTTGACACTGCCTTCGACACGCCCATGGCCCTGTTGCGCGGCAATTATTACCCGCAAAGGCCAGTCTGGGCAGGCGAAAAGGATTTCGGTATCGGAGCGCACACTGATTATGGCTGTCTGACCCTGCTGGCCACCGATGGTCGAGCCGGGTTAGAGGTACAGATGCCGGACCAGAGTTGGGCTCAGGTCCAAGCGCAGCCCGGAACATTCATTATCAATTTTGGGGAGATGCTGGAGTTCTGGACGGCAGGGGCGGTCAAGGCAACTCTGCACCGTGTGATCGGTGGATCTGCTGAAAGGCTGTCGGTTCCTTTGTTCTTCAACCCGTCTTGTGACACCAATGTTGCCCCGCCACATTCAGAGAATGTCATCCAGGCAGGAGAGCACTTGACGCGTCGGTTCAACGAGACCTATGTGCACTTGCAGGCAGCGTCTTAAGGCTGAGTTGCAATGCTTTCGTCGAACTTGATGGATTCTCCGCAACCGCAGGCATCTACAACATTCGGGTTGCGGAACTTGAAACCAGCTTCAAGTAACGAGACCTCATAGTCGATCTCTGTTCCAAACAGGAACATCTGTGCCATCGGGGCGATCATGATCCGCGCGCCGTCCTGCTCGACCACTTCATCATTGGTGTCAGGCTGGTCGACATAGTCCATGGTGTATTCCATCCCGGCACAGCCGCCTTTCTTGACGCCAATACGCAAACCAGCATGACCGCCCGAAGTCATCAGGCGGGCAATCTGCTCTGCAGCCTTTGGTGTCATTGTTACGGCCTGTTTGCCGGGGATGCCGAACATCATGATCTCCGTCGTTGTTCGTTGTTGCTAATGTAGTGCCCCGAGGCATCAGGCTCAAGACATAGCAGGTTTTCTTACCTAAGTTTTCCTGTCGGGTTAGATTATCTGCCTGAGTCGGTAAGCAAGGCTTGCTTTGCAAATTACACTCGTCATAGCCTGACCCATGATCCACTTTTGGAAAATATTTGAGGCTGAATAGCATGAAAAGACTTTGGTTTAGAAAAAAAGATATTCTTACAATTCCTTCTCTGATGCTGTCTGTGTTTTTGGCTCAGACGGCGATCGCAGAAGAAAAGCAACATCCGGTAAACTGTGCAACGGCAGAAGGTGATTTGCGCGCGATTGCAACCGAACGAAAACATGCAGAGGAAGAGCAGGCCAAAAGTGTAATTGCCATTACACCTGCTGGGGCGCTTCTAGGCCTTGTGACTGGAACCGAAAAGAAAAGACTAACTATGTTATCAGGAGATTACATAGAGAAGCTTAACCAGAGGTCGGACGAAATCAAATCGACCTGCGGAATTCAATAACAGCAGGCCATCGCACTTGGCCTTACATAAATCCAAGTTCCAGGCGCGCTTCGTCTGACATCATTTCCATGCCCCAGGGGGGCTCCCAGGTCAGTTCCACGTCGACTTCTTTTACGCCGGCCACGGGTTCGATTGCCTCGACGATCCACCCAGGCATTTCGCCGGCAACCGGGCAGCCGGGCGCGGTCAGTGTCATGATGACCTTGACCGCGTTTTCCTGGGTGATGTCGATCGTATAGATCAGACCCAGATCATAGATGTTTACAGGGATTTCGGGGTCATAAACCGTTCGGCAGGCGTCGACCACCGGCTCATAAAGAGGGTGTTCAATCGTTGAAGGGGCAATAAGAGGTGTGCCTTCAAACTGTTCGCTCGGGTGAGTCATTCGTGCCTCGGGTTTGTTACCTGACGAATTATATAGGGAAAGCCTCGGGCAGCGTCCAGAGGCACAATGACACCCCCTTAAGGGGTGCCATAAGAGTTTAGTCGTTTATGTCATGTCTGAACTTCTTCACCTGGCCATGGGGCAGAGCAAAGACGCGGCGCAGGATCAGCCAGGCAATCAGCGACAAAGTCGCAAAGATCATAAGCAGGATCGGCAGCGACGGTACTATGCCAGGGATTGCCAGCAGAATACCCGTCAGCCCGGCCCCGATGGCGAAACCCAGAAAGATAAACCCAGGTAGGACTATTTCGAGGATGCCCAAAGCCAACGCGCCAGCCAGCCATAGCCACCATGTTAACCAAAAGGGATCAGCCATTATGTACGTCCTTTCAGCATGTTGAAGGCGTTTCCGAAAGCTTCAAGCGCATTGGCAGGTACAACGATAGTCTGCGAGCCATTGCCGGTGCCCAGCGTGTTCAATGCCTCAACCTGTTTCAATGCAACCTGGTACTGAGCCGCTTCTATACCGTTTTCCTTAATCGCCTGGGCAACAACACTGGTTGCATAGGCTTCGGCTTCGGCTTGAATGCGGCGCGCTTTGGCCGTTTGTTCTGCCGCATAGAGTTCGGCGTCGGCCTGAAGCTCAACAGAGCGTTTCTTGCCCTCAGCCTCGGTCACCTGCGCGCGGCGCGCGCGTTCAGCATTCAACTGTTGCAGCATCGCGTCACGGGTCGCCTGATCGAGGTTAACGTCCAAAATCTCGGCGCGCGTCACTTCGATCCCCCAGTCATCCACTGCGGTTTCGACGCTTCCTTGAATCTGAGTGATCAGTTGAGCACGGTTTGACTGAACTTCGTCCAGGTCCATCTTGCCGATTTCCGCCCGGACGATTCCGGCAACGGTCGTCGCGATAGCACCATCTACATCGCGGATGCGGTAGACTGTCTTTTCCGGCTCTAGGATGCGGTAAAAGACCGAAGTGTCGATTTGGACCAGAACGTTATCTTTGGTGATTGCGTCCTGCGTTGCATTGGGAAGCTGGCGTTCCAGAATGGATATCTTGTGCCGTGCAACATCCAGTAAAGGAACGATAAAGTTGATCCCAGGGCCAAGCACCGAATGCAAGCGCCCGAACCGTTCGACCACATATTTTTCTGATTGCGGCACGATTTTAATGCCTTTTAGCGTGATGATGACGATCAATGCCGCCGCGAGCAGGTAAATTATGTTCGAAGAAAGCAATCCAATGATTTGGTCTTCGGTCATATCTGTCCTCTTTTATTGTGTACGATAGTATACATTTGGGGGTTGAATCGCCCATTTTCAACTCTGGTATGGAGGGATTGTGCTTGGATTCAAAACCCTGATCCATGGATTTTGGTTAGTTTTTGCTATTGTGACCGCTTTGCATCCCCTCGCGTTTGCGCTATCGGGCTGGGATGAAACTGATTATTGATACAGACCCCGGCATCGACGATGCGATGGCCATTGCATATGCCGCTGCAGCCCCCGAGATTGACTTGATCGGCCTCACGACCGTTTTTGGCAACACCCACGTTCATCAATCCAGCCGCAATGCACGGTTTTTGGTGGATAAACTTGGGTTGGACATTCCCGTGGCCCAAGGCGCGGCCTACCCACAGGGAACAGGGCACCACGCACCGTCCGAACATGTTCACGGTCCCGAAGGTTTTGGGGATATTACCGATATCCCGGAAATCGGGGCGAACCATGATTTGAATGCCACGGAATTCCTGGTGGAAATGGCGCGCCGCCACAAGGGAGAGCTGACGGTTTGTGCAATCGGCCCCTTGACTAATATTGCTGCGGCGATGCGTTTGGACCCTGAGTTTTCGCAGAACATCAAACAGTTGGTGATCATGGGTGGGGCGGTTTTCTGCCCAGGAAACATCACGGAACATGCCGAAGCAAACATCTATCACGATGCCCTTGCCGCAAATGAAGTGTTTGCAGCACCCCCGGCGACCGTTGTGGTTGGTTTGGATGTCACCTTGAAAACGCTGTACAAAAGTGCGGATTTTGACGGTCTGGCCCAACGCTCGCCCGATATGGGGGCTTTCCTGCGTGACATCTCGGTATTTTACCTAAAATTCTACAAGGATATCGGCGGGTTGGAGGGCTGCGGCCTGCATGACTCGACTGCTGTGATCGCATGCACCCATGGCACGATGTTCGAGATGGTCGAAACCGGGGTTGAGGTAATTGTGGGTGGTACGGAATCCGGCGCTACGCGTCCGGTCTCAACGCGACCGGCTGTGCTGGTATGTCGGGATGTTGACGGGGCAGGGGTTGTTGATCTGTTTACCCAGCAGGTTGCCTCTTTACCCTGACAACTTGCAATGGCTGAGCAGATCGGGCAAATCCTGCCCGGTTTAGCGACCCAAGGATGCCCAATGACAGACCGTTTCTCATTTGACCTGAAGGCCACCGACGGCAAGGCCCGCGCCGGAGTGATCCACACGCCGCGTGGCGAGGTGCGTACCCCGGCGTTCATGCCAGTGGGGACTGCTGCGACGGTCAAAGCGATGATGCCGGAAAGTGTTCGTGCAACCGGTGCCGATATACTGTTGGGAAACACCTATCACCTGATGCTGCGCCCTACGGCCGAGCGCATTGACCGTTTGGGTGGGTTGCACAAGTTCATGAACTGGGATCGCCCGATCCTGACCGATTCTGGTGGATTTCAGGTCATGTCCCTGGCTGGTCTGCGCAAGCTGACAGAAAAGGGCGTGACCTTCAAATCTCATGTTGATGGGTCCAAGCACGAGCTGACCCCGGAACGCTCGATGGAGATACAGCGCTTGCTGGGTTCAGACATCGTGATGTGTTTTGACGAATGTCCAGCCCTACCCGCAGATCGAGATCGAATTGCTGAATCAATGCGCCTGTCGATGCGATGGGCCGATCGATCGCGACAGGCTTTCGGCGACCGTCCTGGACATGCGTTGTTTGGGATCATGCAAGGCGGGCTGGAACAGGATCTACGCGAAGAAAGTGCCGAGGCGCTGAAAGCGATCGGATTCGAAGGTTACGCGGTTGGCGGTCTGGCCGTGGGCGAAGGTCAGGAGGCCATGTTTGGTTGCCTCGACTACGCTCCTGACTTTCTGCCAGCCGACAGACCGCGCTATTTGATGGGCGTTGGAAAGCCTGACGACATTGTCGGAGCTGTCGCCCGCGGGATCGACATGATGGATTGTGTCTTACCCTCACGGTCCGGTCGCACAGGACAGGTGTTCACTCGTTACGGCGTGGTCAACATAAAGAATGCCCGCCACGCAGATGACCCGCGCCCGCTGGATGAGGCCTGCTCATGCCCGGCGTGTTCGAACTACTCTCGCGCCTATCTACACCATGTGTTCCGCTCGAACGAGATGATCTCGGGCATGCTGCTGACCTGGCATAATCTGCACTATTTTCAGGAAATAATGCAGGGTATGCGCGATGCCATTGCTGCTGGTACATTCGATGCCTGGCAGGCGACCTTCCATGCGCAGCGCGCGCAAGGGGATATTGAACAGATTTAGGTTCAGCGCCTTTTCAGTCAACCTAACAAGACTCTAGATTGAGGGCGCTTTATCTGCGTTTACCGAACAGCCAGCGCTTCTTTTGTGGTTTTGCATCAAGGTCGTAGCCAAACCCTTCGAAAAAGCTACGAACTTCTGGTGTCAACATCCCACGGCCACTTGCATATTGAGGCAGGTCGAAGCCACCGCCATAGTTCAGCTCGACAACGACCGGGCCAGACTCGGCTATAGCGATGTCGGTCGACTGATATCGAATTGGCTGAAAGGTTCTTGCAGCACGGTCATTTATTTCGATCAATTCGTCCCAAAAAGGCAGTTTCAAGCCCATTAAACCGGGGTTGTCAGGATGGTCATCCAGGAATTCTGTTTCCATCTTGGCGCGGCGCGCGACGGTTTCGATAACACCGGTTTCGATATTGATCGAACAAGCAAGGTTCCCCGGTCTCCAGAAGGCGTCCGCAATATTGGGGCCCTGCGGAATTTTAATAACGGCAACTGGGCAAAAGACGTCGTTTTCTCTTACCAGCGTAACCATTCGCACCGTTGCAAGGGCTGAAGCGTAGTCTTGGATTGCAGAGTGATTTTTGAGCAAAGGTTGCACGACATATGAATTCTGCCCAACGAACTCGTCTAGGAATGCCTCATAAGTGATCGGCGGTTGGCCTGCACAAGTGATAGTGGATTGATCCGCATCCTCGATCAAAAAGGCCCCAAAGCTTACCATCCCCTCGACGATCTTTCCAAAAAGCCCACCTTCCAGATGGTTGCAAACGAGATCGCGCAACGCCTCAGGAGTGTTGATTTTCGTAACCCCGGGGTAGTGTCGGTTCGAACGGTCGATGACGCCAACGGTTTCCGGGACAGGTACACCTGCTGTTTCAAGCAAAGTAGAAGCCAGTATCTTGTCTTCTGCGGCACTGTTCCAACCATGATGGTTACACTTGTGGGCGATGGGCCAATGGAGATCATTGGAGATGTATGCCGCGCGTTCGGCGTCGGTAAAGCGGTCTTCGTGATGAAGGCCATTGCGCACATACTCGACCATATTCAAACGGCTGGGAGGCTTTGCCATTTGATTGAAGCTCCGTTGGACTTGTATAACAGATCGCCCAGAGCTTTTGGCGGCATGCGCTAAAAGAGTCGCATGATCGGAGTCGCGGGCAGATAAGTACCGTTGATGGTCGGATTCCGCAGCATTGGTATTTTTTGGATTTGTCATCTCTACGACTCACAGTAATCGATCAGAAGTTGGGGTATGCAATCATATTGTTTGCAATGATGGCAGGCTTTGGGCAGCTGCCTGTTAGATAGTGTTGTACTTTTGCTGTTTGTTTCTGAATTTCCAGGCAGGCAATCGCCGAAGAAACCAAGCGGGGTCAAATTGAGAATTTGACGAGACCGATCATGTTATCGTCTTGCGGAGGCGCAACCTTCCGGTCATTGTTGGGTCCACTACAGGTAAGGTTGAAATAGGACGCTTGGCGCACCACCTTTACCTTCCAGACAGGAGACGGCCGGGGGTTGCCTAGATGAGGGACCAGTGCCGTCTTGCCAAAGATAAGGATTGAGCATGCAAGAGCCCCTGAATTCCTCATACCCAGTACTTCCGCTACGCGACATTGTGGTTTTTCCTCACATGATCGTGCCTTTGTTCGTGGGTCGGGAAAGGTCTGTCCGCGCACTTGAGGAAGTGATGCAAGACGATAAGCAAATTCTGCTGTCTAGCCAGATTGATCCAGGTGATGACGATCCGGAAATCGACGGAATCTATCGCTCGGGCGTGCTGGCAAATGTGCTGCAGCTGCTGAAGCTTCCAGATGGAACCGTGAAAGTTCTGGTCGAGGGGCAAGCGCGCGTACAGATTACAGAATACCTTGATAACGAAGAGTTTTTTGAGGCTCGTGCAGAATATCTGACCGAGATTCCGGGTGATGTGACCACTACACAAGCGTTGCTTCGCACCGTCGCGGATGAGTTCGAACGCTATGCCAAAGTCCGCAAGAACATCCCCGAAGAGGCTTTGACCGCTGTTGGTGAAACCGCCGAGCCCGCCAAACTGGCCGACCTTGTGTCGGGGCATCTTGGTATCGAGGTCGAGCAAAAGCAGGAACTGCTGGAAACACTGTCGGTCAGCGAACGGCTTGAAAAGGTCTATGGCCTGATGCAGGGCGAGATGTCGGTTCTGCAGGTCGAGAAAAAGATCAAGACCCGCGTCAAAACCCAGATGGAGAAGACACAGCGTGAGTATTATCTGAATGAGCAGATGAAGGCCATTCAGAAGGAACTTGGCGATGGCGATGACGGCTCGAACGAAGTGGCCGAGCTGGAAGAGAAAATCGCCGAAACAAAGCTGTCGAAAGAGGCGCGTGAAAAGGCCGAAGGTGAGCTGAAGAAGCTGCGCAATATGAGCCCGATGTCGGCTGAGGCCACAGTCGTGCGCAATTACCTCGACTGGATTTTGGCTCTGCCTTGGGGCACCAAGTCCCGCGTTAAAAAAGATCTTGGTCGCGCGCAGGAAATTCTGGATGACGATCACTATGGGCTTGAGAAGGTCAAGGAACGGATCGTCGAATATCTGGCTGTTCAGCAGCGGTCGAAGAAGCTGAAGGGCCCGATTATGTGCCTTGTTGGCCCTCCGGGTGTGGGTAAAACCTCGCTTGGTAAGTCGGTTGCACGTGCGACGGGGCGCGAATTCATTCGCATCTCGCTGGGCGGTGTGCGTGACGAGTCCGAGATCCGTGGCCACCGTCGGACCTATATCGGTTCGATGCCTGGTAAGATCATCCAGGCGCTGAAAAAGGCGAAGACCACAAACCCGCTCATCCTGCTCGACGAGATCGACAAGATGGGTCAGGATTTCCGTGGCGATCCGGCCTCGGCCATGCTGGAAGTGTTGGACCCGGAACAGAACAGCACGTTCATGGATCACTACCTTGAGGTTGAATATGACCTATCCAACGTGATGTTCCTGACCACCTCCAACAGCTATAACATGCCCGGGCCTTTGCTCGACCGGATGGAGATCATACCTCTGGCGGGCTATACCGAAGATGAAAAGAGCGAGATCGCCAAGCAGCACCTGATCGGTAAGCAGATCAAGAACCACGGTCTGAAAGCCAAAGAGTTCGAACTATCCGATGAGGCGCTGCAATCGATTATCCGCACCTACACCCGAGAAGCTGGCGTGCGGAACCTTGAACGCGAAATCGCCAAGGTGGCGCGGAAGTCGCTGACCAAGATCATCAAGAAAGAGGCGGAGTCGGTCACGGTGACGCCGGACAATCTGGATGAATTCTTGGGCGTGCCCAAGTTCCGCTATGGTTTGGCTGAACAGCACGATCAGGTTGGGGTTGTAACCGGTCTGGCCTGGACCTCCGTTGGTGGCGATCTGCTGCATATCGAGGCGCTGAAACTGCCCGGTAAGGGGCGGATGAAGACCACGGGTAAGCTGGGCGATGTGATGAAGGAATCCATCGATGCAGCCTCATCTTATGTGCGGTCAATCTCACCTAAGATCGGGGTGAAGCCGCCCAAATTCGACAACCTGGACATCCACGTCCACGTACCGGACGGGGCAACGCCCAAGGATGGTCCTTCGGCCGGTTTGGCAATGGTGACCTCAATCGTATCGGTTCTGACGGGTATCCCGGTGCACAAGGATATTGCCATGACAGGAGAGGTTTCCCTGCGCGGCAATGCGATGCCCATCGGTGGTTTGAAGGAAAAGCTGCTGGCGGCTCTGCGCGGCGGGATCAAGACTGTTCTGATTCCTGAAGAGAATGAGAAAGACCTGGCCGAAATTCCTGACAACGTGAAGGAAGGGCTGAAAATCATCCCGGTCACGCATGTTTCGGAAGTTCTGAAACACGCTCTGGTTCGGGATCCTGAACCTGTCGAATGGGACGAAGCCGCAGAAGAGGCCGCCGCGGCTGCAGCCAAAACGGCTGAGAACACGTCCCCGTCCGCCAGGGCGCACTAAAGGTCAGAATATGGCAATTAGGGGCGGGGTTAGCACCTCGCCCTTTTTCTTTGGTCAGACCAAATAGTCAGCCAATTACTGGCTTTGCATATCGGATCGCAGAGTAGAGAAATGGTGGGTGATAAGAGATTTGAACTCCTGACATCTTCGATGTGAACGAAGCGCTCTACCACTGAGCTAATCACCCGTGAGCAGGGGTCTTATAAGGAGTTCAGCAAAGCCGCAAGAGGTCTTTGCGCCTTTTGGGCCCCGGGGATTACCCCGCAAATGCCCAGTCGAGGTGCCCATAAACGGGCGGCCTTGTGGGGCCGCCCTTTCACTTTTTGATGTCAAAGAATGAAATCGTCCTGGGTCAGATCGTGCAAGCCAGAGATCTTGATAACCATCTCAGGATTTTTGTCGCCGTCAGTATCCACAAGAACAAGTGTGAAGTCGTTCTTGGTGCCTGCGTTGTTTTTCTTGACGTAATAGATTTCGCCTTCGTCCGACGTCTGGGCCGGTGTTGTACCGTTGAAGACAAATGAATCATCGCCGTCAATTACGGTGCTTGCGTCGATCGCACTTAGGTCGATCTTGTCTTCACCCTGAGTGAAATCGGTAATCCGGTCGGCATATTTTGCTTTGCGCGAACTTTCGGTTGTTGACGTGAACACAAACTCATCGGCCCCTTCGCCGCCGGTCATGGTGTCCCTTCCGGCACCACCGATCAAAGTATCGCTGCCTCCGCCACCATTCAGGGTATCTTTGCCAAGGCCCCCGTCCAGGCGGTCAGACCCTCCATTACCCTGCAGGATGTTTCGACCGTCCGTACCTGTAATGTCGTCATTTTGCTCGGACCCATCGACGTTTTCGACACCCGTAATGGTATCGGTTCCGTATCCGGTTGCCTGTGCATTGGTGTCAGACAAATCAACGGTTACGGCGCTTGTGCCGATATAACGCAACCAATCCAGGCCCTCTCCGCCGTCAATGATATCGTCGCCGTCGCTGTCCTCGGCTACAAAGTTGTCCGTGCCCTTGTGGCCGTACAGTTCGTCGTTTCCAAGACCTCCGGTCAGGGTGTCATTGCCGCCACCCCCAAGAAGAATGTCATTACCCTCGCCAGCAGAAATAACATCGCTACCGCCAAATCCTTCCAACCGGTTATCAACTTCATTCCCGACGATGATGTCGCCCTTGTTGCCGCCCTGCGCATTCTCAATGACGACCCCATTTGCGATCGTAAATCCACCGGTTACGCCTTTGGCATGGGAAGGAGTGCCACCTGCATCGCTGCCATCAAGATCCGCGTCATTGAGGTTGATCCTGACGCTACGATCAACACTCTTTGCCGAAATTGTATCGATTCCATCTGTATCCCAGATGGATGTCCAGAATGTTCCGGCGCCATTCTTGCCTTTGATTTTATAGACGTTGTCGTCGGTGTTGTGGTCCGTCGTTCCGTAGATCGCCTGCAGCGCAGCTATATCAAGGGCCATGGGCGAGGCCGTGCCGCCAGCCTTATATGTCTTCAGTGGAACAACTTCGGGATAGCCCGAGTTGTAGGACATGATGGTGTAAACACCCTGGTTCTGCCCATCTGTCCCGTAATCGTCGAAGGGCTGCGTAACCCCCGGAAATATAGTCGAGCTGCCGCCTTCATCATGTGGGTGGGCTAGACCAAGGCCGTGAAGAATCTCATGAATGATTGTCGCGAAGCCTTCACCGCCTTTGCGTAAGGCCTCTTTGCTAAACAGAGGCGTATCATAGGCAAAGATGCCGAACAGGGCGTCGATGCCAGAATCCTGCAGCAGGGGGTCGTCACCCGGAACTTGATGGACACCAAGAGATCCGGGTCCGCCAAGATCGTTTTGGGTCAGCAAAGCGTAGGTGATGTTAACGTCATTAATCTCGCCTGCTGGTGTCAGAAAGCCGACTTCGTTGAACTCGATCGGAATGATCGTTTCGATAATTGCAAATGCTTTGCGGATTGCTTCCTTCATGTAGGAGGCAAAGCCACGGCGACCTAACGATCCATCATCGAAGGAGTATGTGATTGTGCCCGGAGCACTGACGCCTCCGGCGCTGGTGTCCCAAGACGTGCCCCAAATCAGGCTGTCTACATAAACATGGCCGGTAACATTTGCACCCGGAGAAGTTGTGCTGGCAACTGACATCTTAAATTTCTTCCTTGTCTAACACGCCGTTTGTTCCCGGTTTTTCCGGAATACAAAATTGGCGCCGTATATATTGACCGGTTCTAGAATCGGTAATTCTTCCTTTGGCATCAGAAATTTCCAACGTTTTGGCCCGAGGATCAACCGAGCGTATGAAGTCTCTTTTGGCAGAGGTGTTTGTAATCGTCTTGCAGACCATTTGTGGTTGAAATGAGGCAGAACGCGGTAAGCTTTGGGTAACTCTCTGCCAGCAAGTTGATATGACTGTTCGCTTTGGGATTATGCCAGAATAAGCTTGGGGAAGAGTTTGGGGGCTGTCCTGAGATCTGGATCTAGCGGACCCATGCCAGGTGATGTGCTGCTCAAGGTTTCAGAATATTTTTGTCTGGTCAAAGGCAGCGGGTCGTGAATTATCGGCTGGTTTCTATTTGGCCATTCGTTGTGTGACGAGAAAACATCTCTAACAAAAATTACGTTCTGAGAAAAAACTTCAATTCGCCGCTTGACGATGTCCGGGCGTGGCCATAATACACCCCAACGTTCAGCAACGAACGGGCAGCGGGCGGTTGTAGCTCAGTTGGTTAGAGTACCGGCCTGTCACGCCGGGGGTCGCGGGTTCGAGCCCCGTCAACCGCGCCATCGCTGCCATCCTTGGTCCAGGGTAAAGGCCACGAAATAGATGCGCGGTTGTAGCTCAGCTGGTTAGAGTACCGGCCTGTCACGCCGGGGGTCGCGGGTTCGAGCCCCGTCAACCGCGCCATTTTCCACTAGTTTTCAGAAATCATACCGTTTACCGGGTGACTCTATTGGTTTTGTTGTCAGTAGGTGGCGGCAACATCTCTCTCGTTCACATTTTGTTCTAACTTTTCTGTTGGAGACTCAGTGTGGCTCGCTTATCTCTAGGACACTTATGTGTTGGGGGCCAAACATGGCTGAGCTGAAGAATATCGAGGTGCGCGGCGCGCGCGAACATAACCTCAAAGGCATTGACGTGGATATTCCGCGTGACCAGCTTGTGGTCATCACTGGTCTGTCAGGCTCGGGCAAGTCGTCGCTTGCCTTTGACACGATCTATGCGGAAGGGCAGCGCCGGTATGTCGAAAGCCTGTCGGCCTATGCCCGGCAATTTCTGGATATGATGGAAAAGCCAGATGTGGACCATATCAGTGGTCTATCTCCGGCTATTTCCATCGAACAGAAGACGACCTCAAAGAACCCACGGTCTACCGTGGGAACCGTGACCGAGATTTACGACTATCTGCGCCTGCTGTTTGCCCGCGCTGGTACACCGTTCAGCCCTGCCACGGGCAAGCCGATCGAAGCCCAGCAGGTGCAGGATATGGTCGACCGGATCATGACGATGGAGGAGGGCACGCGAGGGTATCTCCTGGCCCCGATCGTTCGGGACCGAAAGGGCGAGTATAAGAAAGAGTTTCTGGAGCTGCGCAAGCAGGGGTTTCAACGCGTCAAGGTTGATGGCGCGTTTCATGAGCTGGACGAGCCGCCGACACTGGACAAGAAATTCCGCCATGACATCGACGTTGTGGTCGACCGGTTGGTCGTGCGCGAAGGTATGGAAACGCGGTTGGCGGACAGCTTGCGCACGGCGCTTGATTTGGCCGATGGCATTGCGATTTTGGAAACCGCACCGCGTGAAGGCGACTCGGAACGGATCACGTTCAGCGAGAATTTTGCCTGCCCTGTCAGTGGCTTCACCATCCCCGAGATTGAACCACGCCTGTTTTCCTTCAATGCACCCTTTGGGGCCTGTCAGGATTGCGACGGGCTGGGTGTCGAGCTGTTCTTTGATGAACGCCTTGTCGTTCCGGATCAGACATTGAAACTGTATGACGGCGCGTTGGCTCCGTGGCGCAAGGGTAAGTCGCCGTATTTTCTGCAGACCATCGAAGCCATCGCGCGACATTATGAGTTCGACAAAAACACGCCGTGGAGAGATTTGCCCGAAAAGGTGCAGCAGGTTTTCCTGCGCGGGTCGGGTGAGGAAGAAATCCAGTTCCGCTATGACGAGGGTGGCCGGGTATATCAGGTAACCCGCAGTTTCGAAGGCGTTATCCCGAATATGGAGCGCCGCTATCGCGAGACTGACAGCGCCTGGATACGCGAAGAATTCGAACGCTATCAAAACAACCGGTCCTGCGGCAGTTGCGAAGGCTATCGACTGCGGGCCGAGGCGCTGGCCGTCAAGATCGCCGGATTGCATGTCGGGCAGGTTGTGCAGATGTCGATCCGCGAGGCGCTGGCGTGGGTTGAGGATGCACCAAACCATCTGAGTGCTCAGAAAAATGAAATCGCGCGGGTGATACTCAAGGAGATTCGTGAGCGGCTTGGGTTCCTGAATAACGTTGGTTTGGAATACCTTACGCTGTCACGTTCAAGTGGAACGCTTTCGGGCGGGGAAAGTCAGCGTATCCGTCTGGCCAGCCAGATCGGTTCGGGTCTGACCGGGGTGTTGTATGTACTGGACGAACCTTCGATCGGGTTGCATCAGCGCGACAATGACCGCTTGCTGGGTACTCTCAAAAACCTGAGGGATCAGGGGAACACGGTCATCGTCGTAGAACATGACGAGGAAGCCATCCGCGAGGCCGACTATGTCTTTGACATCGGTCCGGGTGCGGGTGTGCATGGTGGGCAGGTGGTTAGCCATGGTACCCCGTCCGAGATCGCGACCGATGCAGCCTCGATCACCGGCCAATACCTGTCAGGCACCCGCGAAATCCCGGTGCCGTCCGAGCGGCGGAAGGGGAACAAAAAGAAAGTGACTGTGGTCAAAGCCACCGGGAACAATCTGAAGAAAGTGACCGCTGATTTTCCTCTGGGCAAGTTCGTCTGTGTGACCGGCGTATCCGGCGGTGGCAAATCGACCCTGACGATTGAAACCCTGTTCAAGACAGCCTCGATGCGGCTGAATGGCGCGCGGCAGACACCTGCGCCATGCGAGACGATCAAGGGGCTCGAGCATCTGGATAAGGTGATCGACATCGACCAGCGGCCCATCGGGCGTACACCACGCTCGAACCCGGCCACGTATACCGGGGCGTTCACGCCGATCCGTGACTGGTTCGCCGGTCTGCCCGAGTCCAAGGCGCGAGGGTATAAGCCTGGCCGGTTCAGCTTTAACGTCAAAGGCGGTCGGTGCGAGGCTTGTCAGGGCGACGGCGTCATCAAGATCGAGATGCACTTTCTGCCCGATGTCTATGTCACCTGCGAAACCTGCAAGGGCGCGCGGTACAATCGGGAAACCCTTGAGATCAAATTCAAAGGCAAGTCCATCGCGGATGTCCTTGATATGACAGTGGAAGATGCACAGGATTTCTTTAAGGCGGTACCCTCGATCCGCGATAAGATGGACGCGCTGGCGCGGGTCGGTCTGGGGTATATCAAGGTCGGGCAACAGGCGACGACACTGTCGGGCGGTGAAGCGCAGCGGGTGAAGCTGTCAAAAGAACTCTCCAAACGCTCAACTGGTCGGACGCTTTACATTCTGGATGAGCCGACGACCGGTCTTCATTTCGAAGACGTCCGCAAGCTGTTGGAAGTGCTGCATGAATTGGTTGATCAGGGTAACACGGTTGTTGTGATCGAACACAATCTGGATGTTGTCAAAACGGCCGACCACATCATTGATATCGGGCCCGAAGGCGGTGACGGTGGTGGTGAGATTGTCGCCACGGGAACGCCCGAAGATGTTGTTGCTGTGGAACGCAGCCATACGGGCAGGTATTTGAAACAGTTGCTGAACCCCGAGCGGGTCGCGGCGGAATAACCTCCGCCGCGGCAACTTCAGTATCAGGCGTATCGCAGCATCTGCCAGTGGCGCAGTATTGGCGGAAAGAACAGAAACACGAAGCCGAAGCTGATATAGGCAAAGATCATCATCGGGATCCACAGCAGAACGCCAACCAGCCCAATAAACCCGGAAACACGTGCGGCTGAGTTCGCCGACATAATGCGCGTGAGCAAAGCGAAGAGCAGACGCCCCCCATCAAGCGGCATCAGGGGCAGCATGTTAAACAGCGCCAGCCACAGGTTTAGCTCTGCCGTCACCATCAGAACCCAGCCAATTTCAGGCGAGTTGGAAAACGGTTCCAGCAATGAACAGACCGCCCACAGGGTCAGGTTCACAATCGACCCCATAGCCACAATCAATTCGTCTTCATATGCCGAGGTCGACCGGCGATGTTCGCAGAATCCGCCGCCCCCATAAAGGACGACTCGATTGACGGGCACGCCCTGCACAAGACAGCCCCATGCGTGGCCCAACTCGTGCAGAAGAATCGAAATCAACTAAATCGCCACGAAGGCGAGCGCATAGGGCAGGTTGACCGGATCGGCGTTAATTCCGACAACGATCAAAACCAGAAAAATAAGGCTTTGGCTGAAATGTATCGGTACGTTCCATGGGCCGCGGAGCTCAAATAGCACGTTTTCAGTATTCATAATAAAACCTCGAAATAGTGAGGTTTATGATGATGTTAGATCGTGTCAAAATCTAAAACAGGCCGGAAAATGCCCGAGCCTGCTTACTTTCTCAAATCGACTGAGGTTGGTTTTCGCCCGCTTGAATTCAGGCCGCGATTGTCAGTTCAGGATGTCTGCAACCGCGCCGATCAGGTTCAGAACTTTGCGTGTATCCGGGTCGACACGATACACGTAGTCGCCTGCGCGGACATAGCTTCCCCTATTCAGGCCATACCGAAACGGATCATCAATCCAGCGATAGTCGCCATTGATAAACTCGCCATTTCTATACAGCTTTTTGGCCTGTCCCGGAGGGACACAGGGTACGTTTTTCTTGGCCAGACCCGGCGGGCAGTGGCCGGCGTTTCCAGTTACAACAATACCGCCCTGAGGCGCTATGCGGATGACCTTATCGTCATTCTTGTTCTTGCCGTTTCCCTTCCCGTTACCGGCCATGGCCGCCACCGGGGTCACGACCAGAGCAAGAACAGTAAGCGCTTTGACCAAATTATGCGTCATCGTAGCCCCAAGAATCGATGCTGAACCTCTCCATTAGATGGACATCGGCAGGAAAGGGGTCAACCCTATGGGCAGGAAGCCGCCCAAGGGCATCCTAGTTCCGACCGCGCTTTTCAAATCGCGGAAGCATGGCCGAGAAGTCCAGCCCCAGCCCATCTTCGCTTTCGACGAATTGCTGATACAGTTCGGTCGCCATCATCCCCATTGGGGTGTCGGCATCCGAGCTTTCCGCCGCCTGCTGACTGAGGCGCAGGTCTTTCAACATCAGTTCGGCGGCAAAGCCGGGTTGATAACCATTGTCGGCCGGGCTTTGCGGGCCGATGCCTGGGGCAGGGCAGTATGCGTTCATCGTCCAGCTATAGCCCGAGGAGGTGCTGACAACGTCGAACATTTTCTGCCGGTCCAGCCCCAATTTGTCGGCCAGCGCGAAGGCCTCGCAGGTTGCAATCATGGTGACGCCCAAAATCATGTTGTTGCAGATCTTGGCCGCCTGACCCGCGCCCGCGTCTCCGCAATGCACTGCCTTTTGCCCCATGATGTCGAACAAGGGCCGGGCTTTTTCGAATGCCTCGGCGCTTCCACCTGCCATGAATGTCAGCGTCCCAGCCGAGGCGCCTCCGATACCGCCCGATACGGGCGCGTCGACGGTCAAAACTCCCGCAGCCAAAGCCATATCGGCAACAGCTCGAGCGCTGTCGACATCCACTGTCGAACAATCGACCCAGACGGCCCCTTCATTCATCGCTGGAATGATCTCATTTGCGACGGATCGAAGTATCTGGCCATTCGGAAGCATGGTGATGACGATGTCTGCGTCTTTTGCAGCGTCGGCCCCTGACCCAGTCAAAGTAACACCGGAAACCGACACCTCGGCCATATCAAACCCAGCGACTTCATGCCCGGCATTGGCAAGATTGACTGCCATTGGATTGCCCATGTTTCCAAGGCCGATAAACCCGATTTTCATTCTTTAATCCTCCTCGAATGTCAGGGCGACGCTGCCCAGGGGCCGCAGCATTGCGGAAATATCCACGGCGGGAACAGGTTTGCCATGGTGACGCCAATTTGGAGAGCGATCCTTGTCTATGATCTGCGCGCGGATACCTTCCAGAAAATCTCCGTGTTCCATGGCGCGCGCCGTAAAGCGGTACTCCATCTCCAGGGCTTTTCGGATCGACAGATCCAGCGCCTTAAGTCGATGAATCATTTCAATGGTACAAGCCACGGATAGTGGAGAGTTGCGGCCCATCAACTTTTGCGCCGCGTCAGAGAACGGGGTTTCGGAGAAGCGCAACGCGTTGAGGATGTCGTTCAACCCCTCGCCATTGAAAAGCACGTCGATTTCCGCCTGAACCTTTTCAAGGTTACCTGTGGGTGGCGTCTGGGAATGCTCGACCAACAGGTCTGTGTTCCCGGAAGCTTCGAGCAGTTCGATCAGGCCGGGCCATTCTTCAATGGGGATAAAATGGTCGGCAAAGCCCGCATAAATGGCGTCCGCAGGGCCCATTCGGTGACCTGTTGTGCCCAAGTATTCTCCCAGTCGACCCGGAGCCAGCGCGAGCATCAGAGAGCCACCAACATCCGGCACCAAACCGATAGAGCACTCGGGCAGGGCAATCTGAGATGTTTCACCGACTATGCGGTGGCTTCCGTGGCACCCAATTCCGACGCCGCCACCCATAGTAAACCCTTGTAGGAAACTGACCACGGGCTTGGGGTATTCGAAAATCAGTGCATTCAGCCTGTATTCATCGCGCCAGAAAGTCTGCCCATAGGCAAAGTCGCCTTTGCACCCGGTATCATAAAGCTCTGCGATATCTCCCCCGGCGCAAAATGCTTTATCGCCAACGGCGTCCAGTATGATCAGGTCAACTGACTCGTCCTCGCGCCAGTTGCGCATGGCCGTATCTATCGCCATGCACATGTCATAACTCAGCGCGTTCAAAGCTTTGGGGCGTGTCAGAGTGATGCGTCCAGCGCGGCCGGTAGTGTGAATTTCAATATCTGACATCGGGGTCTCAGCGTTGGGCAAGCATCTGACGAGAAACAATGACGCGCATGATCTCGTTTGTGCCTTCCAGAATTTGATGAACGCGCAAGTCGCGGACAAGCTTTTCGATACCGTAATCGGCGAGATACCCATAACCGCCGTGCAGTTGCAGGCATTGGTCGACCACTTTTGATCCGGTTTCAGTCACGAATTTCTTGGCCATTGCACAGAACTTGGTGGCGTCCGGTGCGCCCGTGTCCAGTTTCCAGGCCGCCTGACGCAAGAACGTCCGGGCCGCCTGCAATTCTATTTCCATATCCGCAAGCCTGAACTGCAGCGCTTGAAACTGATCAATCGACTTCCCGAATGCCTGACGCTCGGACATATACTGAAGCGTCATGTTCAGACCTGCTTGTGCCGCCCCCAAAGAACATGAGGCAATATTCAAGCGACCGCCATCCAGGCCCATCATCGCATATTTGAATCCGTCACCTTCTGTACCCACCAGATTGCCCGCCGGAACTTTGCAGTCGTCAAACTGAACCTGCGCCGTTGGTTGGCTTTTCCAGCCCATCTTTTGTTCAAGCGCGCCAAAGCTAAGACCTGGAGTGCCATCTTCGACATACAGGGTTGAAATCCCTTTGGGACCATCCTGTCCGGTGCGCACCATACAGACATAAGCATCTGAGTATCCGCCGCCCGAGATGAAGGCTTTTGTTCCGTTCAGCGTATAACCTTCGTTCGTGCGTTCGGCGCGAGTTTTCAGCGCGGCTGCGTCCGAGCCTGATCCGGGTTCGGTCAGGCAGTAGCTGAGGACTGTGTTCAGGTTAAGAATATCCGGCATGATCCGCGATTTCAGCTCATCCGCGGCAAATGTGTCCAACATCTTGGCGCACATATTGTGGATCGTCAGGAAGGCCGCGACTGAAGGGCAAGCCATCGAAAGGGCCTCGAACACCATCGTCGCATCCAGCCTACTAAGACCGGAACCGCCACTATCTTCGGACACATAGAGACCGCCAAAGCCAAGCTCCCCTACACGGGGCCAAAGGTCTTTGGGAATAGTGCCATCTGCCTCCCATTGCCGGGCGAAGGGTGCGATATGCTCCTGCCCGAACTCATAGGCCATATCGAAGATAGCAGTTTGCTCTTCGGTTGGTGCAAAATCCATTGGTTTCCTCCCACGTCGCCGGATGAATTGAACGAGTGTTTATTTCCTGATTCTTACAGAAATTTTGCACGCCCAGCAATTCCTGACAGGGATATTGCGAAAACGATTAGATCATACTTTGAGGCAGGTCATAAATCCTGATGGAATTCTTCGATCAGATGCTGAACCACAGCCCTGCCTGCATCCGCACCTTTGGCCGTCGCTTCGGCGTGAACACGTCGTTGCCGCGTGGCAGATGTGCCGTTTTGTGCGATTTGCTGTAGCCGGGCAAGTTCAGTCATGGTGCCCAGTGCTTCGGCATCTTCGGCCAGCATACCCATCAGTTCACCCATAAGTTCCGGCATGGGCTTGATGGATCGATCCCCGAAATCAATCATGCCTTCGCCGACACCGTAACGCTGCGCCCGCCACCGGTTTTCACCAATCAGGAACCTGTCATATTGCCGCCAACGCAAGTTGCGGTCTTTCAGACGGCACAACATTCGGACCAGCGCCTGTACCATTGCAGCCAGTGACAACGTGTGCTCCAACCTAGGCTGCACGTCCATTATGCGTGTTTCGAGCGTTGGAAAGCGATGAGACGGTCGCAAATCCCACCAGATTTTCGAGGTATCCTCGATCACGCCAAGTTCGACCAGAATGCCTGTCGTACGTTCATATTCCGACCAGCTGGCCAGAACCGGTGGTAATCCGGTGCGGGGCAGGTTGTCGAATACGGTCAGGCGATAGGAAGACAGGCCGGTATCCTCTCCGTTCCAATAGGGCGAGGATGTGGACAGCGCCAACAGATGCGGCAGGAAATAGGAAAGCTGCGGCATCAGGTCGGCCCGCAAGGACGGTTCTTCAACACCGACATGCACGTGCATCCCGCAGATCAGCATCCGTCGCGCGACACCGCCCAGGGCATGCTGCAAGGCGTCATAGCGCTCTCGGCGCGTGTGGTGCTGTTTCTTCCAGTCCGCAAAGGGGTGGCAGGACACAGCAATCGGGGCCAGATTGTATTCGGCGGACCGATCCGCCACACCCGCCCTCAGGCGTTTCAAATCTTCTCGGGCCGTGCGGATCGTCGCATGGGGGCGGGTGCCAACCTCGATCTGGCACTGCAGAAACTCGGGGCTGACCTGGCCCTGAAAATCGGCCTGGCAGGCTTCCATCAGGGCAGCGGGTGCTTGGGCAAGTTCAAGGCTGTCGCGGTCGACCAGAAGATACTCTTCCTCAATGCCCAGCGTGTATTCCTGCTGCATGGCGGCCCTCTTTCTAGCTTTATGCGAAACAGTGAATACGGAAATACGCTTTTTGCCAAGTGTTTACCGGCAGAGTCCTTGCGGTCATCGGGCTAGCAACGGTAAGGAACGGGTTAAAGTTCAGAAGAACCCCGGAGCCATTGTGTGAAACCCAGGAAATTCCCCCGGCTGAATGCCGTTCTCGACCGATTTGGTGTCAGGCTGATTGACAAAGTCACGGAACGGGACGAGCGCTCCCGGCTGGAGGCGTTCGAAAGGGCAGGCGGGCTGACCCGTTCGGCTTATTCGTTGTCACCGGGAATGGCCGATTTCGACACCTCGCAGCTGGTAGCCGAATATGGTGAACATGCCGCCGCTTTGGCTGCATTGAAAGATCCGTCCCGCAATCAAACCGGGTATAGGATCGGCAACGGGTATTATGACAGCCCAGATGCGGATGCGTTGTATCTTATGGTCCGACGTTTCAAACCCAAGCGGGTGATTGAGGTTGGCTGCGGTAATTCAACGCGCGTGACACGGCAGGCTGTATTGGATGGCGGGCTGCAGACGCAAATCACCGCGATTGATCCTTATCCGCGCGCGGACATCGCGCATGTAGTCGATCAATTCGAACAGAAACGGTTGGAAGAGGTCGATCCAGCCCTCTTCGAACAGCTTGAAGCGGGTGACATCCTGTTCATCGATTCCAGCCATGTTGTCCGGATGAGCAATGATGTCGCGCATCTGTTCTGTCGCATCATACCGGCCTTAAAACCAGGCGTTGTGATCCATGTGCACGATGTTTTTCTACCCTACGAATACCCCAAACGGTTCTTCTATGACTGCCCGGGATGGGGCGAGCAATATATGTTGCATGCATTGTTGCAATCTAGTGCATATTCAATGCTTTGGCCTGGATACTTCTTGCAACAGGATCGCCAGGATGCGGTCGAGGCACTGCCGTTTTTGAAAGATGGGCGCGCGCAAAGTATCTGGGTTCAGGTCAAATAAATCTGAGACCAAATTGATCCGGCGCAGCGAAACGCCCGTACCCCTTTCCATAACAAACTGGATAGGAGATCTCAAATATGTTTCGCCGTACTTTCCTGAGCGCCGCCGCCGCAATCGCACTTACCTTGCCGGTTCAAGCGAAGGCCGCCGATATCGTGGATACCGCCGTATCTGCCGGATCATTCACCACACTGGTCGCAGCGGTTCAAGCGGCGGGTCTGGTCGATACGCTGAAAGGGGACGGTCCGTTCACGGTTTTTGCCCCCACGGATGAGGCCTTTGCCGCACTGCCCGAAGGGACGGTGGAAACGCTGCTACTGCCCGAGAACAAAGACCAACTGGTCGCAATCCTGACTTACCATGTGGTTCCGGCCAAAGTCATGTCTGGGGACATCGCTGGCAAGCGCACCAAAGTTCTGACCGTGCAGGGTGATCGCCTGAGTGTGAATGGTAAAAACGGCGTCAAAGTGAATGGCGCCAAGGTTGTGCAGGCCGATATCGAGGCCAGCAATGGCGTGATCCACGTCGTCGATGCGGTGATCCTGCCGGAATAATTGGCAACCACCGTGATCAAGCAAAAACCCCGGCCGTTATGGCCGGGGCATTCTGTCAGACCAATCTGACCTTGGTGCCAACCTGAACCAGCGGATATAACTCTTCAACATGCTGATTATAAAGGCCAATACATCCAGAAGAACTTTGGCGTCCAATCTTGCGTGTATCGTGCGTGCCGTGCACCAGATATGCTGGCCAGCCCAGATACATCGCCCGCGTACCCAGCGGATTTCCGGACTCGCCACCTTCAATTCGGATGGGCAGGTTCGGGTCGCGCTCGCGCATTGAGGCGGTCGGGGTCCAGCTTGGGTTTTCGCGCTTGCGTACTACTTCGGTATAACCACGCCTTGTGAGTTCTTCGCTCATAGGGACTGAGCTGGGGTACAGTTTGTACGTCCCGTCAGCCCCCCAATAGTGTACAGCGCGGCTTGTGATATCTGCCAGCAGGCAGCCGACACCTAACTGATCGAAGTGATCCTGCCAATTTTGGTGCGAGAATGAGGAGACATTCCGCCGCACAGCTAGCTGTGTGCTGATCGCCTCTTCGTCGAGTGGGAAAGCATCGGCGCTGCTTTGTGCGCGCACCAGTGCAGGTGTCATCAACAGAGACGCTGCACCTAACAATGCAGAGCGACGGGTCATGCGTGGATCTGACAAATTGGCCTCCGGTTCAGGAACTGCTCGCGCGAAACTGCGTGTAACTTATGTTTTTCTGATCAGATTTCCTAGGGAGTGTTGAGTGAATTTATTGTGAAGCGAACATCACAAGCGAAACTTGGCCGTGTATTGAAAAAGCCCGGCCTGTGGTGGCCGGGCTCTGTGGATCCACAGCTTTCGTTTGGATCAGTCCATGGCTTTGAAGTTGAACTCGCCGCCTTCTTTGATGCCTGAAGGCCAACGCGCGGTGACCGTTTTTGTGCGTGTATAGAATTTGAAGCTATCCGCACCATGCTGGTTCAGGTCACCGAACATGGATTTCTTCCAACCGCCAAAGGTGTGATAGGCCAACGGAACCGGGATCGGAACGTTGATACCGACCATGCCGATATTGATCCGGCTGGCAAAGTCACGCGCGGTATCTCCATCGCGGGTGAAGATAGCCGTGCCATTGCCGTATTCGTGGTCCATAGCCAAGCCAATCGCTTCTTCGTACGATCCTGCGCGGACGGTCGACAAAACCGGACCAAAGATCTCTTGCTTATAGATGTCCATGTCGGGCGTCACGTGGTCAAACAGGTGAGGGCCGACGAAGAAGCCGTCTTCATAGCCCTGCAGGCTAAAGTCGCGATTATCGACAACCAGTTTGGCACCCTGTTCAACGCCCGAGCTGATCAGTCCCAAAATGCGCTCTTTGGCAGCACCGGTCACGACCGGTCCCATGTCAACATCATCGCCGGCAGTATAGGGGCCGACCTTCAGTTTCTCGATACGCGGAATAAGCTTTTCGATCAGCGCGTCGGCGGTATCCTCTCCGACCGGGACGGCAACCGATACGGCCATGCAGCGTTCGCCAGCCGCGCCGAAACCGGCGCCAACCAGGGCATCTGCTGCCTGGTCAAGATCGGCGTCGGGCATGACGATCATGTGGTTCTTGGCGCCGCCGAAACACTGCGCGCGTTTGCCGTTGGCCGTGGCGCGCGAATAGATGTACTGCGCGATAGGGGTCGAGCCCACAAAGGAAACGCCCTGAATGATCTCGCTGTCCAACAGGGTGTCCACGGCCTCTTTGTCGCCATTGACCACTTGGAACACACCTTTGGGCAAACCTGCCTCAACGAAAAGTTCCGCCAGCATCAAAGGTACTGAAGGATCGCGCTCGGACGGTTTCAGAACAACAGCGTTGCCACAGGCCAGGGCAGGGCCCACATGCCACAGAGGCATCATGGCTGGGAAGTTGAACGGCATGATCGAGGCCACAACCCCTAAAGGCTGGCGCATAGAATACATGTCGATGCCTGGGCCCGCACTGTCGGTGAATTCGCCTTTCAACATCTGCGGAGCACCGATGCAGTATTCGATCACTTCTAGACCGCGCTGCAGATCGCCTTTCGCGTCAGGGATCGTCTTGCCGTGCTCGCGGCTCAGCGCTTCGGCCAGCTTGTCCATGTCGCGGTTCATCAGGTGAACCATCGCCATCATCACGCGCCCGCGTTTTTGCGGGTTCGTTGCACCCCAGGCCGGTTGTGCGGCTGCGGCGCTAGCAATGGCTGCTGTGGTCTCGGCACCACTTGCCATCGGGCATTTGTACTGTACCTCGCCGGTAGCGGGGTTGAACACGTCATCATATCGGCCGGACGTGCCGGCGACATTCTCACCGTTGATGAAATGGGACAGTTCGTTCATTGCGAATTCCTCCGAAGGTCTGCGCGCAGAATAGGCTTGCATAAATGGCTTGAACAGAGGCAATGTCCCAAAGGTGTTTTGCAAAATTGCAAAGGTGAAGCGTGACACCTAATTGGGATGATATGAGGGTCTTTCTGGCCGTAGCCCGCGAAGAAAGCCTTTCGGCGGCGGGACGATTACTTCGGATTGACCCGGCTACGGTCGGACGCCGTGTAGCGCGGTTGGAAGCGTCTCTGGATGCGCCGCTGTTCACCAAATCGCAGCAGGGATATGTGCTGACCTCAGCTGGTGAGCGTTTGATGGACCACGGTCTAAAAGCCGAAGAGGCGATGCGAGCTGCAGCAGGCGCCATGGCAGAACCATCTGAGAGGTTGAGCGGGCAAATCCGGATCGGCGCACCGGACGGGTGTGCGAACTACTTGTTGCCGCAGGTGTGTGGCAAGATCTGTGACGCCAATCCCAATCTGGACATACAAATTCTGGCCTTGCCGCGCGTCATCAACCTTTCACGCCGTGAAGCCGATATGGCCGTGACCGTCAGCGCACCGACCGCTGGAAAACTGCTTGTACAGAAAATTACCGATTACAAACTTCATCTTGTCGCAACGCAGGAATACCTTGCCGATCACCCTGCGGTTCATTCCATCAGCACGTTAGGGGGGCATCGTATGATCGGATACATACCTGATATGATATTCGACCGCGAACTGGACTATCTGGTCGATCTGGGTGTTGACCGTGTCGCGCTGGCCTCGAATTCGGTCTCTGTCCAACTGCGGCAGGTTTCGCAGGGATCAGGGATCTGCATTGCGCATGATTTCACACTGCCATTTCACCCGAAGTTGAAGAAAATATTGGTTGATCAAGTGAGTTTGACACGCAGTTTTCATCTGGTTCGACATCAAGGTGACCAACGAAACGAGCGGCTGAATCGGTTCGCGCAGGCCCTGTCCCAAGGGATTCGCGATGAAGTTGAGCGGCTTGAGGCTGAAGCTTCACCTTGACAGGCTATTTCATTCCGGCAACGCTTTGGAAAACACGATGTTATTTCGGAGGTTACGTCAATGCTTGTTCAGGCCATTCTGAAATCCAAAGCCACCGGAGGCGTGGTGACAGTTGCTCCTTCGCGCACAGTTTCAGAGGTTGCAGGAATCCTTGCGGAAAAGCGCATCGGAACGGTGGTTGTATCAGAAGACGGCGGCAAGACCGCATCAGGCATCTTATCAGAGCGTGATATTGTGCGCGAACTGGCCGCAAGCGGCAGCGGATGCCTATCAAAACCCGTAAGCGCGTATATGACCCGCGAGCTGGTGACAGCGACGCAACAGGATACTGTCCAGGATATAATGTCGCGGATGACCGAAGGGCGCTTTCGCCATATGCCGGTTGTTGAGGACGGTAACCTCGTTGGCATTGTTACCCTAGGCGACGTTGTCAAAGCACAGCTTTCCGAACTGGCAATGGAAAAAGACGCATTGGAAGGCATGATCATGGGCCATTAAGCCCATAGAAACGCGACGCAACTACTTGCACCCATAGCCAAGTTATGTTTGCTTGCGCAGAAATTTCGTTGCGCAGGAGGCGGCAATGAGGGTTGGATTGTATCCCGGAACATTTGATCCGATCACCCTGGGTCATATTGATATCATCCGTCGCGCGGCTGCTCTGGTTGACAAGCTCGTGATTGGGGTGGCGATCAATCGGGAAAAGGGGCCGTTATTTTCGTTGGAAGAACGGGTCGAGATGATCGAAGCCGAATGTTCCTTTCTTTCCGAACAGACCGGAACTGAAATTGTCGCCCATCCTTTTGAAAACCTGCTTATCAACTGTGCCCGCGACGTAGGTGCTCAGGTCATTGTCAGAGGCCTGCGTGCTGTTGCGGATTTCGAGTATGAGTTCCAGATGGTCGGTATGAACCGCGCATTGGACGACTCGATCGAGACGGTGTTCCTTATGGCTGAGGCCCGCCATCAGGCGATTGCTTCGAAACTGGTGAAAGAGATCGCGCGATTGAACGGGGACGTGTCGAATTTCGTCACGCCCCGCGTAAATGACGCGCTGCGTGCGCGCCTAGGATAGCGCGCCCATCGCGGCCGCCGTGTCCAGCATCCGGTTAGAAAAGCCCCATTCATTGTCGTACCAGGCCAGCACCCGGACCAACGTGCCGTCTGTCACCTTGGTTTCAGCCAAAGAGACGGTCGAACTGTGTGCGTCGTGATTGAAGTCGATCGACACTAGTGGGCGGTTTTCCGCAGCCAGGACACTGGGAATATTGGCCGCGGCATCAATGAACAACTGGTTGACCTCTTCTTCGGTTGTTGGGCGCGACACTTCGGCCACCAGATCCACAACCGAGACGTTCGGAGTGGGAACACGGATTGCCTGTCCAGTCAATTTACCTGCCAACTGGGGCAATACGAGACCTACGGCTGAGGCTGCCCCCGTAGTGGTGGGAATCATCGACAACGCAGCCGCGCGTGACAGATACGGGTCTTTTCCGGCGGTATCGTGAACTGGTTGGCTGGCTGTATAGGCATGAACGGTTGTCATGTTTCCGTGGACAATGCCCAAACCCTCGTCCAGCGCCGCAGCAACGGGCGACAAACAGTTGGTCGTGCAGGATGCGTTCGAAACGATCGTATCCTCGACGGTCAGCTCATGGTCATTTACCCCGAAGACGATGGTTTTGACCGCACCATCCCCACGGGCAGGAGCAGAAATCAAAACTTTTTTGGCCCCGTTGTCAAAATGGCGCGCCGCGGCTTCGCGCGTGCGGAACACGCCTGTGCATTCGAGAACAACGTCAATATCGGACCAATCGAGTTTCTCAGGCTCACGTTCGCTGGTTAGGCGGATCGGGCCTGCACCGACATCCAAACCGGCGTCGGTCAGGGAAACGGGCTTTGTATAACGTCCATGCACACTGTCGAATTCAAAGAGATGCGCGTTAATTTCGGGCTTGGCCAAATCGTTTATGGCCACGATCTGAACGTCGGTCCGCCCAGATTCCATCAAGGCCCGCAAAACACCGCGCCCGATCCGTCCAAATCCATTGATTGCCAACTTGAGTGTCATGGTCTGCTCCGTCTGGGTGTCTGTTATTGCAAAGTTAGCGCTAACAAAGCTAGATCAAGGAAAAAGTCAAGAAAAACCTCTGTCAGCGCCAGAAGGCGAGCCAGTCCAGGAAGGTGTAAAGTTTCTTTCCCAGGAAGATCAGGTTCTCAGAACCGAACATTGCGTAATCGACTAGCAGACAGCCAAGTATTAGAAGGCCAAGCCAGATAGCAATTTGATTGGTCATGTTGGCCCCGAATGAAAACACCCGCCCAGATAAACTGAGCGGGTGTAAAGGTACAACATTTCTACGGCGTTTTAGTTAAGCCGTCCCATGGCAACGGCGACGTCTGCCATACGGACCGAGAAGGCCCATTCGTTGTCATACCAAGCCAGAACACGAACCATGCGGTTGTTAACGACCCGTGTCTGGTCTGGTGCGAAAATCGAGCTTTCTTCGGTATGATTGAAATCGGTCGAGACCAGGGGCGCGGGCTCATAGCCCACGACGCGCTGCATTGATCCCCGTGATGCTTCACGAACGATGGCATTAACATCTTCGACAGTCACGTCACGCGCCGCATGGAAAGTCAGGTCGACAGCAGAAACGTTTGGTGTTGGTACACGGATAGCCGAGCCGTCCAAACGACCCTTCAGGTTCGGCAGAACTTCGCCCAGAGCTTTGGCTGCACCTGTTGAAGTTGGGATCATGGACATTGCCGCAGCGCGCGCGCGATACAGGTCACTATGACGGCGATCCAGTGTCGGCTGGTCGCCGGTATAGGCATGGATCGTAGTCATGATACCGTGTTCGATCCCGATACCTTCGTCCAGCACCTTGGCAAGCGGAGCAAGGCAGTTCGTGGTGCAAGAGCCATTCGAAACCATTCTATCTTCAGTAACCAGGCTGTTGTGGTTCACGCCATAGACAATGGTTTTATCAACATTCTTACCTGGCGCAGACAAAAGAACCTTCTGAGCACCGCGTTCCAGATGCGTTTTGGCTTTCAGGCCATCGTTGAATTTTCCGGTGCATTCCAGAACGACGTCACAACCTTCCCAATCAAGCTCGTTCATATCGTAAGTCGAGAACACCTCCATTGGGCCGCGGCCCAAATCCATGGTGTTGCCTTCGATCGAAACATCGCGGGGAAAGCGGCCGTGGATGCTGTCGTATTTCAGCAGGTGGGCGGTGGTTTCCAATGGGCCGGTCGCGTTGACCTTAATCACTTCGATGTCGTTGCGGGCCGATGCCGCAATATGCGACAGGGTGCAGCGGCCGATACGGCCAAATCCATTGATGCCGACCTTGATGGTCATCTGACGTCTCCAAAAATGCGCTTGCTCTGCGGGGCATATAGCGGCACAGACGCTTTCTCAAAAGGGCAAAAGTGACATATTCTTAACGTGTTAGCGCAAACCTTCGCCGGTTGCGCTAACGCTTGCGCTAGCCGTCGGATCGGGTAGGGTCCCCTGGCGACAGGTGAGATGAGAGGAAACACGCATGAGTGGTTTGTTGGCACTGTTGGATGATGTTGCTGGCATAGCGAAGGTTGCTGCGGCGTCGGTGGACGATGTGGTCGCTGCCGCCGGCAAGGCCGGGGCCAAGACTGCGGGCGTGATCATCGACGATGCAGCAGTTACTCCGAAATATGTGCAGGGCTTTGCCCCGGCGCGGGAATTGCCGATCATCTGGCGCATTGCGCGCGGCTCGATTTTCAACAAGATTATCCTGCTGTTGCCAGTCGCCTTGTTGCTGGCCAATTTTGCACCCTGGTTGATAACGCCCTTGTTGATGCTTGGCGGGTCCTATTTGTGCTTCGAAGGGGCAGAAAAGATATTTCACCTGCTTTTCCCTCATGGCAGCCACGTTATAGACGAAGATATGAAGGTCAAAGACCCGGGCCATCTGGAAGAGCAGAAGGTCAAGGGGGCGATCAAAACCGATTTCATCTTGTCCGCCGAGATCATGACAATCGCCCTTGCCGCCATCGAAGCACCGAATATCTGGATGCAGGCGGCAACGCTGGCCGTTGTTGGACTAGGTGTGACCCTGGCCGTTTATGGCTCGGTCGCCTTGATCGTGAAGATGGACGATGTGGGCCTTTTCCTGGCGCGGAACGCACCAACGCCGATCGGGCGCGGATTGGGGCGTGGATTGGTTAAGGCGATGCCGGTTGTCATGAAAGTGCTGTCGATTGTCGGCACAGCTGCGATGCTGTGGGTTGGCGGCTCGATCATCATTCACGGGCTTGAGGTTCTGGGTTTTGGCTGGTTGGGACATCAGATCCATGACATGGCCTATGCAGCCGGGCATGCGGTTTCGGCGCAATGGGAAGGTGCCGTGGAGTGGATTTCCAAAGCCACGATGGATGGCATTTTCGGACTGGCCTGGGGGTTCGTGCTGATCCCGATTGCAACCAAAGTGGTCGCGCCGATTTTGTCTCGGAAATCTGAAACGCATTAGTCAGAAAACGAAAAGGGCGGCGCATGGCCGCCCTTCGCTTGATGTTTGGAATTGGGAATTACAGCTCCAGCAATTCCTTGACCTTTGCAACTGTGGCCTCGGCAGTGATGCCGAAATGTTTGTACAGTTCATCAGCGGGGGCAGACGCGCCAAAGCCTGACATGCCGATGAAGCCTGCCTTGGCGTCACGGCCGCGTTCCCCCAGCAGCCAGCGGTCCCAGCCTCCGGCGCGGACGGCGGCCTCGATGCCGACACGGACGGCTCCACCGGGCAGAACCCGCTTGCGATGCGCTTCATCCTGCTCGGCGAACAGTTCCATGCATGGCATCGACACGACGCGCGTGCCAATGCCCTCGGCCTCGAGCATCGCCTTGGCTTCCATCGCCAGCGACACTTCCGAACCGGTTGCGATCAGGATTGCCTGACGCTTGCCTTCGGCTTCGGCTAGAACATAGCCGCCTTGTGCAGTCAGGTTTTTGGTTTTGTGATCCTTGCGTACGGTCGGCACGCCCTGGCGGGTCAGAGACAAGACCGAAGGGCTGTCCTTGAAGGTCAGCGCCAGTTCCCAGGATTCCGCTGTTTCAACGGCATCCGCCGGGCGGAACACATAGGTATTCGGTGTCGCGCGTGAGATTGCCAGATGCTCGACCGGCTGGTGGGTCGGGCCGTCTTCGCCCAGACCGATCGAGTCATGGGTCATCACAAAGACCGTGGGTATCTTCATCAGCGCTGCAAGCCGCATCGAGGGCCGCGCATAGTCGGTGAACGCCATGAAGGTACCGCCATAGGGACGGATGCCGCCATGCAGCGCCATACCGTTCATCGCGGCGGCCATGCCGTGTTCGCGGATACCGTAATGGATGTACCGACCCTTGCGGTTTTCCGGCAGGAACACGCCCATATCGGCCGATTTCGTGTTGTTCGAACCGGTCAAGTCAGCAGACCCGCCAATAGTTTCCGGCATGATCGGATTGACCACGTTCAGAACTTTTTCGGACGAGGCACGGGTGGCCAACTTGGGCTGATCTTCCGACATCTGCTTTTTGAACGAGCGGATGGCACCGGCCAGTTTTTTGGGTGCCTCGAACGCATAAGAGCGGTTGAACTCGGCCTGTTTGCGTTCAGAGATTTGCCCGAAACGCTCCTCCCACGCAGACCGCTCGGCCGCGCCGCGGGAACCGATTGCTTCCCAGGCGGTTTTGACATTTGGCGGAATTTCGAAGGCGCCATGCGGGGCGGCATAGGCCTCTTTGGCCGCTTTCAGCTGTTCCTGATCGGTCAGGGCGCCGTGGCCTTTCGAGGTATCCTGCGCGGCGTGACCCAAAGCAATATGGCTTTCACAGGCGATCATGGTCGGCTTGTTTGACGATTT
This sequence comes from Ruegeria sp. YTSA105, assembly GCF_059610225.1. Classification (NCBI taxonomy): domain Bacteria; kingdom Pseudomonadati; phylum Pseudomonadota; class Alphaproteobacteria; order Rhodobacterales; family Roseobacteraceae; genus Ruegeria; species Ruegeria sp. YTSA105. The sequence goes on from NZ_JBXWNE010000001.1 coordinate 367,515, forward strand.
CGCCTTGGTGATGGCCTCGTCGATGGCCTGCGGATCATGACCATCAATCTCGATGACCTGCCAGCCCGAGGCGGCAAAACGTTTCACCTGATCGGTCCGGTCAGCGATGTCGACCGTGCCGTCGATGGTGATGTTGTTGTTGTCCCAGAACACGATCAGCTTACCCAGCTCGTGACGGCCGGCCAGCGTGATGGCCTCTTGGCTAACGCCTTCCATAAGGCAGCCGTCGCCCGCGATGACATAGGTATAGTGATCTACGATCTTCTTGCCGTAATGAGCGCGCTGAATTTCCTCGGCCATGGCAAAACCAACGGCGTTCGAGATCCCCTGACCCAGCGGGCCGGTTGTTGTTTCGATCCCGTTGACAAGGAAGTTCTCGGGGTGACCTGCAGTTTTTGCGCCCAGCTGACGGAAATTCTTGATCTGTTCCAGCGTAACGTCAGCGTTCCCAGTGAGATACAACAGCGAATAGATCAGCATCGAGCCGTGACCGGCGGACAGGATGAACCGGTCGCGGTCGGGCCAGCTTGGGGCCGAGGCGTCGAATTTCAGGTGCTTTTCGAACAGTACGGTCGCGACATCGGCCATGCCCATTGGCATACCGGAATGGCCGGAATTGGCGGCGGCGACGGCGTCGAGGGTCAATGTGCGGATGGCCGCAGCTTTGTCCCAGTGTTCGGGGTTGGCATTGCGCAGCGCAGTCAGGTCCACGGGTGTTGTTCCTTTGGATTACAGGCAGATGGCCGCTCAATACCATTCAGCCCTCAAAGTGCAAGTAGAACTGGGTGCTGCAGGGTTTTGCTGGATCAAGAATGTGACCCAAGTCGTTGAAAGCAAACAGTGGGTATTTTCGATGCCATTGGGTTAGACTAGGCCAAGACGCGAACAAGGTTGATTCGGATAACCTCGCGAAACAAAGGAACCTTGATAAAAAAGGTGGCAGGGGCATGAGCCAGATCGAAGAACTACAACGCCGTATTGTGGCCGCGATGGATCGGATTGGATCCGGCATTGCGACAATGGCGGAAGTTGGCGCAGGCAACAGTGGAGAAGATGACACTCTGCGTGTAGCTCTGGATGATGAGAGGGTTGCGAATGCTCAACTTGAAGAGCGTCTCAGATCATTAAAAGAAAGGCACGATTCCGAAGTCGATGCCATGCGCCTAGAAATCGAAGGCTTGCGCAATACGCCGTCTGATAGTCAGGAAAGAGCAGCGCTGCGCGAGCAACTCGAAGATGCCAGGGCACAGCTTACCTCGGTCGAAGCCGCACGGGCCGAGTTGGCAAGCGCAAAGGCAGCATTGGAAGATCAGGATGTTGTCGAAGAACTGAAAGCCGAAAATGCCCGTCTTCGTTCGGAATTGGCGGATAGTGAACGCGTGGCGGAACTCAGCGCTGAGTTAGAAATGCTGCGCGCCGAACGCAGTAGCCATGGCTCGGCGATGTCGCGTCTGGATGATGATCTGCAGCGCATGCGCAAAGCCAACGAACAACTACGAATGTCGGTCGAAGAGCTGCGCGCAGCTGCAGAAGACGGAATGACCGATGCGGATCTGTTGAATCGTGCCACAGCTGCCGAGCTTGAGGCAACGCGCGCAGCGCAGGCCACCGATGCGGCCGAAGCACATGCCGTGCTGGCCCGGTTGGAACCGTTGCTGTCTCAGGCGAAACTGGCCGAAGGAGAGGTGGAATAATGCCTGAATTGACCATTCAAATCGGGGGGCGCGGCTTTGAGGTTTCATGCCAGGAAGGCGAAGAGGTTTTCCTGCAAGCTGCTGCTAAATTGCTGGATGATGAAGCGCAGGTATTGTCGGATCAGATCGGTCGGATGCCTGAATCCCGGATGCTTTTGATGGCTGGATTGATGTTGGCAGACAAAGCCGCCGCCACGGGTGACAAGATCAACTCGCTGGAAAATAAGCTAGCGGAGGCCGAAGCCGAGCTTCGGAACCTGCGCAGCATGCCACAGCCCGAGCCGGAAAGAATTGAAGTTGCCGTGGTTCCACCTTCGGTCACCGACACCTTGGCAGAATTGGCTGCTCGGGCCGAGGCAATGGCGGCATTCATAGAAGAAAAGTCAACGAAATGATAAATATGCGTACTATTGCTATTGCAACTTTCATGTCTGTGTCAGCGCAGGTTTCCTGGGCTGGGATCGATATTCTGCCCGTCACATTTACTTGTGATAACGGCGTGCCTCTTGAGGTTGCCTATTTCAATGCCGAGGATGGATCCAGCGCGGCAGCCATGATGGTCGACAATAAGCTGGTGACTTTGCGCCAAGCTCAGAGCGGCTCTGGTATTCGCTATGAATCCGACGGAACAACTGGCACTTACATCCTGCGCTCCAAAGGCTGGGACGCCACGGTGAGCTTTCTGGCGACAGGTGCAGATGCCGCCAGCGAGCAGGTCTTATTGGGAAATTGCGTCAGCCGCTGATCAGGCGTTTGCTTCCCTGATTTTATCAGCGGCTTCCTTGTTGTAGCCGACACCGTTGTCATCAAACAAGGTGTCCAGCTCACCTGACAGGGTCATCTCGGTGATGATGTCGCATCCGCCTACGAACTCGCCTTTGACATAGAGTTGCGGAACGGTCGGCCAGTCAGAATAGTCCTTGATCCCCTGACGCAAGCCTTCGTCGGCCAGTACATTCACGTCAGCAAATTCTACGCCCATGTAGTTCAACACGCCTGCCACGCGCGAGGAGAATCCGCATTGCGGCATTTCCTTGGTGCCTTTCATATATAGCACCACATCATTGGCTTTGACGGTCTCGTCGATCTGGGTTTTCACGTCGGTCATGTTACTTTTCCTTGTCATCCGCATCCGGGGCGGTCGTTTCATCCTGTGATGGGGCGGCGACCCATCCTTCCTTTTCCAGCCGTCGGTGTTCGGCCTGCGCCAGGGCCAGCGGATTCAGCCCGTATCTCTCGATGCCGTCAACCTTGCTGATTTTGTTCGGGTTTGGACGCATGTCGACCAGTTTACGCTTTCTGTTTCGCTTCACATAGGCCTCGATCAGCGCGGCGGCAACTATCAAAGCCGCGATTGCTGATATCCAAGCCAGCCATGTACTCATTTTTTTGGAGCCATGGCTTTTGCGTATTGCTGCGGATATCGGGTCACCCTCGCCATAGCCGTGTATCCGCCGCCCGGGCCGCCCGTATGCACGCCATAAGTTATTAGTTGATCTCCTCGGCCGGGTTCGCTTCCGCGAGCTTTCTTATTGGTACCGGGTAAAGAAGTTGATTGAACAACCAATATGCACCCAACCAGCGTCACCAAAGAGCAAATCCCGTAAATCCAGAAAGTCGTGCTCACTCAGGCACTTTCGTCGTCAGCGCCAACGCGTGCAAGTCGCCATCCGGGCCGTCCATCTTACCTTTGAGGGCTGCATAGACTGCTCGTTGCTGTTGCACCCGGTTTTTGCCACGAAAGCTCTCATCCACAACCATGGCCGACATATGTACGCCGTCGCTGCCGCCGACCTGAATGTCCGCATCGGGAAACGCGTCGCGCAGCAGGTTCTCAATCTCGTGGGCGCTCATCGGCATGTAGGTTTCTCCTGAAAGTCTTTCCCAAGATGTAGTGCGCCGGGGCGGGGCGCGCAAGGGTCAGATAAACGCCCCGAAATGACAAAAACCTGCACTTGTCAAAGTGCAGGTTTTCAGAAGCGCAGGCCCCAAAATCAGGCGACGGCTTCGGCGAAGCTGTTGCGGAAAGTGGCAGTCAGTTCATCAAGCAAGGCCTCAGAAGAGCCGATGCGGACGCTGTCGCCCGTGAACCGCCCGACCGATACCAGTGGAACGCCAGCCTGACCTGCGGCAATCATCAGGGCTTCGGCCTGGTCAAAGTTGCAGGCGACCAGATAACGGGCCTGATCCTCGCCAAACAGGAATTCGGTCGAGGCGTCGTCAAGCGTGATGCCGACGCCGGTTGCCTCGGCCAGTTCGAAGGCCGCCAATGCCAGACCACCATCGCCAAGATCGGTGCAGGCTTTGATCATCTCTCGGTTTGCGCGGATGAACTCTCCGTTGCGCTTTTCGGCATCCAGATCGACATGCGGCGCGTCGCCATCTTCGCGGTTGAACACTTCGGCCAGAAGGGCGGATTGGCCCAGATGCCCCTGCGTATCGCCGATGACCAGAGCCACGTGGCCGTCGCGGACCTCATTACCTATGATCTCGTCCGTGTGCGCCAGAAGGCCGACCGCTCCGATTGTCGGGGTCGGCAGGATCGCTTGACCGTCGGTTTCGTTGTAAAGCGACACGTTGCCGGACACGATGGGCATATCCAACGCTGCGACGGCCTTACCAATGCCTTGGATCGCGCCGACGAACTGGCCCATGATCTCGGGCTTTTCTGGGTTGCCAAAATTCAGGTTGTCAGTGGTCGCCAGCGGCAATGCCCCGACGGCGGTCAGGTTGCGGTAGGCTTCGGCAACAGCTTGCTTGCCGCCTTCTACAGGGTTGGCTCGTACATAGCGTGGGGTCACGTCACTGGTGAAAGCAAGAACCTTGTCGGTGCCGTGTACACGAACCATGCCGGCGCCCAGACCAGGCGTACGCACGGAATCAGCCATAACCATGGTGTCATACTGCTCGTAAACCCATTGCTTGCCCGCATAGTTTGGCGAAGCGAGCAGGGCGCGCAGTCCGTCGATTGGGTCGATCTGAGGCACGTCGGCTAGGTCTTCTGCTTGCGGTGTAGGCTCCCACGGGCGATCATATTCGGGCGCGGTTGAGGAGAGTTTGGACAGAACCAGATCGGCTTTGACCTCACCATTATGCATGATTAGAAAGCGATCTTCGGCGACAGTTTCACCCACGATGGCGAAATCCAGATCCCATTTATCGAAAACGGCGCGAGCCTCGGCCTCAAGCTCGGGTTTGAGAACCATCAACATGCGTTCTTGGGATTCCGACAGCATCATCTCATAGGCTGTCATGTTCTCTTCGCGCTGGGGGACGTTTTCCAGATCAAGCCGAACGCCCAGACCGCCTTTGTCCCCCATCTCAACTGCGGAACAGGTCAGGCCCGCCGCGCCCATATCTTGGATCGAGATCACTGCGCCGGTTTGCATCAGCTCCAGCGTCGCTTCCATCAGGCGTTTTTCGGTGAACGGGTCGCCAACCTGAACGGTGGGGCGCTTTTCCTCGATCGTGTCGTCAAATTCGGCGCTGGCCATGGTGGCTCCGCCCACGCCGTCGCGTCCGGTCTTGGCTCCAAGATAGACAACCGGCATGCCGACGCCCGATGCGGCTGAGTAGAAAATCTTGTCACTGTCAGCCAGCCCGGCTGCGAAGGCATTCACAAGGCAGTTGCCATTATAGGCCGGGTGAAAGCGCACTTCGCCGCCAACGCAAGGCACGCCGAAACAGTTGCCATAGCCGCCGATACCTTCGACCACGCCATTGACCAGCTGACGGGTCTTGTGGTGGCCGGGTTCACCAAAAGACAGCGCGTTCATCGAGGCGATTGGGCGCGCACCCATGGTGAAAACGTCGCGCAGGATACCTCCAACACCGGTGGCCGCACCTTGATAGGGTTCGATGTAAGACGGATGGTTGTGGCTTTCCATCTTGAAGACCACGGCCTGACCATCGCCGATATCGACCACACCTGCATTTTCACCCGGTCCGCAGATCACCTGGGGTCCAGAGGTGGGCAGGGTGCGCAGCCATTTCTTAGAAGATTTGTAGGAACAATGCTCGTTCCACATGGCCGAGAAAATGCCCAACTCGGTAAAGGTTGGCTCGCGCCCGATAATCTCCAGGATCATCTCGTATTCTTCGGGTTTCAACCCGTGCGCGGCAATCAGATCCGGTGTGATGGCGGGCTCTTGCATCGTTTGTCCTGTATCCATGGTGGCCGAGATTGCGGGCCTTGTAGGGCAAGGGCGCGTCTGTGGGAAGGGCCAAGTCAGCGCAGGGTCGAATAACGTAACCGGCATATGCCAATTTCGAGCTTTTCTGCGCTTTGTGTACCCAGAAAAAGAAACGGAACCGCGCCAGTGGCCGGTTCCGTCTATAGTATTTCCTGCCAGACGGCCCAAAAGCCGCGTGGCATCTATATTTGGTCTTTAAGCTGGGGTTTCTCCCTTGTTGATCGAGTCCGCCGCAGCGGCCCCAACAGCCGCTTTTTGTTGTTCGGTAAGGTTCTCGGCCTCTTCCAGACCAGGAATTGCTACGCGAACTTCGCGGCGGGCAAAGTCGATGCCATTGGCATTGAACTCGGCCTTCACCCGGTTGAAGATTTCCTTGCGAAGCGTGAACTGCTTGCCCGGCTTGGCCATGAACTTGCCGCGGATGATCATGCCAACATCGTCAAAGTCGAACACACCTTGCGATTTAAAGGGCTGCAAGAAGCCTTCTTTGTGGGTTTCGTCCGCCATCATCTCGGCGCCGATCTTCTTGAAGATCTTCTTGACCTTGTTGGGATCAGTGTCAAACGGCACGGTGAACTTTAGCTTCATGATCACCCAGTCACGGCTGAAATTGGTCAGCTTTTGAATCTCGCCATAGGGGATCGTGTGAACGGGCCCACGGTGATGGCGGAGCTGCATCGAACGGATCGAGATTTTCTCGACGGTGCCCATGGTGCCGCCGACATCGACATATTCACCCACGCGAAACGCATCGTCGATAAGGAAGAAGACACCGCCGACGATATCTGCCACCAGCTTCTGAGCGCCGAAACCGATCGCAAGACCAAGGACACCAGCACCTGCCAGAAGTGGGGTGATGTTGATGCCCAGCGCGCCCAATGCGAGCAGGCCGAAGATGACCGCAATCGTGACTTGCGCCGTGATCCGCAGCAAGGGAAGAACCGTCGCCAGACGTGAACCGCCTGCGCCGCCACCCTCGCCACCGGCCTCTTCATCCAGCTCTTCTGCCGTTGTCTGTTCCTTGGCAAGACGACGGTTGATCCATAGTGAGACGACCTCGTTCAAGATGTATCCGACAGCGATGATCATCAGGAATTCGATTACCGTACCGCCAACGTCGGTTCCGATCCCGGCAGAGGCGACATGTCGAAGATCAAGCTGCCAGACCCGCGCGATCATAAAGACCACAAACAGGCCGGCCAGCACGCGACCAATCCGGATATAGCTGCGCTTGGCTGATTTATAGGCGCGTTCGGCCAATGGTCCGTCGCCCAACATTGGGGGTTGAAGATGGCGCACTAGGCCACGGATCAGCGTATCAAGCGCTGGTGCGATCAGCAGCCAGAACATCGTCGTGAAATGTGGCCCTTTGCCAAGCAGGGCAAGTGTTCTGGGATCACGCTGTGCGATCAGGAATTCGACCAGGAACCATATCACCACCGAAACGCCGATAGCGAAGTAGGGATAGTAATGAGCGACCTTTTCATCGAATTTGGTGTGGTCCGGATCCGTGCCCAACATCATCTGAGACAACCCTTCGCGCGCGGTCCAAGCGATGATCCCAATGTATATATGGATGCCAGCGTTCAGCCAGAAACCGATACGCGTATCGGCCGGGGTGATACCGTTAAGCAAGTTGAACCGTACGATAAAGAGCGTGAGGCCGATCAATAGAAGAAGGCCAATCAGGTTGCGATGCAGATATTTGGCCCAATGATCGTCTATGTTGACCAACCGGTAATGTGGCTTTTTGGGCGCCAGCACAAAGCGTGAGGCGGCTGCGCCCAGACGCGGAATCCAAATCAGGTAGAAAACGAATGGGGCGGCATAGGTAAGCTGTTCTGTCGTCAGCAAGCCCCGTCCAATCGCCCGGATAACAACATAGAACACAACAAGTCCTGCGATTTCCCGGCAGAATCGGCGGAACAAGTAACGTACCGCGCTCCAAAGATCGGCATCAGAATTCCCATCGGGCTCTTCGTGCCATTTGCGGGTGAGAAACCCAAACAATTTCTCAGCAGCGTATCCGGCCACCAGAACTGCTAGGATCAACCCAAACAGGCCAAACACCCCGGTAGATCCGAATTTCGCTGAGAAATTGCTGAACGCCTCAACCTGGGCGCCGACGATATTTGGCAATGTGGTCAAAACCTGCGTCCAAGAGGTAACCATCTCGGCCCAGATTTCACTGATTTCGGTAAGCGGATCTTCATGGTTTTCGTTTGCTGCCGCCTGCTTTTCTGCAACCGCATCGAGCCGTTCCAGCAAAATGGCGCGAACCTGATCGTCGGACATACGTGCCACCAAGCCATCAACCTGATCGGGCGTCAGGTCCTCTGGAATTGTGACCGTAGACGACGCGGCCCCACTGTCTTGTGCGTGTACTGGTACCGCAAGAAGAATGGCGGAAATCAACGCCAGTAATAGGCGGAGTGGATGGTGCATGAATTTTCCCTCGAACACGAATTTTTGATCTTTTACGGGATCATAGGCGCGGAGGTGGAAATTTCCCAGCAATTTTCGGCTGTTCGGTGTCACCGATTAAGTCAGGGCCAAAAAAAAGGCCGAGCACTAAGCTCGGCCGTAGTCCAACAGGGAGGTATGAAGATGATGAGCGTTACAGCATCACCGCCTTCGAGTGCTCATTTAGGCATCAGTTTGATAACGATCAAGGCGTTTCAGTGTGATAGTCCGTCATGTCCGCTATGACGTTGACGCATAGCTATAGTTTCCCCATTTTCTTCAGGTGTTTACGCTGCGCGATGATCTCGTCCTGCACAAAATCGCGGAAGGCTGCCACGCGTTTGGAATGGCGTAACTCTTCGGGGTAGGCGAGATAAACAGGAACGTCAGCCGTTTCGATGTCTGAAAGTACCGGCAGCAGATGCGGGAAATCATGCGTGACATAATCGGGCAGCAAGCCAATTCCCAGATTGTGCAGTACGCCCTGCAAGACACCGAAATAGTTGTTCACTGTCAGCAACGACGCCGGGTTATAGGTCATCAGATGCCGTACCATTGCCGCACTGGCCCCTACTTGGGGGGCTGAGGGGGTCTGACAGATAAGTCGATGGCTCGAGATTTCTTCGAGGGAGGCAGGTTGACCGCTTTCCTTTAGATATTCCGGGGTAGCATAAAGCAGCATCTGTACTGTCATCAGGCGCTTGCGCACCAGATCAGCCTGGCTAGGCTCTTTCATACGGATGGCGACATCGGCCTCGCGCATTGGCAGGTCAAGAACGCGTTCCTCAAGCATGAGGTCGATATTTAGGTCCGGGTATTGTTCATACAGCTTTGGCAACCTCGGAGCGAGCCATAGAGTCCCAAAGCCAAATGTGGTTGTGACCCGCAGCACACCAAAGACTTCTTCTTCGCTGTCTCGTATGCGCGCTGCTGCCGCGTCCAGTCGCTTGGACATTGCCGAGGTGGCGTCGAACAGCAGCTCACCCTGTTCGGTCAGAATCAGACCGCGGGCGTGACGATGGAACAACGTCGAATCAAGTGACTCTTCCAATGCCCGAATTTGTCTGCTGACTGCCGATTGAGATAGGTTCAGCTTATCGCCTGCATGTGTCAGGCTGCCCGCATCTGCAACCGCGTGAAATATCCTAAGCTTGTCCCAATCCATCGCCGCAACTTTCGTTATCCTGCCGAACGCCTATATGAAATAGGTGACAACTTCCACATTCAAACGGCGAAATCCTTGCGTTTCAGAGGATAAGCTCTAGGCAGGTCAGTTATTATGACCTAATATGGAAGCAGATGAAGCACACTGATCTGACGAGGGGAGGCGTTTGATGAGTAAGCCACAAATTTCTTTGAACGACCGTTTCGACTTAAGCAAAAACACGGTTCTATTGAACGGCACTCAGGCGCTTGTGCGCCTTATGCTGATGCAAAAGGCGCGCGACACGAAATCGGGTCTGAACACTGCGGGATTGGTGACGGGATACCGCGGATCGCCTCTTGGAGCGGTCGACCAGCAGATGATGCGCGCGCAGAAACAGCTGACAGAAAGCGATGTCACTTTTCAATACGGTCTGAACGAGGATCTTGCGGCAACCGCGCTTTGGGGCAGTCAGCAGGCCGGGTTAAGGGGAGACGGCAAGTTCGATGGCGTCTTTGGTCTGTGGTACGGAAAAGGACCTGGTGTAGATCGGTCAGGCGACGTGATGCGCCATGCCAATATGGCAGGGACGGCGGCACATGGTGGCGTTCTGATGGCCATGGGGGATGATCACACGGGCGAAAGCTCGACCGTGCTGCATCAGTCCGAGTGGTCGCTGGTTGATATGTACATGCCAGTGGTCAGCCCGGCCGGAGTACAGGAGATACTCGACTACGGCGTTTACGGATTCGCGCTCAGTCGGTTCGCCGGTGTCTGGGTCGGCCTCAAGACCATGAAGGACACGATCGAGGTGACCTCGGTCGTTGATGGCAACCCTGATCGCATGAAAGTCGTGGTGCCCGAGTTTGATATGCCCGAAGGAGGGCTGAACATCCGGCTTGGCGATACGCCTCATCTGCAGGAAGAGCGCATTATTGATTACAAGCGTTTTGCGGCTGAAACGTTTTCACGGACCAACCGGATGGACAAACGTGTCTGGGGCAAACCCGGCGCAAAGATAGGTCTGGTGGCCGCTGGCAAGAACTGGCTGGACCTTACCCACGCGCTTTCCTTGTTGAATATTGATGAGGCCGAGGCCGAGCGCCTTGGCATCACGACCTATAAGGTCGGACAGACGTTCCCACTGGACATGGCCGGATTTCACGACTGGGCAGAGGGTCTGGACCTGATCGTAATCGTTGAAGAAAAACGCAAGCTAATCGAGGTTCAGGTCAAAGAAGCGATCTTTGACGACCGCCGTGGTCGACGAGTCTATGGCTGGTACAAGGGCGGTGCTGGGACGCTGCACCGGGAAGAGCTGTTTCCCACCCGCGGTGCCCTTGATCCGAACATGATCGCTGAAAAACTGGGCGGTATTCTGATTGAAGAAGGCCGCGATACCGACGGGGTCCGCGCAGGTTTGACCAAGCTGACCGAAGCGCGCCGGGCGGACAATGCCGAGGAAATAGCCTCGCGCCTTCCGTATTTCTGTTCTGGATGCCCGCATAACAGTTCGACCAAGGTACCAGACGGAAGCCGGGCCTATGCAGGCATCGGATGCCATTACATGGTTCAGTGGATGGATCGAAGCACATTTGGCTTTACTCAGATGGGTGGCGAAGGGGCAAACTGGATCGGGGAAGAGCCGTTCTCGACCACCAATCATGTGTTCCAGAACCTCGGAGACGGCACCTATAACCATTCCGGTGTTCAGGCGATCCGGGCAGCTTTGTCGGCGGGTACGAACATCACCTTCAAGATTCTGTTCAACGATGCAGTCGCAATGACGGGCGGGCAGGGCAATGAGGGTGATCTGACCGCCGAAAGGATCGCGGCCGAGGTCAAGGCTATGGGCGTCACACATGTCGCGCTGGTCTATGACGAAAAAGAAGATGTAAACTTCAAAGCCTTACCCGCAGGGGTAGAGAGCTTTGAGCGTGCCGAACTGATGACTGTGCAAGAGAAATTCCGCACCTATGAGGGCGTCTCGGTTATCGTCTATGTCCAGACCTGTGCCGCTGAGAAACGCCGTCGCCGTAAACGCGGAACCTTTCCCGACCCGGACAAAAGGGTCTTTATCAATACGGATGTCTGTGAGGGCTGCGGTGACTGCGGCATCCAATCGAACTGTGTTTCGATTGTTCCCAAGGAAACCGAACTTGGCCGGAAGCGCGCGATTGACCAATCGAGCTGTAACAAGGATTTTTCGTGTCTGAGTGGGTTCTGCCCCTCCTTTGTAACGCTGGAAGGCGCGAAGATTCGCAAAGAAGCGACGACCGAACTTGATCTGCCCGATCTTCCGATGCCCGAGCTGCCTGAAATCATGGGCACTCATAATGTTGTCATTACCGGCATCGGTGGGACCGGAGTTGTCACGCTCGGGGCGATTCTGGCACAGGCGGCCCAGATTGACGGCAAAGGCGCCGGAATGATGGAGATGGCAGGCTTGGCTCAGAAAGGCGGTGCGGTTCATATTCATTGCCGTATAGCCAACCGGCCAGATGATATCAGTGCAATACGTGTGGCAACGGGTGAAGCCGACACATTGATCGGTGGTGATTTGGTTGTTTCCGCCGGGGCCAAAACACTTGGCCTGACACGCTTGGGTCAGACCGGAGCGGTGGTCAACAGCCACGAAACCGTTACCGGCGATTTCACGCGCGACACTAAGTTTAGGATTCCTGGTGAGAGGCTGGAACTGGCGCTGCAAGCACGATTGAAAGAAGATGTTTCCCTGTTTGATGCCACTGAGCTTGCGCGCGCAGTGATGGGAGATTCAATCTATTCGAACATGATGGTTTTTGGGGCCGCATGGCAGCGCGGACTGATACCCGTCAGCCTCGATGCGGTGATTGCAGCCATTGATCTGAACGGAACGGCGGTAGAGCGCAACAAAAGAGCCTTTGAAATCGGTCGTTGGGCGGTTTTACACCCGGAAAAAGTCGATGAGATTCTACGGCCAAGTTTTTCCGACCTCCCGAAATCACCAGAGCAGGTCATCGCGTTCCGCACCGATCATCTGACCCAGTATCAAAGCGCTCGTTTGGCGAAACGCTACCGCAAAATCGTTGACTCGTTTGAGGATGCAGAAATTCGTGATGCAGTCGCAAAAGGGTATCATAAGCTGTTGTCTTACAAGGACGAATACGAAGTGGCCCGGTTGTTACTGTCCAGTCGGGAGAAAGCCGCCGCCGAATTTGATGGCGAATTCAAAATGACTTTCCACCTTGCCCCGCCGCTGCTTGGTGGCAAAGGACCAGATGGCCGACCCCGCAAACGGAGTTTCGGCGAATGGATGCTGAAGCCGCTGAAATTCATGTCTCGGCTAAAAGTTCTTCGAGGTACTCCGCTGGATATCTTTGGCTATAGTGTCGAACGTCGAATGGAGCGCGCGCTGATCAAGCAATATGAGCGTGATCTCAAAGAGATCACTCCGCTGATTTCCATCCAAACAAAGGATGCCGTAATTGCGCTCGCTAAGTTGCCCTTGGATATCAAAGGTTTTGGACCCGTCCTTAAGGCGAATGAGGCGAGCGCCGCCAAACGCAGAGAGGAATTGTTGACCACGATACGGAACGGAGGACCTGAATTACAGGCCGCCGCCGAGTAATTCGTCACAACCGTGTCACGACAGCTAGGCAAAATTGTTACTTGCATTTAAAATGCAGGTACAAAACCGGAGATTTCCATGCCCTCGCGACGCCATGTTGCACGTGACATTTCTTATGCCTATTCCGCCGAAACCAAAAGCGGACGGATGGTCATCAAGCTTATGGAAAACACCACAGGCCGCCTGCGCCTTATCAGGCGTGCTGATGGGTACGAAAAAGACGTGGCCAACGGGCGAGATTTCTGGTCGGTCATGGTTGAGAGATACGGTTTGTCTCTGGATGTGGTTGGTGGGTCATTGTCTAATATTCCCCGTGATGGCCCTCTGATTCTGATTGCCAATCACCCATATGGAATTCTGGATGGGTTGATGATGGGGCACATGTTGTCCAGTACGCGTGGGGATTTTCGCATTCTGGCCAACCATGTGTTTCGTAAGGCAGAGGATCTGAATCGGGTCGTTCTGCCGATTTCATTCGACGATACAAAAGCTGCGATGAAGCAGAACCTCGAGACCCGCAAGAAAGCTTTGAACTATCTGGGCGAGGGCGGTGCGATTGGCATATTTCCCGGCGGAACCGTCAGCACAGGGGCAAAGCCTTTCTCGTACCCGATGGACCCGGGCTGGCGTGGCTTCACAGCGCGGATGGTTGCCAAATCAGACGCGACAGTTGTGCCGGTCTTTTTTGACGGTCATACCTCACGCCTGTTTCAGATCGCCAGCCATCTGCACAATACATTGCGCATGGGATTGCTAATCAAGGAATTCAAAAAACGCGTTGATACCCCGGTCCAGGTGGTGATCGGAGAGCCCATCGGCCGCGACGTTCTGGACCCGTTGGCCAAGGATACGCGCAAGATGATGGATTTCTTGCGCAAAGCAACGTATGAGCTGTCTCCAAAGCCACTAAAGTCTTATGACTATGGCTATGAATTTGAGGAACGGCATCGCGCCTAAAGGGGCAAATGGCAGTAGGCATTTTTGATTCTGGTTTGGGCGGTCTGACCGTTCTGAACGCCGCGCAGAAACGTCTTCCCGACGTTGATTTCCTGTATTACGCGGACAGCGCACATGCGCCTTACGGGGTGCGTGATGTAGAGAATATCTATGAGCTGACCCGGGGTGCGGTGAACGACCTCTGGAACCGGGGATGTGATCTGGTGATTCTGGCCTGCAATACGGCCAGCGCTGCTGCTTTGCGGCGGATGCAGGAAGAGGGCGTGCCTCAAGGCAAGCGCGTCTTGGGCGTTTTTGTTCCATTGATCGAAGCGCTGACTGAGCGGCAATGGGGTGACAACAGCCCGCCGCGTGAAGTCGCGGTCAAACACGTCGCTTTGTTTGCGACCCCGGCCACCGTATCCAGTCGCGCGTTTCAACGCGAGTTGGCCTTTCGTGCGATTGGCGTAGATGTTGAGGCGCAGGCCTGCGGTGGGGTCGTTGATGCCATCGAGGAAGGCGACATGATCCTGGCCGAAGCGCTGGTTCGAAGCCATGTGGACGCCCTGAAACGCAAGATGCCAGAGCCTCAGGCCGCAATTCTGGGCTGTACGCACTATCCCTTGATGGCTGAGGCGTTTCAGAAGGCCTTAGGACCCGACGTTGAGGTGTTCAGCCAGGGTGATCTGGTTGCCGAAAGTCTGGCAGACTATTTGCAGCGGCATCCGAACATGCAGGGTGCGGCGAAGGGCGGTTATCTGACCACTGGTAAGCCAGGTGTTGTCAGTGATCGCGCCACCCAGTTCCTCCGACGACAAATAACTTTCGAGGCTGTCTGACTTTGGTCAAAGACGCGGCCTGAAAGAACCCGTAATCCCATGACCGTCACAGTGGCGGGCATGAACAGTGGCATAGAGTTTCAAGAGGTCCAAGATGACCCACAAAATCGCAATTCTGGGCGCTTCGGGTTATACCGGCGCTGAACTGGTTCGGTTGATCGCCGAGCATCCGAATATGGAAATCGCTGCACTTTCTGCCGAACGGAAAGCCGGACAGTCGATGGCGCAGGTATTTCCACATTTGCGGCACCTGGAATTACCGGTTCTTTGCAAAATTTCAGAAATCGACTTTTCAGGGATCGACCTGTGCTTTTGCGCGCTGCCACATAAAACCAGCCAGGAAGTTATCCGCGATCTGCCGAAGGACCTGAAAATCATCGACCTGTCCGCCGATTTCCGGCTACGCGACCCTGAGGAATATGAAAAATGGTATGGCAACCCTCATGCGGCTTTGGAGCAGCAGGAGGAGGCCGTTTACGGCCTGACCGAGTTTTATCGCGATCAAATTTGCACGGCCCGTTTGGTTGCCGGAACAGGTTGCAACGCCGCTACCGGACAATATGTATTGCGTCCCTTGATTTCGGCCGGTGTCATCGATCTGGATGACATCATTCTGGACCTCAAATGCGCGGTGTCTGGTGCCGGGCGGTCGCTGAAAGAAAACCTGCTGCATGCCGAACTTAGCGAAGGATATAACGCATATGCTGTTGGCGGTACTCATCGGCATTTGGGGGAATTCGATCAAGAATTTTCTGCCCTTGCAGGGCGCCCGGTCCAAGTTCAGTTCACTCCGCATCTAGTTCCGGCAAACCGGGGTATCCTAGCGACTACATATGTCAAAGGTGACCCCACGAGCGTTTATGAAGCGCTTGTGAAAACCTATGAAAGCGAACCATTTATCCAGATGCTGCCATTTGGCGAAACACCCTCGACCCACCATGTGCGCGGCTCAAATTTCTGCCATATCGGCGTGGCCAGCGACCGGATCGAGAGGCGCGCCATTGTGATCGGAGCACTGGATAACCTGACAAAAGGTAGCAGTGGCCAAGCCTTGCAGAACGCTAACCTGATGTTAGGTGAAGCTGAAACTGCGGGTCTGATGATGGCCCCACTTTTCCCATGAGGAACAAATGAAAACGCTCAAGAAACGTCGTCGCGTTCAAATCATCCTTCTGTCAATCGTTGCTTTGGCAGTGTCTACGGCGTTGATCGGATACGCTATGCAGGACGGCATCAATTTCTTCCGCTCGCCCAGTGAAGTAATGGCAGAGCCGCCAAAACCGACTGAAGTATTCCGGATCGGTGGTCTGGTCGAAGAGGGTTCGATCGTGCGGGGGCAAGGGGAAACCGTGCGTTTTGTGGTGACGGACGGTGGCGAAAGTGTGCCGGTCACGTTTACTGGGGTTTTGCCTGATTTGTTCTCGGAAAACCAGGGTATGATTGGTACCGGAAGCTACGTAAACGGAGTCTTTGAAGCCTCAGAAATTCTTGCGAAACACGATGAGACCTATATGCCAAAAGAGGTTGTGGACGCGTTGAAAGAACAAGGTATTTACAAGGAGGCCGGCGAGAGCTGAGCCATAGGCTTTGAGATCGGAATTCGGGCGTTGCGTGGATCGACATGCAGCGCCCTTTCTATTTTAGCTGTATTAACAGAATTGTCCGAGCGTCTGTCTGTCCCAAGTTGGAGAACAGTACATGCAGACGGTTCGGCAGATCGCGGAACAGATAGTTACGCGTGAAGGTGGTTTTGTCGATGACCCCGACGATCCGGGTGGAGCGACAAAATTCGGCGTAACAATCCATACCATGCGCAGATTGCAACTGGACCTGACGCAGGACGGGAACGTTGATGTATCCGATGTAAGGCGGCTGAGCCGGTCGCAGGCCGTTGAAATCTTTATCCGCCACTATTTCTCAAAACCGCGATTACACCTACTGCCTAACATTCTGCAGCCATCTGTTTTCGACATGTACGTGAATTCAGGCGTTCAAGCTGTTAAAATTATGCAATATTTGCTGCGTGAAATGGGGTATCATGTCGTCGTAGATGGCGTTGTAGGCCCGCAGACGGCGCAGGCTTGTAGTGCTGCAACTGAACCGGACCCTGTCGCGCTGCGGGATGCCTATGGCGTTGCCAGGAGAAACTATTATTTCCGGATAGCGGAACGGCGTCCAGCCTCTCGCAAATATGCTCGGTCCCGGTCTGGGGCAAAAGGTGGCTGGATACGACGCGCTGAGGAATTCCTGTCACCGACCTATCATCTTAGCGACGCAGAATTTCAAAGGAGGGTTTCTGAATGGGGCTGATCTCGGGGATATTTGCGTTCTTGTTTGGCGAGGGTCGGAATGTCGTGCGTGAAACAACCGAAGTCTTTCGTGAAAATGCTGAGCAGGGCGCTAAACGCGACCTGACGCGCCAACAGGGAGTACTGGAACAATATAGGACTGAGTTCGAGCGGGTTCAAAAAGGTGCATTTGACCGTTTTATGGACGGGCTCAACCGGCTGCCGCGCCCCGCCATGGCCTTGGGAACATTGGGGCTGTTTGTCGCCGCTATGGTCGATCCGCTTTGGTTTGCCGCTCGGATGCAGGGGATTGCGCTGGTGCCTGAGCCCTTGTGGTGGTTGTTGGGCGTGGTCGTCTCGTTCTATTTCGGCGCAAGACACCAGACCAAAGTGCAGGATCTGCAGCGAGAAATTTCGGCAACGATGACACGTACTCCGAAAGTTATGGAAAACATCGAAACACTGGCAGAGATGCGGGAACGTTTGATTGGGGTCGCTGATACTGGGACAGATGCAGGCTTGGCCGATGAGGTCCTAAAACCCGATTTCAACCCTGCGCTCGAGGATTGGCGGCGGGGTCGGTCGGCCTGACCCGCGACACTATGTGCGTCCGGCAGAGGCGAAAGTGATTGGTGATTGTCCCTCAACAGGAATATATGCGGGATCATGATTACAGAACTTGGTCACTTCGCGCTGATACTCGCCTTTCTCGTCGCCATCGTTCAGACGGTCATTCCGCTGATAGGGGCGGCGAAACGGTGGACTGGCTGGATGTCCTTTGCAGAAACCGCCGCTATTGCACAGTTTCTGTTAGTCGCCTTCTCTTTCGCGGCGTTGGTCTGGGCCTTTACCACCTCTGATTTCTCATTGCGGATAGTGGTTGAAAACAGCCATTCCGCCAAACCGATGCTGTATAAAATCAGCGGCACGTGGGGCAACCACGAAGGGTCAATGTTACTGTGGGTCCTGATCGTCGCAGTTTTCGGGGCCATGGCCGCTTTTTTTGGCGCAGGGTTACCTCCGACGCTCAAAGCGCGCGTGCTGGCGGTTCAGGCGGCCGTAGGGGTGGCGTTTTACGCTTTTATCCTGCTCACCTCGAACCCCTTTGACCGCCTGATTATCGCCCCGTTCGATGGGCGCGATCTCAACCCATTATTGCAAGATCCAGGTTTGGCATTCCACCCGCCGTTTCTGTATCTTGGCTATGTCGGCCTGAGCATGGCATTCAGCTTTGCAGTGGCCGCGCTGATCGAAGGGCGCGTGGATGCCTCTTGGGGGAGGTGGGTGCGTCCCTGGACGCTGGCCGCATGGATTTTTCTGACCATTGGGATCGCGCTTGGATCCTGGTGGGCCTATTACGAGCTGGGCTGGGGCGGGTTCTGGTTCTGGGATCCGGTCGAAAACGCTTCTTTCATGCCGTGGCTATTGGCGGCAGCCCTGTTGCATTCTGCTATCGTGGTAGAAAAGCGTGAAGCGCTGAAGAGCTGGACCATCCTTCTGGCAATCATCGCCTTTGGCTTTTCGCTGATCGGGACGTTCATTGTGCGATCGGGGCTTTTGACTTCCGTACATGCCTTTGCCAATGATCCTGAACGCGGCGTGTTTATCCTGATCATTCTTGTGGTCTTCATTGGCGGTGCGTTGACACTTTATGCGGCACGCGCGCAGGCGATGGAGGCCAAGGGCGTGTTTGGTATGGTCAGCCGCGAAAGCGCCCTGGTGCTGAACAACATTCTATTGGCGGTCAGCTGTTTCGTTGTGTTCTTCGGAACCTTGTGGCCGATGGTGGCCGAGATGGCATTTGATCGCAAACTCTCGGTCGGCGCGCCGTTCTTTAATGCGGCGTTCACACCGTTCATGGTTGCGCTGGGGATTGTATTACCGCTTGGTGCAATGCTTCCGTGGAAACGTGGAAAGCTTGGCAAGGCGGCGCATTCGTTGCGGTTCGCATTTCTTCTGGCGGTTGCGCTTGGCTTGCTCGTTTGGGTCATGCAGACCGGTCGCAGCGCATTGGGACCCGTGGGGCTGTTTCTGGGGGCCTGGATCACATTTGGCGCTATTGTGGACCTTTGGAGCCGTACTGGAAGAAAAAACAACCTGCAGCGTCTGTTCAGACTGCCCGGTGCCGATTGGGGCAAGGCTGCAGCCCATACCGGACTGGGGGTTACGATCTTTGCCATCGCCGGGCTGACCGCATGGGAGGTCGAGGATATCCGCGTTGCGCAGACGGGGCAGCCTTTCGAGGTTGGCCAGTTCACCCTGACACTTGAACAGGTTCGGAATGTCGAGGGGCCCAACTATTTCTCAACCACAGCCGATGTTAAGGTCGAACAGGCCGGTCGAACAATCGCAACACTGCATCCGGAAAAACGCGACTACCCAGTTTCAAGGATGCCAACGACTGAAGCTGCGATTGACTATCGGTTTCTCAGGGATCTTTACGTCGTCATTGGAGATCAGCAGACAAATGGTGGCTGGGTCGTGCGGACTTATATCAAGCCTTTAGCGAATTGGATTTGGGGCGGGTGCCTACTGATGGCGCTCGGTGGCGTTCTTAGCCTGTGCGACAGGCGTTTTCGCGTTGCGGCAGGCGCGCGCAAGACGCCGACGCAGGGGGTTCCGGCGGAATGAAACGGTTTCTACTGATACTGCTTTTATTGGCAACGCCAAGCATGGCTGTCCAACCTGACGAGGTGCTTGATGATCCGATCCTGGAACAGAGGGCGCGGGATCTGAGTTCCGGCTTGCGCTGTCTGGTTTGCCGCAACGAAAGCATAGACGAAAGCAATGCAGGATTGGCCCGTGACTTGCGCCTGTTATTGCGCGAACGCCTGGTGGCCGGCGATACAGATGGACAGGCGATTGACTTTATCGTTGATCGCTACGGCGAATATGTTTTGCTAAGGCCAACAACGTCAGGATCGAACATCCTTTTGTGGCTGGCCGGTCCGATCATGCTTTTGATCGCTGTGGCGACTGGTTTCAGCTTTTTACGCAAAAGATCGGCGGAACAGGACCGAAGGGAAGGTGACGGCCTCCTTAGCGACGCCGAGAAAGAACGATTACGCGAAATCCTCAAAGATTGACCTTCGGTTCACCTTTTCCTTCATTGGAAATTGAGGCAGGGTCGCAGGCGCAGCGAACCTTGGAGGGGTGGATGGAATACGAAGCGATCCTGTTGGACATTGCGGATGATCTGGCAGTGGTAACTCTGAACCGCCCAGAGAAGTTGAACGCAATGACCGCTCAGTTGCGGGCCGAAGTCACGCACGCGATGAAACACGCTGCCACCCATGCCCGCGCGATTGTTTTGACCGGTAAGGGAAACGCTTTTTGCTCGGGTCAGGATTTAGGTGATGCCTCAAGCACCGGGAAGATTGATCTTGAGCGCACGCTGCGCGACGAATACGAGCCCATGCTTGAAGCAATCTATAATTGCCCGGTTCCAACAATCGCCGCAGTAAATGGCGCTGCTGCGGGGGCAGGGGCCAATCTGGCGCTATGCGCGGATATCGTGATCGCGACGGAGAGTGCTTATTTCCTGCAGGCTTTTGCCCGTATCGGCCTGTTGCCCGACGCTGGAGGCACCTGGTTTATGCCGCGCCAGATGGGGTTCGCCAAAGCCATGGGCGCTGCTCTTTTTGCCGATAAGATCAGTGCTCGACAGGCCGACGACTGGGGCCTGATCTGGGAAGCCGTTCCCGACGCGGAGTTCGAAGCGCATTGGCGCAAGCGGGCCATGTATCTGGCCAAAGGTCCAACCTCAGGGTTTGGCGCCATCAAAAAGGCTATTCGCGGCACCTATGAAAACACTCTGCCGCAACAGCTCGAGGCAGAGGCGCATCTGCAAGGTGAATGTGGCCGCAGCCGAGACTTTTCCGAAGGCGTCGTTGCCTTCATGCAAAAACGCCCCCCGAAATTCGAAGGGCGTTGAGGTTGTCAGGCGCGGCGGCGTTTACGCACGCGCCGTTCCGGAAGGGCGGACTCGCCAGTCCCGTCAGTTGCGGATGAGAACGGGCCCAGCGCGTCTGTGATCTGATCAAGGGTTGGGCGTATACCGGACGGGGCACCGTCAAGCGCAGCTCTCATGTGCCGCAGATGCTCGGGCATTGTGCCGCAACATCCGCCGATAATGCTTGCGCCAGCCTCTCGCGCCATGGTCGCATAATGGCCCATCAGTTCCGGCGTGCCGTCATAATGAATATGTCCATCCACATATTTCGGAATACCGGCATTGCCTTTTGATATCAGCGGTCGTTCCGTACCTTGTGCGACAAATCCAAGGACAGTGCGCAGAATATCAGACGCGCCAGTCCCGCAATTTGCGCCAAAGGCAACCGGCGGGTTAGGGAGCGTTTCAACCAACTGAGCAAAGTCGGCGGATGTGACACCCATCATGGTGCGGCCAGCCGTGTCAAAGCTCATCGTGCCACACCAAGGCATATCGACCAGCGCAAAGGCTTCTGCCGCGGCCCTGAACTCTTCTGGGGCGCTGATGGTTTCGACCCAAAGAACATCGACACCACCGTCCTTCAATGCCTGCGCCTGTTCGTGGAACATTTCCACGGCATCGGCATGGGACAGGGCGCCAACAGGCTGCATGATCTCGCCGGTTGGTCCGACCGATCCCGCGACGATAACCGGACGGTTGGCTTTGTCAGCAACCTCACGGCCAAGTTCTGCGCCTGCGCGGTTCAGTTCAGCGACCCGGTTCTGAGCCTCGTGCAGTTTGAGACGCGCAGATGTCCCGCCGAATGTGTTGGTCAGGAAAAGGTCGCTGCCTGCGTCCACCGAACCCTGATACAGCGCGCGGATTTTATCCGGTGCATCGACGTTCCAAAGCTCGGGCGCGTCGCCCGACTGCAGGCCCATGTTGAATAGGTTTGTACCTGTTGCTCCATCCGCCAAAAGAGTCGTGTTGGAGTCCAGAAGTTTGCTGAGCGCATTTGTCATAAGAATATTCCGAAACTGGCGAGCCGCGCTAAAAATGCGAGACGCCCCGTGTCTCATGACCGGGGCGTCAAATCAAATTCATAAATCTCATGAAGATCATGAATATTGCGGGGAGACCTTAGTTGGTTTCGTTGAGAACCTGTGCTTTGGCCTCGACCAGAAACTCGGCCATTTTTGCACGGATATCGTCATCCGAAGACAGATCCCCGAGATCGCCGGAAACTTTGCGCACGACATCCTCGTGCCCAGTTTCTTCCAGGTCTGAAATCACAACGGATTTTGCATATTCATCGGCTTCATTACCGGTTTTGCCCAGTTTTTCGGCCGCCCAAAGGCCAAGCAGTTTGTTGCAACGCGCCTGTGCTTTGAACTGCATTTCTTCATCATGGGCGAATTTTGCTTCGAATGCGTTTTCGCGCTCGTCAAACGTAGTCATCAGTTGGACCCCTTGGGTTGGTAGTTCTTTCCTTAATGATATGACGATACGACGATCCGGGCGCAAGGTATTTGCGCTGCGTCAAAGCCTCTCGGGCCTCGGAACTTGCGGGAAGGTGGGGGTTGGACTAAGAGAGCGCCAAGGCGAAGGAACTTTTTCCCTCGCGACAGTCTGGAAAGGTCGCTTATGGCGCGTCGCAAGAAAATTTACGAAGGTAAGGCCAAGATTTTGTATGAAGGCCCTGAACCGGGTAC
This sequence comes from Ruegeria sp. YTSA105, assembly GCF_059610225.1. NCBI lineage: Bacteria > Pseudomonadati > Pseudomonadota > Alphaproteobacteria > Rhodobacterales > Roseobacteraceae > Ruegeria > Ruegeria sp. YTSA105. Next base: position 390,325 of record NZ_JBXWNE010000001.1, read on the forward strand.
AATCGTGCAGTATTTCAAGGATGACGCCACTGCCTTCAACGCTGAAAAGAAGGACGTGATCGACGGGAAAGGTGTGCTGAACAACCGCCTGAGCGAATACTTCATGAACGGGTTGAATCAAATCGGTGTGCCGACCCATTTCATCCGTCGCCTGAACATGCGCGAACAGTTGGTCCGCAACTGCGAAATCGTACCGCTTGAAGTTATTGTTCGCAATTTCGCGGCTGGCACGATGTCCAAACGCCTTGGCATTGCCGAGGGGACACAGCTGCCGCGCCCGATAGTGGAATACTGCTACAAGGACGACGCGTTGGGTGATCCTCTTGTCACCGAAGAACATATCGCCGCCTTTGGCTGGGCCAGCCAGCAGGACATGGAAGACATTCTTAGCCTCGCATTGCGGGTGAATGATTTCATGAGCGGTGTGATGCTGGCGGTTGGCATTCGTCTGGTCGATTTCAAAATTGAAATCGGTCGCGTCTATGAAGGTGACTTCCAGCGCCTGATCATAGCGGATGAAATCAGCCCAGACAGCTGCCGTCTTTGGGATATCGAAACCGGCCAGAAGCTAGACAAGGACGTATTCCGCCGCGACCTGGGCAGCCTGACCGACGCCTACTCGGAAGTTGCGCGTCGCCTAGGCGTTCTGCCGAAAAGCAATGTGTCCAAACCGACCCTGATCAACTGATCGAAAGCCGAAGAACAACGCAAAAACGCCGCCGATATTGGGCGGCGTTTTTATTTGAGATCGGGTATTTGACAGGGCCGCAGCTTGTCCGGCATTGTTTGTTGAACAAGCGTAATCGGGTGAATAAAAATGGCCGAGCTATTTGATCAGGCAGTATTTTTAAAGTTCCTCGCTGCGCTGCTGGCGATTTTCAACCCGCTATACGGCATCCCGATTTTCCTCAGCATGACCGAGGGGTATAGCCCGCTAGAACGTAAACGCGTTGCAATGGTTGTGACAGCCACGGTTGTGATTGTATCACTGATTTCGGTACTGATCGGCGAAGAAATTCTGGCGCTTTTCGGTATCGACATTCCGTCTTTTCGCATCGCTGGTGGGTTGATCATTCTTGGGGTTGGTATGTCGATGCTGAACGCGTCTGACCGGTCAGAAAGCGATCAGAAAGCCGTTAAAGATGGCGCGCAGAAGAAGAACATTGCGGTTGTTCCCCTGGCTATCCCGTTAACGATTGGGCCCGGCACTATCGCGACAACCATTGTGTTCGCGCATAGTTTGCCCGACGGCGCCGAGGTAGTAACTTTGGGGGCGGCCGTTTTGATTGCCTGCGCTATTGTCGGGCTGGGATTGTTATTCGCTGACCCTATTTCCAGGTTCTTTGGGCCGACAATGATCAATGTGATCACCCGTGTTATGGCCATCATTTTGGTTGCCGTAGCGGTTGAAATGGTTCTGACAGGGACCTTCAACGCAATAGATACGCATTATCCCGCGCTAAAGGGTTCCGAGTAGGTGCTGACAAGGGTTGTCGAACGCCGACAGTCGCGCTATCCCCGCGCACAACGGAACGGGCCTCAAATACCGGCCCTCAGCTGGAGTTGCAGTAAATGAAAGCACGTGTGCATGTGATGCTGAAAACCGGGGTACTTGACCCTCAGGGTGAAGCGGTGCGCCACGCATTGGGTGCCATGGGTTTTGATCAGGTCGAAGGCGTCCGTCAGGGCAAGGTGATTGATCTTGAACTCGCCGAGGGTGCGACGGAATCGGACGTCACCGAGATGTGCGAAAAACTGTTGGCTAACACGGTCATCGAACGCTACGAGATCGAACTGGTCTGAACCGCTTGCAGGAGGGCTAGCCATGCGCGCAGCTGTCATCGTTTTCCCCGGTTCCAACTGTGATCGGGATCTTGCCGTTGCCTTTGAACAGGCCGGATTCCAGGTAGACATGGTCTGGCATAAAGATGCTGCTCTGCCCAAGGGCGTGGACATTGTTGGTGTCCCCGGCGGGTTTTCTTATGGAGACTACCTGCGTTGCGGAGCGATTGCCGCACAATCCCCGATCTGCAAGGCCGTGGTCGACCACACCGAGCGTGGCGGATACGCCGTTGGTATCTGTAACGGTTTTCAGATCCTGACCGAAACGGGCATTCTGCCCGGCGCTCTGCTGCGCAATGCGAACCTGAAATATATCTGTCGTACCGTAGGCCTGAAGGTCGCAACCAGCGACAGCGCCTTTACCCAAGGCTATAACGCTGGCGATGTGATCGGCATTCCGATTGCGCATCATGATGGAAACTATTTCGCGGATGAGGCTACATTGTCCACGCTCAGGGATCACGACCGGATCGCATTCACCTATACCGAGAATCCGAACGGCTCGGTTGGCGACATTGCGGGCATTCTGTCTGAAAACCGCCGTGTTCTTGGTATGATGCCGCATCCCGAACGAGCGGCAGACGAAGGGCATGGTGGCACCGATGGAACGGCATTGTTTCGCGCATTGTCGGGCATCGTCGCACCTGCGTGACTTGAGCTTGCATCTTAGCCCGCGTAACTTTCGGGAATGAGTTCCGACACACGCTCTACCTGGTCTGCACTGTTCAAACCGCTCCGCGCTGCGCCTCTTGGCTGGCCTTTGCGCGCGGCTGTTCTGGTGCTTTTGTTGGTAACGGTTGCGACGATATGGATAACCAACAGTCTGCTGACGGATCGGTTTACTGAATCCACGCGAAACCGGGCCGAACTGCGCCTTGCTCTGTATTCCGGGAACCTGCTGAGCGAGCTGCGCAGAAATGCGATTGTGCCGCAGCTGCTAGCGCGGGATCCGACGCTGATCTCGGCGTTGCAATCCAGCGATTTTACACTGTCCACGCAGCGACTTATTTCTTTTGTCGAAGAGATAGGCGCCGCATCCTTGATGCTTTTAGACCGGGATGGCCGATCTGTTGCCGCAACTGATCGCAGCCGGTTGGGCGAGACGCACAGAAACGCGCCGTATTTTGTAGATTCCATTCGGTCAAACTCGACCATCTTCACCGTGATTGAAAAGGAATCCGGTGGTTACAGCTTTATCTATTCGCGCCGGATGGAGGCCTCGTCGGATATCCTTGGTGTCATCGTTGTCGAGGTTGATCTGCAGAAATTCGAACGCGCCTGGGCAGGGATCTCCGATGCTGTTCTGGTCGCTGACAGTACGGGCACCATTATTCTGTCGACTGAACCGCAATGGCGCGGAGTAGAAGAGGGGGCTGCCATGCTGCGGCAGCCGCCGCAAAGTGCCATCCAGCGCGCTATCAGGGCCACGACCGATTGGACGGCTCTGCCCCCCGACGCCTATTTGCAGGGCGAGGCGGTGATCCGCATGGAGACACGCATTCCATTCCGCGGCTGGACCATGACCTCGTTCACGACCTACGCCTCGATCCGTGAGAAGGTAAACAGCGTTCTTGCATTGGAAATCATGGGTTTTGCGATTCTGTTGGCGCTTGCCTTCTATGCGCTCAGCCGTAGGGCCACGTTCAGAATGGCCTTGTTCCAGCGCGAGTCGGCAGAGCTTCGCGCATTGAACGCAAGGCTACAGCGGGAAATCGCTGAGAGGGAACGGGTTGAAAAGACGCTGGAAGTAGCCGAGCAGACGCTGGCCCAAAGCTCGAAACTCGCGGCCCTGGGCGAGATGTCTGCGGCCGTCAGCCACGAGCTGAATCAACCTTTGGCTGCAATGAAGACCTATCTTGCCGGCGCGCGTTTGCTGCTGCGACGGAACCGCCCCGAAGAGGCGCTGGCCAGCTTTGGCCGCATCGACGGCCTGATTGAACGGATGGGCGCAATAACACGCCAGCTCAAGTCCTATGCCCGCAAGGGTGCGGATGCGTTTTCACCAGTTAACCTTGGCGAAGCGCTCGCTTCGTCCCTCTCCATGATGGAGCCGCAACTGCGTCAAAGGCACGTCAAGATTACGCAGATACTGCCGGAAGAAACCGTACTAGTCATGGGCGACCGCATGCGGATCGAACAGGTTATGGTGAACCTCTTGCGTAATGCCTTGGACGCCACCAAGTCTGTATCGGAACCGGATGTTGAAATCATACTGGCCGCGGGTGACCAGGCGGTGCTGACTGTACGCGATAATGGCTATGGGATTGAAGACATCGAAAACCTGTTTGAGCCGTTCTACACGACCAAACAACCCGGCGATGGAGTCGGTCTGGGGCTTGCCATCTCATCCGGTATCGTGAACGACCATGGGGGACGGCTGACCGCGCGCAACAGCCAGCACGGTGGCGCGGTGTTTGAGATGCAACTGCCGATACTTGGAAGCGATGGCCTTGAGGCCGCTGAATAACGAGGAATGAATATGGCACAGGCCATGAAAATCGCCATTGTTGATGACGAACAGGACATGCGCCAGTCGATCAGCCAATGGCTGGCACTGTCGGGATATGACACTGAAACCTTTTCCAGTGCCGAGGATGCACTGAAAGTTCTGGGTCCGGATTATCCGGGTATCGTCATATCGGACATCAAGATGCCTGGTATGGACGGTATCCAGCTGTTGAAAAAGCTGATGGGCGCGGACAGCACCTTGCCGGTCATCATGATTACCGGCCACGGTGACGTGCCAATGGCGGTTGAGGCCATGCGCGTGGGTGCGTTTGATTTCCTCGAAAAGCCGTTTAACCCGGATCGGATGTCCGAACTGGCCAAACGTGCCAGCAATGCCCGCCGGTTGACGCTGGACAATCGGGCCCTGCGCCGCGAGCTGTCTGGTGGCACTCAGATCATGAACAAGCTCATCGGTGCCAGCCCCGTGATGGAGCGCCTGCGCGAGGATATTCTGGATCTGGGGCAGGCTGACGGTCATGTTCTGATCGACGGAGAAACCGGCACCGGGAAAACCCTGGTTGCACATGCGTTGCACGCTGTTGGCAGTCGCGCAGGCAAAAAATTTGTTCTGGTTTCGTGTGCTGCTCTCGAAGAAGAGGCCTTGGGAAAGCGTCTGTTCGGCCCGATGATGCCAGAAGACAGCCAGTTGCCCGCGATTGAGGAAGCCCGGGGTGGAACTCTGGTTCTGGAGGATGTCGAGGCGCTCAGCGATACGCTTCAGGCGAAACTGCTGAGTGTCATGAACGATCAGGGCACACCTGCCGAAACCCGCATCGTGGCAATTTCCAACCTGCAGGAAGCTGGGAAAACCAGCGAGGACGTTCTGCGCCCTGATCTGTTCTACAGGCTTGCAGCATTGCGGATCACAATGCCGCCGCTGCGTCAGCGCGGTGAAGACATTCTGACCCTGTTCACACGGCTGAGCGAGCAATTCGCTGAAGAATACGGCTGCGATGCACCTCAGGTCAGTGCGCAAGAGGCAGCTCAGCTTTTGCAAGCGCCGTGGCCCGGAAACGTACGGCAGCTGATAAACATCGCGGAACGTGCCGTGCTGCAATCCCGTCGCGGATCGGGGACGATCGCGTCTCTGTTGATGTCTGATCACGAAGAAATGCAGCCCGTGATGACGACCGAAGGCAAGCCGCTCAAGGAATATGTCGAGGCATTCGAGCGGATGCTGATCGACAATACCATGCGGCGACATAAGGGGTCGATTGCCTCGGTTATGGATGAACTTTGCCTGCCGCGTCGGACATTGAATGAGAAGATGGCCAAATATGGCCTGCAACGTTCCGATTACCTGTGACGGGCTTGAGCCGATGCCTTTGTGGCCCTTTGGGTGATACCAAGTAATGTTTTTAGCTGGATAACGAGATCCCGACCGGTGGTCGGGGTCTTCAATGCAGTTTGCCCATTGTCTTTTCCACAGGACTGCTTTTATTGTAACCAGACGGGCTGGGCGGATTTGACGCCGAAAAGTCCCGATCTTTGAGATTCGCTGCTACGCCACTGGTGGAGACCACGTCCCACACTGGCCAAGCAGACCGATTGTGCCCCTTACCGGGGTGATTGAACGCCTGAGCCCGCAGAAAAGCGGGCGAAAGGAATAAATGGGCAGGCAGCGGTCGTTCGCGCCTGTCGGAGAAGAACCGCGATGACGCGCGCGCAACGACTGAGTGTACGGGCAGGGGGCCACAGTGCCAGACCCTGCAGCGCGCCGTCTGAAATCGCCCTGACAAGACACCACCCCAAAAGCACCCATCCTCCTGGACGGGTTAGGACAACGCGTTTGGCGCGGTGCACCAAGGAAACATGGCTAAGAAAATGCTTATCGATGCCACCCACGCGGAAGAAACCCGCGTCGTGGTGGTTGACGGAAACAAGGTCGAGGAATTCGATTTTGAATCCGAAAACAAACGTCAGCTTGCTGGCAACATATATCTAGCAAAAGTTACACGGGTCGAACCCTCGCTGCAGGCAGCTTTTGTTGACTATGGCGGAAATCGCCACGGATTCCTGGCGTTCTCGGAAATTCATCCCGACTATTATCAGATTCCCGTCGCTGATCGCGAAGCTCTGATGGAAGAAGAGCGCGCCTATGCCGAGGCAATGCGTGCGCGTGATGAGGCTGAGGAAACCAAGCCCAAAAGACGCCGTTCGCGCTCGCGCGCCAAGGCTGCCGATATCAAATCGGATGATGCAGTGGAATCGGTCGAAGTCTCGTCCGAACCCACAGGCATGGAAACGATTGACCTGGATGAGAGCGATGAGGCCAATGATCCTTCTGTAGAAGAAGGAACATCTCCGGCCGATCATGTGGCAGAAACTCCGGTAGAAGAGCCGACGGACGAACCGGAGGCGGAAGAAGCAACCGCAGAGACTGAAGACGCGCCTGCGGAAGAAGTCGACCAATCAGATGCTAGCGCTGATCAGGACGCCCCTGACGAGGCTGGCGACGACGAAGAAGAAAACACCCGTACGGACGCCACTGCAAAAGACGAGACCATTGAGTCGGTTGCCGACGAAGATGACAGCGAAGACATCCGTCCACCGCGCAAACCGCGCGCGCGCCGGTACAAGATTCAAGAAGTCGTCAAAGTACGCCAGGTTCTGCTTGTGCAGGTCGTCAAGGAAGAGCGTGGCAACAAAGGTGCAGCTCTGACCACTTATTTGTCACTTGCTGGCCGATATTGTGTTTTGATGCCGAACACTGCGCGGGGCGGCGGCATCAGCCGTAAGATTACCAACGCGCCTGATCGCAAAAAGCTTAAGGAAATTGCGGCTGAGATTGACGTCCCGACAGGGGCGGGTCTTATCATTCGGACCGCCGGGGCGAAACGCACCAAATCCGAAATAAAGCGCGATTACGAATATCTGCAACGTATGTGGGAACAGATCCGCGAGCTGACGTTGAAATCCATCGCGCCTGCGAAGATCTATGAAGAAGGCGACCTGATCAAACGGTCGATCCGCGATCTCTATAATCGCGACATCGACGAGGTTCTGGTCGAAGGCGAAGGCGGATATCGCATCGCCAAGGACTTCATGAAAATGATCATGCCGTCGCACGCCAAGAATGTGCAGCGGTACGAAGACGCGCTGCCATTGTTCGCGCGCTATCAGGTGGAAAGCTATCTGGCGGGGATGTTCAACCCGACAGTACAGCTGAGATCGGGTGGCTATATCGTGATCGGCGTAACCGAAGCGCTTGTCGCGGTCGATGTGAACTCGGGTCGGGCAACCAAAGAAGGTTCGATCGAGGAAACGGCCCTGAAGACCAACCTTGAGGCCGCCGAAGAGGTGGCTCGCCAGTTGCGCCTGCGTGATCTGGCCGGTCTGATCGTCATCGACTTTATCGATATGGACGAGCGGAAGAACAACGCCGCTGTCGAAAAACGCCTGAAAGAAAAGCTGAAAACAGATCGTGCGCGCATCCAGGTTGGTCGTATATCTGGTTTTGGTTTGATGGAAATGAGCCGACAGCGCCTGCGTCCCGGTATGTTGGAGGCAACGACACAGCCTTGTCCGGCATGCCATGGCACCGGCCTGATCCGTTCGGATGACAACATGGCGCTGAGCATTCTGCGCCAGATCGAGGAAGAAGGCACGCGCCGTCGCTCACGCGAGGTGCTGGTGCGCTGCCCGGTCAGCATCGCCAACTTCCTCATGAACCAAAAGCGCGAGCATATCGCACAGATTGAAGCGCGCTATGGTCTGTCGGTTCGCATCGAAGGGGATGTGCATCTGGTAAGCCCTGATTTCTCGATGGAGAAGTTCAAGACCGCCAGCCGGATTGTTCCCGAAGCCAGTGCGCCGGTTGTATCGGTTGATGCCACGCTGATGGAAATGGTCGACGCCTCTGAAGAAGAGACCGTCGAAGAAGAAACGCCGCAGGCTGAAGATGAAACCAAACCCAAGCGCAAGCGCCGTCGGCGTCGTCGCAAGAAGGGCAATGGTGGTGCCGAGGGGCAGGATTCTAACGGGCAAGAGGCTGATGAAGATACAGCTGAAGCGTCCGAGGAAGCTGTGGAAGAACCTGCAACAGATGCCGTAGTAGCGGTGGAAGAGACGCAGGAAGAAGCGCCTGCCAAGCCTAAACGCCGCCGGGCTCCGCGTCGCAAGAAGAAGGACGCCGAAGATGCCGAGACGATAACCGAACAGGTCGTCGAAGCTGAACCAGAGGCCAAGGTCGAAGCTGAAACGGAAGCTCCGGCAGAAATCGAAACTGTCGAAGCCGAAGCAGCACCGAAACAGGAAACGGTTTCGGAAACTGCCGTGCCGACAGAAGAAACGCCGGAAGCGGCAGAGCCTGTTCAAGAGGTTGTTGCGGTTGAAGCCACTGAGGAACCAACAGTAGAAGTCACAGAGCCTGTGCTGGAAGTGGTTGCGGATGAACCGGAAACGCCATCGGAGCCTGCCAAGCCAAAACGGCGCGGTTGGTGGTCGTTGGGCCAGTAACTTGAAAAGGCGGGCCTCAGAGCCCGCCTTTTTATTTGACGGGTCTCAAACGGACTTCTGGATGGTGTAGACCTGATGCCCGTCAGATTCTTCCTGTGACAGCAAGCGATGTCCACTTTCCATGCAGAAATGTGGAACATCAATGACTGCAGCGGGATCATCCGCCAGCACTTTCAAGACCGCTCCCGCGGGCATTGACTTGAGCCGTTTACGGGCCTTCAGGACGGGCAGAGGGCACAGCAGCCCCAACGCGTCCAGTGTCTCGGTTTGGTTTGACATGTACCTGAGATATTTCCACTTTCAGACGGTGTCCAGCGTGCAACCACGAGGATGTGACCGAATGGCCCCGTGACGCGGGCGACTTCATGACATATGTGCTGAAACATGTTCGGAATTGATATCATTGACGCAGGGCTGTTGCCCGCCATGTTCATCGCATTGCTCGGTGGGTTGATCAGCTTTTTATCGCCCTGCGTGCTGCCGATTGTGCCGCCCTATCTCGCCTATATGAGCGGCGTCACGATCAACGAGATGCAGGATGAGGTCCGCGCGCGCAGAAAAGCGACACTTTCGGCGCTGTTCTTTGTCATGGGGCTGTCCACGGTGTTTCTGTTGCTTGGCTTCACAGCCTCTGCGTTTGGGGCGTTCGTGCTGCAGAACCAAGTGCTGTTCGCCAAGATCTCAGGCGCGGTGGTCATCATTTTTGGCCTGCATTTCCTGAACGTCTTCCGCATCCCATTCCTTGACCGTGAGGCCCGGATCGAAGCCGGCGACAGCGGCGGGTCTGTCTTTGGGGCCTATATTCTGGGTCTGGCCTTCGCCTTTGGCTGGACGCCCTGTATCGGCCCGCAACTGGGTGCGATCCTGTCGTTGGCTGCCTCCGAGGCATCCGTCGCACGTGGGACATTGTTGCTGGGCGTCTATGCAGCGGGTCTTGGCATACCTTTCCTGCTCGCCGCGATGTTCCTGAACCGATCCATGTCGGTGATGAACCGAATAAAGCCCCATATGGCACTGATCGAGAGGATCATGGGTGGCCTGTTGCTGTTTGTTGGTATCATGCTGATCACCGGCCTGTTCACTGAGTTCAGTTGGTGGCTGTTGGAAGCCTTCCCGGCGCTGGCAAACTTTGGGTAACCCTCTTATCTGACTTACTTTGGCTGTAATGCTGCGCTAACCTGCGTCGCAGAAGGTAAGACCATGAGCAGTCAGACAAATCAACCTCGGGTTAAACGGCGTAGGGTATTCTATATTCCCGGATATGACCCGATCCCCCCACGGCGCTATCGCGAGCTCTACCGCAGTGAAAGCGCAAGACAGGCGGCTATTTCAGGGTATGAAATCTCGGTCTCGCCCAAAACCGGAGAGGGCTTGTATGGATGGCACGTCCATTCGGTTCAGGACGGGGCAGAAGTTCACACAGATGTCGAGGTGCTGGTCTGGTCCGACATCGTACGCTCCAGCATGTCGAACTCGATTGCGGCCACCTATCTGCAGATGCTGCGTACGGCATGGATCTATATCTCGACCGGAGTGTTATGGCGCCTGATGCGATTGCGCAAAGGACCGGTGATAGCCGCTCTTTATCCGATCGTGATGCTGATCGCACAGCTTTTGGTCGCAATGGCTGTGGTCATCGGGTTGACAGTTCTGCTTGCGCCGGTCCTGTCTTTGGTGGCGTTGGTTCTGTCTATTGGTGTTGCCTATGTGCTGATGCTGTGGTTCCGGAAAATCGACAACAAGCTGTTCGTCTATTACCTGATGCACGATTACGCCTATTCAGCGGCTTCAGGCGGAAAAACGCCTCCTGAATTGGCCGGACGCCTATCGGAGTTCACAAATGCGATTGCCGCAGCTCTTACCGATGAGACGGATGAGGTTCTGATCGTCGGCCACAGTTCCGGCGCTCATCTGGGTGTCACGGTTCTGGCCGATCTGATCCGATCCGGACGGGTGGGCACAGACGGGCCAGAGCTGTCCTTTCTGACATTGGGGCAGGTGGTTCCCATGGTCTCGTTCCTGCCCAACGCATACGATCTGCGCGCGGACCTGAGGTTTCTTTCGAAACGCGAGGACTTGGCTTGGGTCGACATTTCTGCACCCGGGGACGGCTGCGCATTCGCTCTGTGTGATCCTGTCGCTGTAAGCGGGGTCGCGGATGCCGATCAGCGCTGGCCTTTGGTGTTATCTGCCGCGTTTACGCAAACGCTGTCAGCAGAACGGTGGCGCGCCCTGAGGTGGCGGTTTTTCAGACTGCATTTCCAATATCTCTGCGCCTTTGATCACCCGGACAGGTACGATTATTTCCGCGTGACTGCCGGGCCTCTGTCGCTTGGGCATCGGTTCGCCGATCGCAAACCTTCGGGATCCCGGATTGTGCGATCTGTATCCAAGTATGTTTCGGTGCAAGCATGACCCCGCCAAAGCCCACATCACGGTCAGACAGGGTTTCGCTGTGGCGCTATTTCAGGTTGTTTCGCAAGGACATCCTCTCGGCACAGCCGCAGCGATTGTACCGCGCATGGATGGCCGAGTTTAAGACGCCGTTCTTTCGATCATATCTGACGAACCAACCAGAACTTGTTGAAACCGTTCTGAAAAAACGCCCCGATGATTTTCCGAAATCAGACCGTATTGGCGAGGGTCTGCGGCCGTTGCTGGGGAATTCGGTCTTTCTGACCAATGGTGAAAACTGGAAACGCCAGCGCCGGGTTATCGACCCGGCGTTTGAGGGCGGGCGCCTGAAAGATACCTATCCGGCCATGGTTCAGGCGGCAGAGGCCTGCGTCGCGCGTCTGCTCGGACAGGCCGGTTCTGTCATCGAGTGCGAAGAGGTCACCAGTCACGTCGCCGCGGATGTGATCTTTCGAACGCTTTTTTCTGTACCGATTGAAGACCGCGTTGCGTCTCAGGTTTTTGAGAAATTCCGAACCTATCAAAGAGAGCAACCGCTGTTGAATTTGGCGGCGTTTCTGCCTCTGCCCAAATGGATGCCGCGGCTACATTCCAGAAAAACTCGCAAGACCGCGCGTGAAATCAGGACGCTGATCACCGAAATGACCGCTCAACGCGCGAGGATGATTGAGGCCGGGCAGGCGCCGCATGATCTGGCAACAAAGATCATGACAACGGCTGATCCCAAGACCGGCAAGTGTTTTGACACGCAGGAGATGGTTGATCAGGTGGCGATCTTCTTTCTGGCAGGCCACGAGACCAGCGCTTCTGCGTTGGCTTGGGCGTTGTACCTTTTGGCGACCCACCCGGATTGGCAGGACAAGCTGGCGGCCGAGGCGCAAGGGCTGGACCTATCCGATTTTACCTCCGTATCGCTGTTGAAGCTCAGCCGCGACGTGTTTCGCGAAACGCTGCGCCTGTACCCTCCGGTCCCGATGATGGTGCGAGAGGCCACATGCCGCGAAAACTTCAGGGGCCGGGCGATTAAACCAGGCTCGCAGATAGTCATCAGCCCATGGCACCTGCATCGGCACGAACGTCTGTGGGCAGACCCCGACGGGTTCGACCCGTCCCGCTGGGCTAAGGGCAATGAGGAAAGTTGTCCCAGAGAGGCTTTCATCCCATTCTCGGCCGGGTCGCGCATTTGCATCGGTGCCGGTTTTGCAATGGTCGAAGGTCCGTTATTGCTGTCGTCACTTCTGCGGAAGTTCAGGTTCGAAATCTCGGACATGCCAGAGCCGGTTCCGGTGGCTCATCTGACCGTCAGATCCAAAGATGGAATTTGGTTGCGCCTGGTTGAGCGCTAACAAACTACCATCGGCATGCTCCATGCTGTATGCGGTTGAAAAACGCGGAATCATTTCGAACGGGAAAGTCATATGTCCAAAACACAACAGCGCGAGCAGATGTCCAACGGTGCCGGTTTTATTGCAGCACTGGACCAAAGTGGCGGCTCGACCCCCAAGGCGCTGGCGCTTTATGGGGTAGACGCGTCAGAATACGGCTCGGACGCAGAGATGTTCGGCGAAATCCAGAAGATGCGCGCGCGTATCATTCTGGCGGATGGCTTCACAAACGACAAAGTCATCGGCGCGATCCTGTTCGAACGCACGCTCGGCGAAGAGATTGATGGCCGTAAAGTCGCAGATTTTCTTTGGAACGTAAAAGGCATTGTTCCGTTTCTGAAGATCGACAAGGGCCTCGAGGATGAGGCCGATGGCGTTCAGGTCATGAAACCGATCCCCGGTCTGGCCGACACTTTGGCTAAAGCCGAAGGCGTTTTCGGCACTAAGGAACGTTCCGTGATCCATGAGGCCAACGCCAAAGGCATCGCAAACGTTGTAGCTCAGCAGTTCGATGTGGCGCGTGAAGTCGTTGCCGCCGGGTTAGTTCCGATTGTCGAGCCCGAGGTGAACATCAACTCGACCACCAAAGCCGAAGCCGAAGCAATTCTAAAATCGGAAATCTTGCAGAACCTAGATCAGTTGGATGATGGTCAGGATGTCATGCTTAAGCTTACCATCCCCAGCCAGGCTAATCTGTATGACGATCTGGCTGACCACCCCAGAGTTTTGCGGGTCGTAGCCCTGTCCGGCGGATATTCGACCGAACAAGCCTGTGATCTGCTGGCGCAGAATAGCAAGATGATTGCGTCTTTCTCTCGTGCGCTGACCGAAGGACTGTCGAAAAAGCAGTCAGATGCCGAATTCAATACGGCCCTCGGCAGCAATATCGATAAGATTTCTCGCGCCTCTGCCTAAGCTGCGCTATTTCGGTTTAGTGAAATCGCGGCGCATCTGCGCCGCTTTTTCCCGCATAGAACACTCGGTCGCATGATCGTTTACAAGACCCATGGCCTGCATGAATGCAAAAACCGTGGTCGGGCCCACAAACTTCCATCCCCTCTTTTTAAGGTCTTTGGACATGGCAATAGATTCAGCCGAAGTTGAGGCTGTTTGCGGCGCTGGCGGTGAACTGGCCTCATAGCGCCAGACATAAGCTGCAATCGACCCCTCAGCTGCCACCAGCTCCTGGGCACGCCGGGCGTTGTTGATGACTGCTTCGATCTTTCCGCGATGCCTGACAATGCCTGCATCCAGCAAAAGACGGGTGACATCTGCCTCATCAAACTTCGCTATTGCGTTGTAATCAAAATGTTTAAATACTTTTCGAAAGTTCTCGCGTTTGGAAAGAATGGTGCGCCAGCTGAGGCCGGACTGAAAGCTTTCAAGGCACAGCTTCTCAAACAAACGCTGATCGTCGCTGACCGGATAGCCCCATTCATTGTCGTGATAGTCGAAAAACTCTGGCGCAGACTGACACCATGCACAACGCGGTTGACCGTCTGGGCCGGTAACTGTTTCGCTCATCACTAAGTTCCCTTTTTGTTCTGGTATGAGCATAGGCATTTTCCAGAGGCCAAATCAAGAACGGAAAGTCAGCCGCGATACCAGTTCAGAATATAAACGCGTATTGCCGAAGCCAATCCAACCTCAGGGTCACGGTTAAAATCAATTTCCGCAGCTAAAGCATTGATTGCCATATCTTTATCAGCTGCAATGGCACGAAAGGATTTCCAAAACTCGTCCTCAAGAGATACCGAGGTTCGATGACCTTTAAGCGTCAATGAGCGTTTGATGGGACGTCCACTCATTTGTCGATCTCGTGCCCATCCAAGTCGCGCCGCGACTTTTCCAGATGTTTTTTACTTGCGTCTTTCTCGGCTTTGTTGCGCCCAAATGACACGGCGTTCTGGTTGGCGCGGGCCTTTTTCTCGGCCCGCGCCTTGTCTTTTCTGTACCGGTTCAGATTGACCGGCTTTGCCATCAGTCCTTGGGCCCAATCATTTGTTCGGGGCGCACAACCGCGTCAAAGGTTTCGGCGTCGACAAAGCCAAGCGCGATGGCCTCTTCCTTGAGGGTGGTGCCGTTTTTATGCGCGGTCTTGGCAACAGTCGTTGCGTTGTCGTACCCAATGGTTGGTGCCAGCGCGGTGACCAGCATCAGCGATTCCTTCATCAGCTTTTCGATGCGTGGTTCGTTGGCCTGAATGCCTAGCAACATCCGCTCGGTAAAGCTGTCTGTAGCATCACCAAGCAACTGGATCGACTGCAAAAGATTGTAGGACATCATAGGGTTATAGACGTTCAGTTCGAAATGCCCCTGGCTGCCGGCGAATTTTATGGCGGCATCGTTGCCCATGACATGTGCTGCGACCTGAGTCAGTGCTTCGGCTTGTGTTGGGTTTACCTTGCCTGGCATGATGGACGATCCGGGCTCATTCTCAGGCAGGATCAATTCGCCCAGACCGGAACGCGGTCCAGATCCCAAAAGTCTGATATCATTTGCAATTTTATAGCAGCTGCCAGCAATGGTCGCCAAAGCACCCGATAGGAAAACCATCGCATCATGGGCGGCCAGCGCCTCGAACTTATTCGGAGCGGTAACAAAGGGCAGGCCGGTGATATCTGCCATGTTCGCAGCGACCGCTTCGCTCCACCCGGATTGAGTGTTCAGGCCAGTACCAACAGCAGTTCCGCCCTGGGCAAGCTCGTAAATTCCCGGCATCGCGGCGTTGACCCGTGCGATACCTTGACGAATTTGATGGGCGTAGCCGCCAAATTCCTGACCCAGTGTCAGCGGCGTGGCATCCTGCGTATGGGTCCGGCCGATCTTGATGATGTCTTTGAATTCTTCGGCCTTCTGCTCCAGCCCCGAGGCCAGCTTTTCCAGACCCGGCAGCAGAACGTCCCGAACGCTCATACCTGTGGCGATATGCATGGCCGTCGGGAACGTGTCGTTCGAGGACTGGCCCATGTTGCAATGATCGTTCGGATGAACCGGGTCTTTTGTGCCGATTGTACCACCCAGGATTTCGATAGCCCGGTTCGCAATAACCTCGTTCGAGTTCATGTTCGACTGGGTGCCGGATCCTGTTTGCCAGACGACCAGCGGAAAGTTGTCGTCGAACTTACCTTCAAAAACCTCACCCGCGGCCTGAATCACCGCATCCGCAATCCGCGCGTCCAGTTTCCCTGTCGACTTGTTCTGCATGGCGCAGGCTTTTTTGATCACACCCAATGCCCGCACGATGGCCACAGGCTGTTTTTCCCATCCGATCGGGAAGTTCATAATCGAACGCTGGGTCTGTGCACCCCAATATTTGTCTGCGGGAACTTCCAACGGGCCAAAGCTGTCGGATTCGGTGCGGGTTTGAGACATCGGTCACTCCGTCATGTATACCATTGCATGCCAATTACAGTCAGCAGCGTCGCGGTGCAATCGGCCAGTTGCGCGCACCATAAACTTATGCCTGACAAAGGTATAGGCGCAGAGCTGCGTCATTTTTCTCGTCGCAATCGCCATCACCACCATTGTACGCGCCGGTGGGTGAGCTACTATAGAGTCAGAGCACGCCGGAGGCCGCAATGCGTCTGAATCACCCGACCACATGCCTGAAATTCATTATATATTCCTTTGCCACCGTTCTGTGGGCCTCCTTGGCGGTAAATCCGCTTCATGCGGCAGATATTGAGCCCTTTGTTGGCAGCTACGTTGGGTCTGCCAATGTTGTCGATGCAAACGGGACCGAAACACCTCGTGATATGAGTGTGTCAATCCAGGAATTGAAGAACGGGTTCAATGTTAGTTGGAAGACGACAACTTACAAACTGAATGGCCGCGTCAAGGAACAGGCATTCTCGATTGATTTTCAGACCTCGGACAGATCGGACATCTTTTCCGCGGCCATGAAGCGCAATGTATTCGGCCATGAAGTTCCGCTTGACCCGATGCAGGGGGAACCGTTCGTCTGGGGCCGGATTGAGGGTCAAACTTTGACCGTGTTTTCGTTGTTCATAGCAGAAAATGGCGGCTATGAGCTGCAGCAATATGACAGAACGCTGGCAGAAGGCGGTCTGAACCTGTCATTTTCCCGTTTCCGCAACGGTACCAAATCACGTTCCGTAGAGACGTTCCTGACGAAAGAGTAAGCCCCGCGAACCGCGAGGCTTTCCAGCGCATATACTATTTTCTGAAGCTGTCCAGCGACACGACATCAGCGTCATGCTGTTGCGGTTCTTCTTCGACCTCGATTATCTCATCGTCCATCGGATCAAAGTCATCCTCTTCATCCGGGCTTTCAAAACGCAGGCCAAATTCCACAGAGGGGTCGACAAATGTTTTGATCGAGGCATAGGGAATGTACAAAGGTTCCGGCGCGTCGCCAAAGTTGAGCGTGATGGCAAATCCGCTTTCGCCGACCTCAAGATTTTCGAACCAATGCTGCATCACGACAGTCATCTCTTCCGGATAACGATCATGCAGCCAGTCGGCAATTTCCACGCCGTCACACCTGGTATCAAACGTAATGAAAAAGTGGTGCGCACCCGGCAGGCCATTTTCTGAAACGCTGGTCAGAACCGTCTTGATCAACCCGCGCATGGCGGTGTGCATCAGGTTCCCATAGTCGATGTCTTGCGACATGTGTCATCCTCAAAAGTGGCTTCCCTCAGCATAAGGGATTCCTTTGGAAACGAAAGGCCGGTTACACGCTGACTGTTCAGAGAAAAAACAGGCCGGTGCCAGCAGCTAGCATAACCATTAGCGTAAGCGCCATGCCGAATTTAAGTTTAAAAATCAACGCTCCGGCGAAGACAGTCAGCACAGCAGCTTTCACATCCAATGAGGTCAATTCAGGCCAGGGCAGGCTGATTGGTCCAAAGGTTTTATTTGGCAGTTCTGAAAACAGCACATTCAGGGCAAACCACACGGATAGGTTGAGAATCACCCCAACCACAGCAGAGGTAATACCTTGCAGGGCCGCCGATAACCGGGGCCGCGCAGCGATGTGGTCAAGATAGGGGGCTGTGAGGAATATCCACAGAAAGCAGGGAACGAATGTTGCCCAAAGTGCAACGATACCTGCGGCGATGGCCAGCATCGATCCGCCCGAGATCTGACCGGTCAGCATAGCGACAAATTGTGTTACCAAAATCAAAGGCCCCGGTGTCGTTTCCGCCAGACCAAGCGCGTCGATCATCTGATCTGTGGATATCCAGTTATACTGATCCACAACGGTCTGCGTCATGTAGGCTAGAACAGCGTAGGCCCCGCCAAATGTCACAACTGCGAGGCGGGCAAAGAACCAGCCAAGATCGCTGAGAAGTTTCTGACCAGAAAGACTTAACAGCCACAACGGGCCAAGCCACAGAACCAACCAGATCGACGCGTTCCGCAGCACTTCGCTTAGGCGCGGGGTGGGGGTGTCGACCGGTCGGGCGGCGACGCCGTTGAAGCTCAGATACCCCCAAAGGGCTGCCGCCGCGATGATCGCGGGGAAGGGGAGGTCGAACAGAAAGATTGCCAGAAACGCGAGGCCCGAGATCGCACGATGTGAGACGTCCGACAGCGCTTTGCGGGACAGGTTTCGCAGGGCCTGTAGCACGATGATGATCACCGTAGCTTTGACGCCGAGAAACGCGGCCTGCACCAGAGGAAGCGCGCCATAGGCCGCGTATAGTGCCACCAATGCTGAGATAATGATCGCACCGGGCAGAACAAACAGGCTGCCTGCGATCATACCGCCCGAGACGCCGCGCAGACGCCAGCCGGAATAGGTTGCAAGCTGCATCGCCTCGGGGCCGGGCAGCAACATGCACAGCGACAGAGCCCGAAGATAGGTTTCTTCGTCCAGCCAGGGACGCCTTTCGACGAGTTCCTGATGCATCAATGATATCTGGGCTGCCGGGCCGCCGAAGGACAGCAATCCAATGCGGCCGAACACTTGGATGAGTTCAGGGAATGTTGGTGTGGTCATTTTTCGACTGCCGGCCAATCATGTTTCTCATCAAACCCGTCG
Source organism: Ruegeria sp. YTSA105 (assembly GCF_059610225.1). Taxonomy (NCBI): domain Bacteria; kingdom Pseudomonadati; phylum Pseudomonadota; class Alphaproteobacteria; order Rhodobacterales; family Roseobacteraceae; genus Ruegeria; species Ruegeria sp. YTSA105. The sequence goes on from NZ_JBXWNE010000001.1 coordinate 408,946, forward strand.
CGGGCCCAGAGATACAAGGCATCGTACAGATGCATCCCGGCCTCGATGGCCTGATGGTCGTCTTTATATAGGCGCGATAGCCCCACCGAGACCGCAAGAAGCCCGGCTGCTTCGGGCGCCAGATCATGCCTGTTCGTATCCGCGGCCCGGACAACTGTCGCAAGCCTGTTCATTGCGGGCGTAGCAAGCTGGAAATCTTTTACCAAAGCATCAAATGTGCAGTTATCCCCACGATGGCTCCAGCGGACGCCCTCAACATCAAACGGGGTGGCGTTAAAGACTTCGGATACCTTTGCCACTTCGGATGGGGCAACAAACAGAAAACGTGCGTTGGGGTCGATGAACCGGCGGATCAACCAGGGGCAAGCGATGCGATCAATCTTAGGCCGATGGCGCGTTACCCAGAGTGAAGGAGACGCTGGTATATCTGCAAATGGGATGCGCGGTGCATCGGGCGTCTCGCGCCAAGCATACATGCCGCCTTCCAGATACTCAGCGGCCACGCCTTCACTCCTCAGCCAGGAAACAACGGCCTGACTCAGCTTTTTGCCCTTTTGGCAAATGATGATGCAGGGGCGGTTAGCGATGAGCCCCTTCAGCCCATCCAGATCCTTCGCCGGATGACGAACCGAGCCCGGTATCAGATAAGGGTCCTGTTCAAAATCGGTGTCAGTGCAGATGTCCACTAGAACAGGCGCCCGGGACGTTCCGATCAGACGTAACAGTTGTTTCGATGTTATAGCATTAGGCGCAGGCATGGCATGTCTCCCGTGATCGACGGATACATGCGAAACTTGGGCTGTCGCCTCACGGGGCGTTCGCAATCTTACCCCATAGGCTTTGCTACCGCGACAAGCCAGTCGGGGTCAAGATTGCGAGCTCATTTCCTAGGCCCAGTCCAGCCGTTGACCAGTCATGCATACGGGCAGGGTGTCCTTGGGAAACTGACCAAGCTGTTCAAATAAGGAAATGAAGTCAAACTGGTTATACGCCTCGACAATACGACCTTCTTTAATGCGGCCAATCATACTGCCAGAGGCCTGCAGTGGTGCGCCGTTATCGGCGCGTGTTGTGCTGACCTGCAATATCGCCGATACCCAATCGCCATTTTCGATGATTTTGGGCAGCTCAACATGGATATCGCCCAGAATGTGGCGAAACGCCATGACCAGATCCCGAAAATCATCGGCCCCCACCTGCATTTCCGGAATCAGTCCTTCGGCTGTCGTTTCCGGCGCGAAATACCGATCAATCGCATCGGTATTTCCGTTTTCCCAAACCTCTGAATACCATTCTCTGAGTATATCTGCGTGTGACATCCCAGCTCTCCTTTTCCTCACGGGCCGAGCATGACGCGAATGAGTGAACAAACTCTGAACGTGAACACAGACAGGGTTAAACAGCAGACATTTAAGGGAAAATGCAGGTTTCTGTTGCCAGGTACCTGCGAACCCCGCCTTACGCTGCTAGGCGCAAGGGCTTAAGTTTCGGTCTTGCTACTGCTTACGCAGCAACTGCAACCGGAGCACGATTGTCATTTGCAATTGTACTGTTTGGGCCGGTACGGTGGCACCCCGCCGAGACAAAGCTAACCCCTTTAGACGTTCGTCGATCCTATTTCGGCCCCGCGATCCTCAAATGAAGGATGTTGGTGGAGCCGCCGGGTACCGCCCCCGGGTCCGATCCGCTTATTACGAGCGCGTTTATGTCCATAGTCCCGAAGGACATCCCTTATATAGGTGAGCCACAAGGGGAAAGCAAACCCCATACTTCAACTAAAAGACGGATTATATAATAACGCCTTAGCTTGGTCGGTTAATGTTTGCCAGGATCAGCCACAGCGCCAATATCAGCTCGATTCCCCCAAATGTCATCGCTTTGATCAAAGGGGGGTGATCCAGAATGACGGAAACAAACCGGCCCAAGGCTGCACCGGCATAAACAACGCCCAACATCGCATAGGCCATGGGAGTGTTCAGCCAAATGACCGCAATTCCGGTGACAACAAAAAGTCCACCGACCGAAGCTCGCATTTCGCTTAACCCCATGGTGCTGTTCGTAGGCGCCAGGTCCAGCGAGGCCGCGGTCCAAGCGGGTGCTAGAAACCCAAAGAGGCCGAAACCGATTGTCAGAACCGCCGCGGCAATATTCAAAATCGACGTCATTGTACCCTCATTCGGTTGGTTTGCGCCGCTGTTTGGCGACGTCCAGGGCAAGCTTACGGGTATAAGCTTCGAGATCCACCAGTGCTGAATCTACCGCAGCAGCGTCCCGCCGATCCAAAGCATCGGCAATCTGGTTGTGCAATACGATGATCTCTTCTCGGGACCGCGCCGTAAACGTGATCATGTTCATCAAAGGCTGCATCGCCTCGACGGCGCCGGCCAGTTGATAGGACAACACCGGATTGCCGGCCCCATCGACCAATGCCCGGTGAAAGGTCACATCCGAGGCGCAAAAGGCTTCGTCTGTCAGCCCGGGTTGAGCCTGCCGAAATATCTCGGCACGCATCGTCGCCAGATGATCCGCCGTCCTGCGTTCGGCTGACAAAGTTGCGCAGGCGCGTTCCAGCGAATACCGAGCCTCGCAAGCCGTTTCAAAACTGACCGCATTCATGGACAGCAGCAACGTGGATGTGGTGATCTGTTGGGAATACGCATCCTGATAGCTCAGCCGGTTGACAAATGCGCCGCCGGTCGCGCCACGTTGGGTGCGGATCAGGGATTGTGCCGCAAGGCGTTTAAGGGCCTCGCGCACGGTTGGTCGGGACACCTGAAACTGGTCGGACAGTTCCGCCTCAGAAGGCAGGCGTTCATCTACAATCAACCGACCCGATATGATCGCATCTCGGATTGATTGGGCGATCTGAACCGAAAGATCAGCAGGTTTCTTGGGGTCGATTTTCATTTTGAGCAGGGCCGCAGGCAAAATTTCATTTGTCTGACATTTAAAAGTCTGACATTTGAATTGCAAGGACTGAGTCGGGAGGGACAAGTGAGTCGCGCAGTTCTACGTAATGGGTTTTGGCTGGGATTCTACGCTCTGATCCTGTGGGCGTGGTGGATGATGTTTGTGATGAACCGCGCCATGGATCTGGACTGGATCGGTCGTCCCGGAGCGATGGGGCAGGCTATGCGTGCCATGGACCCCAGGATGGACATGTACATGCCCATGGCAGAGTTCGGCCCGCTGTTTTGGATGTGGGCCATCATGATGGCCGCAATGATGTTGCCGACCATTGTCCCAACTTTGCGCAGCTATGATGATCTGATCCGCAGTGCAAACGGGACGCGGTCCGGCTGGATTGGTGTCTTGGTGGGTTATTTCGTGGTCTGGGTCGGGTTTGCCGCGCTCATTACCAGGGTGCAGTTGGTTTTGCTGTTTGGTGGTGTTGTAGACATGCTGGGCGTTGCGAAATCCGGGTTTGTTGCGGGCGGGTTGATGATTGCCGTCGGCGCCTTTCAGTTCACCCGCGCCAAAGAGCTGTGCCATGGGGTCTGCCATGCGCCGATGACCTACTTTCTTAGCCACTGGAAAACCGGGTTCGCGGGTGGATTTCGCATGGGGCTTGGACTTGGCGCATTTTGCGTTGGATGCTGTTGGGGCTTTATGGCGCTCGGCTTTGTGGGAGGCGTCATGAGCCTGCTGTGGATGGGTCTGGCGACCTTTTTCATGGTTCTCGAAAAATTGCCCCAGATCGGTCACGTGATTACACGACCGCTGGGATTTGCTCTTATCGCGGGCGGCGGTGCCTTGCTCGTGTACCCCTTTATCTATGGAGGATAAGCTATTGGCTAAGAATAAAAAACCAGAGGCAGATCGCCTGCCGATCAGCCAACGTATCGACAGCCGCATGCCCAACCCCAAGCGGCGTGAGATGAGCCCGACGAATTGGGCGATCAAGGGAGAGCTGATCCTTAACTGCTCGTGCGATCTGTTCTGCCCCTGTGTCGTATCGCTGGGCGCGCATCCTCCGACCGAGGGTCATTGTCATGCCTGGATGGGGATTGTCATCGATGAAGGCCATTTCGAGGGCGAGGACCTGTCGGGCCTCAATGTTGGCCTTCTGGTCGATATTCCGGGTCGCATGGGTGAGGGGCAGTGGAAAGTTGCCGCCTATGTCGACGAACGGGCCAGCGGTAAGGCCTATAACGGGTTGCTCCAGATATTCAGCGGTCAGGCCGGGGGCACGACCGGCTTGTTTACCATGCTGGTCAGCGAAATTATCGGGGCCGAACGTGCCCCGGTTCAGATCGAACGCGACGGGACCAAGCGCCGCATCATGATTGGTCGGAAAATCCAGGGCGAAATCGAGATGTTGGCGGGCAAAGACCCTGAGCATCCGGTGATGGTCTCAAACTCGAAATACTGGATGGGACCGGACATTATCGTGGCGCGCGGCACCAAATCCAAGGTCCGCGATTACGGTCGGGTCTGGGATTTCGGTGGAAAATCCGCAGAAATTTGTCCAATCGACTGGCAGGGGCCGAAATAATACGAAATCACAAAGGATTACGTGCAATACGTGATCCAAATTTTTAATCGCCAGACACGCCATCGCGGCCTGTTGCACCAGATTCTGACGGGACCGCAGGCTTCGAATTGTGATCTGGCATTATGCCCGAGGAGGCTTAAGTGGCCAATATTTCCTTCTCTCGCCGGTTGCGGCGCACACCTTTTTCTGAAGGGGTCGAAGCCGCAGGCGTAAAGGCATTCACGGTTTATAACCGGATGCTATTGCCAACTGTATTCGACAGCGTCGAGGCTGATTACCGGCACTTAAAAAAGCATGTGCAGGTCTGGGATGTCTCGTGTGAGCGACAGGTCGAACTCAGAGGTCCCGACGCGGCACGCCTTATGCAAATGCTGACGCCACGTGATTTGCGGGGCATGTTGCCCGGTCAATGCTATTACGTCCCTATCGTTGATGAGACCGGTGGCATGTTGAATGATCCGGTTGCGGTGAAACTGTCCGAGGACCGCTGGTGGATTTCCATCGCCGACAGCGATTTGTTGTTGTGGGTCAAGGGGATAGCGAACGGCTATCGATTGGATGTTCTGGTGGATGAGCCGGACGTCTCACCCCTGGCCATACAAGGTCCGATGGCGGATGAGCTGATGTCCCGCGTATTCGGCGAGCGCGTCAAAGATATCCGGTTCTTCAAATTCGACATGTTCGAATTTGCGGGCCGCGATCTGGCCATCGCCAGGTCAGGGTATTCAAAGCAGGGCGGGTTCGAGATTTATGTCGAGGGCAGCGATATCGGAATGACGCTGTGGAATGCGCTGTTTTCGGCGGGCGAGGATTTGAACGTACGCGCAGGTTGTCCCAACCTGATCGAACGCATTGAGGCTGGGTTGCTGTCCTACGGAAACGATATGACCGACGACAACACCCCACATGAATGTGGCCTGGGCAAGTTCTGTAACACACACACGGCGATTGGCTGCATTGGCCGGGACGCATTGTTGCGGGTCGCGAAAGAAGGGCCGATCCAGCAAATCCGTCCGATTGAAATCGCTGGGCCGGGCGTTGGTGCCTGCGTTGCTCCATGGTCGGTATACGCTCAGGGGAAACGGGTCGGTCAAATCACTTCTGCCGCTTGGTCTCCGGATTTCAACACCAATGTTTCCATTGGGATGCTCAAGCTCAGCCATTGGGACGAAGGCACGAAGATAGAGGTCGAAACGCCCGACGGTATGCGTGAGGCGACTGTAAGGGAAAAATTCTGGATCTGATCGAAAACGCCGCATCGGGTCGAGAAACAGGATATTACACGGGGTCGGGGCTGTACTCTGACGTCCAAAACAGGAGGACATTTTGATGTTCAACGCACTGGTGATGGAAAAAGACGAGGAAAGCGGGCTGGCCAGCCCCTCGGTTCAACAGCTTTCGGAAGGGGATCTGCCGCAGGGTGAGGTTACCGTGGCGGTTCAGTATTCAACGGTAAATTATAAGGATGGTCTTTGCCTGTCGCCCAAAGGCGGGGGGCTGGTACGCAGCTATCCGCATGTTCCTGGCATCGACTATGCGGGGACGGTCGAGTCGTCTTCGGATGAGCGATATAAACCGGGTGACAAAGTGGTCCTGACCGGTTGGCGTGTCGGTGAGGCGCATTGGGGTGGGTACTCACAAAAAGCCAATGCCCGTGCCGATTGGTTGGTTCCGCTGCCCGATGGGTTGGAGGCCCGCCAGGCGATGGCCGTCGGAACCGCTGGGTTCACCGCGATGCTGGCGGTTATGGCACTTGAGGATCATGGGCTGAAACCGGGGCAGGGTCCGGTTTTGGTCACAGGGGCAGCAGGTGGTGTTGGCTCGGTCGCGACGGCGATTCTTGCCAATTTGGGATACGAAGTGGCAGCCGTCACCGGACGACCGGAAACCAGCGATTACCTGAAGTCTTTGGGCGCCACGACCATTGTGCCACGCGATGAGCTGAACGAGACAACTAAGCGCCCTCTGGAAAGCGAGGCATGGTCTGGCTGTGTGGACGCGGTCGGCGGCGCAATGCTGGCACGCGTTCTGGGGCAGATGAAATACGGTGCCTCGGTCTCGGCCGTGGGGTTGGCTGGCGGCGCGGGCCTTCCGGCAACTGTTATCCCGTTCCTTTTACGCGGTGTGAACCTCTTGGGGATCGACAGCGTAATGCAGCCTTATGAAAATCGGCTGCGGGCTTGGCAGCGGATCGCAACCGACCTTCCGATGGACAAGCTTGAGGCGATGATCCACCCCGCAAAGCTGAGCGATCTGCCCCAATTAGGGGCGGATATCCTGCAAGGTCAGGTTAAAGGTCGTGTTGTCGTAGACGTAAACGCCTGATCCGGAATGAATATGTCTGACCGACCGCATTGATTTGCGGTCGGTTAATTTTGTGGCTGCAGGTTCGGGAAAATCCGGCAAACACCTCTGGTCAATGGCGTAAATACGGATCATCATTGCTATACATCCCAAATTGAATGGCTTATGAGCCATGCAAACAGTACCTGAAGACGGGGAGTGAGCAGAATGTCTGACGATTTCGAACTGGACACAGACGACCTGAAACGCCGCATGGACGGCGCAATGTCAAACCTCAGAACCGAATTTGCATCGCTGCGCACCGGGCGCGCCTCGGCCTCGATGCTCGAGCCGGTGATGGTCGATGCCTATGGTTCGATGACGCCGATCAACCAGGTGGGAACGGTCAATGTGCCCGAGCCGCGTATGGTAACGGTCAATGTCTGGGATAAAGGGCTCGTTGGCAAAGTGGAAAAAGCGATCCGTGAAAGTGGGCTGGGCATCAACCCTCAGCTCAACGGAACGATCATCATGCTACCGATCCCGGAACTGAACGAAGAACGCCGTCGCGAGTTGGGCAAAGTCGCCGGGCAATATGCCGAACACGCACGCGTCTCGATCCGGAATGTGCGCCGCGACGGGATGGATCAGATCAAGAAGGCCAAGGCTGACGGTATGTCCGAAGATGACCAGAAGTTCTGGGAAAGCGAAGTGCAGGATCTAACCGACCAGATGATCAAGGTAGTAGATGCCGCGCTTGAGACCAAGCAGGCAGAAATCATGCAGGTCTGAGACCGGGTGATGCCCTCTTCCTCGCATACCATGCCCGAAAGAGGGCCCCAGCATGTCGCGATCATCATGGATGGCAATGGTCGCTGGGCGCAGGCCCGCGGGCGACCTCGCCTGTTTGGCCACCACGCCGGGGCAAGACGTGTGCGCGATGTGGTCGAGGCCTGCCCAAGGCTTGGTATTAAATATCTGACTGTTTTTGCGTTTTCGACCGAGAACTGGAAACGCACTCAGGTCGAAGTTGCCGGTCTGATGAGCTTGTTTCGGCGCTATATTATAAAGGAAACCCGGACGCTCCGAGACTCGGGTGTTCGGGTGCGTTTCATCGGTGACAGGGTCAGGTTGGATGCCAAACTGATCGAATTGATGGATACGCTTGAGGCCGAGACCGAGGGAAATGATCTGGTTCACCTTACCATTGCGTTGAACTATGGCGGTCGGGATGAAGTCGCGCGGGCTACCAAACGTTTGGCCCAGGATGTCGCTGACGGGCGCTTGCATCCTGATGATGTAGACGAAGAAACGCTGCCGAAATATCTGGACACACATGTTCTTCCCGATCCTGATCTGGTGATCCGAACCAGCGGCGAGGCGCGTATTTCCAATTTTCTGCTATGGCAATCCGCCTATTCGGAATACGAATTCATCGACACGCTCTGGCCAGATTTCACTGCGGCTGAGCTTGAGCGCCTGTGCCGGAGCTATGGCAGCCGCGACCGACGGTTCGGAGCTGTACCGGCATGAGTGACGGGCGCTGGTCCGACCTGACTGCCCGCGTATTGTCGGCGGGAGTCCTTGTTGCCGTTGGCGCTGTCGAGGTCTGGCTGGGCGGTCTGTGGTTCGAAGCCTTCATTTCCATTGCTTGCGGGCTGATGACCTGGGAACTGGTCCGTATGATCGACCCGGGCAGGAAAGCTGTTGCGATCCAGCTTGCCATATTGACCGGTTTTGCGGTGGTGCTGAGTTACCATCTTCCGGCACTCTATAAACTTCCCTTCTTGCTTGCTCCGGCACTGGTCGGGGCAGGGCAGGTCAGCCGGTACCGGGGTATCTATACCCTATTTGCGCTGTGGATCGCGGCCGCGGGGCTGGGCTTTATCTCAATCCGGACGAATATGGGGTTTGTCTGGATGGTCTGGCTGATATCGGTCGTCGTTGCTACGGATGTCGCCGGATATTTTGTCGGAAAGGCATTGGGTGGGCCAAAATTCTGGCCACGAGTCAGCCCGAAAAAGACGTGGTCGGGAACAGCAGGAGGCTGGGTAGCGGCTGCCATTGTTGGCTTAGCCTTTGCGGCTTACGGCGGCTTCGGAACTTGGTTCATCGTGATCTCGGTTCTGGCGTCAATGGCCAGCCAGGCCGGCGATATTGTCGAAAGCGCGGCCAAACGAAAATTCGGCGTCAAGGACAGTTCGAACCTGATTCCCGGCCATGGCGGCTTCCTTGATCGATTCGATGGGATGATGGGGGCCGCTCTGTTCGTTCTGCTTGTGGGGTTGATTTTTTCCCCCGGAGCCATGTGATGTGCAAAATCTCTGTTTTTGGCGCGACGGGTTCTATCGGGCAAAACACGATAGATCTGATTGACCGAAATCCATCAGCGTATGATGTTGTCGCCCTGACCGGTGGAGCCAATATCGAACAACTTGCGCGTGACGCCAAACGTTTGAAGGCGGATATCGCGATTACAGCCCATCCAGACCGGCTTGAGGACCTGCGAGTGGCCTTGGCCGGTTCTGATGTCGAGGTCGCCGCCGGGGCGAATGCTCTGGCCGAAGCTGCGGCGCGACCGGCTGACTGGGTCATGTCTGCCATCGTTGGGGCTGCGGGGTTGCAACCAGGGCTGACGGCGCTTGAACAGGGCGCGACGCTGGCTTTGGCGAATAAAGAAACGCTTGTCTGCGCGGGTTCTTTGGTTCTGGATACTGCCCGAAAGCACAATGCCCGATTGCTACCGGTGGACAGCGAACATTCTGCCGTTTTTCAGGCTCTGGTCGGTGAAGATATGGCATCGGTCGAGCGTATCATCATCACTGCCAGCGGCGGCGCCTTCCGGGATTGGCCACTGAGCAAATTGGCCTCGGCCACGGTTGAGCAGGCATCGAGCCACCCGAACTGGAATATGGGGCAGCGGATCACGATTGATAGCGCTTCGATGTTTAACAAGGCGCTCGAGGTGATCGAAACACGCGAATTCTTCGGAATATCCCCGGATATGATCGAAGTGATTGTGCATCCGGAATCCATCGTTCATGCGATGGTCGGGTTTAACGATGGAGCGGTTATGGCCCATATGGGCGCGCCAGATATGCGCCACGCGATCGGATATGCCCTGAATTGGCCAAAACGTCAGACCCTTCCGGTCGAAAGGCTGAACCTTGCAAAGCTGGGACAGTTGCGATTTCAGGAACCAGACGAAAACCGATATCCGGCTTTGCGGTTAGCGCGCGACGTCATGGAGCGGGGCGGGCTGTCCGGAGCGGTTTTCAACGGAGCCAAAGAATGTGCACTCGACCATTTCATTGCAGGTCGCATTGGTTTTCTTGATATGGCAGACATCGTGGCCGCCGTCTTGGATCGTTTCGATGCACAAGACAACCATATTGACGCCCCAATGACCCTTGATAACGTGCTGCAAACCGACCATCTGGCACGTATATGGGTCGATAACGTCGTTGCGCAACGAGCAGGAAAATAAATTGGACGTACTCTCACTGATCCCACAGTTCGGCAATTTGATTTACACCATATTCGCCTTTGTGATCGCGTTATCCGCCATCGTAGCCGTACATGAATACGGGCATTACATCGTTGGCCGTTGGTCCGGCATCTACGCCGAAGTGTTCTCAATCGGTTTCGGTCCCGTACTCTGGAGCCGTATCGACAAAAGAGGAACGCGCTGGCAGATCGCAGCGCTTCCATTCGGCGGGTATGTCAAGTTTTTGGGTGACGCCAATGCCGCATCCGGCAAAGACGAAGCGGCTATGTCTGAAATTTCTGAGCAAAGCCCGGAGGAGCTGCGCCGCACAATGCATGGCGCGCCACTTTGGGCCAGGACGGCAACTGTTGCGGCAGGGCCAATCTTTAATTTCGCAATGTCGATACTGGTCTTTGCCCTAATTTTCTTTACGCAAGGCGCAACCAGAGACCCTCTGACCGTTGGGTCACTGCATCCTCTGCCGGGGACAATTCAAGAGCTGCGTGAAGGTGATGAAATCCTCGCGATTGCAGGTATTGACCTGCCAGATTTCGAACAAGAAGGATCGTGGAGCGAGTTCGTAGACTCTTTGCCCGTTGACCCCGTTCTTGATTACACAGTTCTTCGTGACGGTGACACATTAGACGTTTCCGCACCTTGGCTGTTCCCCCCCCTGATTCAACAGGTTGTTCCGCGCAGTGCAGCAATGGATATCAGCCTGGCACAGGGGGATGTCATAACAGCGGTTAACGGCGAACCGGTTTATGCCTTTGAACAGCTCAAGGACCATGTGGAAGGCTCTGATGGGCGGCCACTGCTGTTGAATGTCTGGCGTGACGGAGCGGAACTGGAGTTTGCCCTGGCTCCACGCCGCACGGATGAGCCGCAGTCTGATGGTGGTTTTGTAACGCATTGGAGGATCGGGATCGTCGGCGGCATGATGCTAGAACCTGCAACCGAAAGGGCGGGCTTCCTGACATCTCTCGGCGGTGGTGTGCGACAAACATTGCGTATCATTGACGGGTCTCTTTCAGGTATCTGGCACATGGTGACCGGAGCGATCAGCACCTGCAACATGTCCGGCCCGATCGGAATCGCCGAAACCTCGGGTGCGATGGCCAGCCAGGGGGCGCAGAACTTCATCTTCTTTATCGCCGTTCTGTCAACTGCTGTCGGTTTGCTGAACCTGTTTCCGATTCCGGCTTTGGATGGAGGGCACTTGGTATTTTACGCATATGAGGCCATCTCGGGGAAACCACCCAGCGACAAAGCGCTGCGGATTTTGATGGGCATCGGAGTGTCAATCATTCTGGCTCTGATGCTGTTTTCCGTCTCAAATGACCTGTTCTGTTGATTTGGGCGGAGCTTGCACAATCTAGTCGCAATTCCGCCCCAATTCCCTCATAGGATGTGTTCGTTTCATAATTTTGTCTGTCAGAGGCGATCATGGCGAATGCTATCAAAAAATCATATCGCAGCTTTAGCTTCCTGCTTGCGCTGAACTGGGACTCGATCTTGTTTTTCGGCGCGACTGCGTTGGCTATGGGTGGATGCGCTTATCTGATCACCATGTGATTCTGTTCCTTTCTTTTTATTTGCTGAACAGCGGCCCAATGGGCCGCTTTCTGTTTTTCGGCTTTTGACAAGGCCAGACAATCCCGTTACTCAGCTTTAAAGTCTTAAAATTCTGGGTAGAGAAAAATATGACCGACAGGCGAGGCGCAGGCACATCCTGCGGGGGGCAAAAGCCGGTAAACAAGATTTTGTGGCAGGCCCTAACATTCTTTTTCTTATTTGCCACAGTTAGTTTGCTGTCACTGCCGCAGGCTGCTCAGGCGCAAAGCTACACCATCAACTCGTTCGAAGTTGAGGGGAACAGGCGCATCGAGACATCGACAATCATTGCACGTTCGGGAATCGAACCTGGGCAGACGGTGACAGCTGGACAACTCAACGATGCCTTCCAACGGCTGCTTGACAGTGGTGTTTTTGAAACAGTCGATTTGACCCCTCGTGGCAGCACTTTGGTCATCAAAGTTCAGGAATATCCTACGATCAACCAGATCAGCATCGAGGGTAACAAGAGGCTTAAGGATGAGCTGTTGCTCAATGCCGTTTCGTCTCAGCCCCGCCGGGTCTTTACACCTCAGGTCGCTGAAGCTGACGCAGACATGATTGCCGAAATCTATTTGGCTCAAGGACGTGTTGCAGCAACCGTCATCCCCAGAATCATCCGCCGCAGCGATAATCGGGTAGACCTCGTTTTTGAAATCTCCGAAGGTACGACGATCGAGGTTGAGCGCGTAAGCTTTGTTGGCAACCGGGCCTATTCCGACCGGCGTCTGCGCCGTGTGCTTGAAACCAAGCAAGCCAATTTCCTGCGTACATTCCTGCGGGGCGATACTTTTATCGCTGACCGGATCGAGTTCGACAAACAAGTCATCCGTGATTTCTACTTGTCGCGTGGCTATGTCGATTTCCGCGTCAACAGCGCCAATGTTGAATTCACACGTGAGCGCGACGCGTTTTTCCTGGTGATGAATGTAACCGAAGGTCAGAAATTCTCATTCGGCAAGATCACCACCGTAAGCGAAATACCCGGTGTGGATGCGGCCGAATATCAGGCCGCACTCAAGGTCAAGCCGGGTGTCACCTATTCTCCTTCACTGGTCGAAAACTCTATCGCCAGGCAAGAGCGTTTGGGCATTCGGCAAGGGGTGGACTTTCTGCGGGTTGAGCCGCGCGTCACGCGCAATGCACGTGATCTGACGCTGGATGTTGAATTCGTTCTGACCAAAGGACCGCGTATCTTTGTCGAGCGTATCGACATCGAGGGCAACACCACCACGCTTGACCGCGTGATCCGTCGTCAATTCGACACCGTCGAGGGTGATCCTTTCAACCCGCGTGAAATCCGGCAGGCGGCTGAACGTATCCGGGCATTGGGCTATTTCGCCGTCGCTGATGTTGAACCGCGCGAAGGTTCGACGCCCAGCCAAGTGATCGTGGATGTCGACGTCGAAGAACAGCCAACAGGCTCGCTCAGCCTCGGTGGTAGCTACTCGATCTCTGACGGTTTCGGCATTGCAATCGGCCTAAGTGAGTCAAACTTCCTAGGCCGTGGACAGACCGTCGGGGTTACGATTTCGACCGCACAGGATTCAGAAGAGTACTCCCTGAATTTCACCGAACCCTATCTTTTGGGCCGCAAGCTTCGCTTTGATCTTGGTCTGGGTTTGGCGTCGACCGACTCCAGTTTTGCCAGCTATAACACCGAGCGTGTGTTCTTTAACCCTCAGTTGAGCTATGCGATCGGAGAGCTTTCTTCGTTGCGCGTTCGCTATGCCTGGGAAAACAGCGAGATGAAGCAGCAGGACAACGAGGCAAACGGCGCGGTCATCGCCTCTGAGATTGATCAGGGTGAACGCACGACAAGTTCTCTGGGTGTGTCCTATGTATATGACAGCCGCCTTGGTGGGCTTAACCCCAATGCCGGTGTTCTGTTTGAGGTTGGCCTGGATGCCGCTGGGCTGGGTGGGGACAACAAGTTCTACAAAACCAGCGCACGCGGGATTGCCCAAACACGCGTTCTGAGTGAAGAAGTCGTTCTTCGTGCATCGCTTGAAATGGGTGCAATGCACTGGACCGGCAACGATTTCAGCCGGACGCTGGATCGCTTTGTGTTGGGCCCCAATAAATTCCGCGGGTTCGAGCCAGCCGGTTTGGGGCCACGGGATCTGTCAAATGGTCAGGATGACGCTATCGGCGGGAATTACTATTGGGTCGCGCGTCTGGAATCGGACTTTCCTCTGGGCCTGCCCGAAGAATTGGGCCTGCGCGGAGGCGTGTTCTATGATTTCGGTAACCTGTACAATATCGACGATGTAAACACTTCGGGTGCCAACATTGTCGGTGCGGATGGGTCTATCCGTCATGTTCTGGGTGTTGCAGTCCTATGGGAAACACCGTTTGGACCGCTGCGCTTTAACTTTTCGCAAGCGCTCAAGAAAGAGGACTTTGACAAGGAACAGAATTTCGACCTGACCATTCAGGCGAGGTTCTGATCTCGGATGCGAGGTAGTCTTCGAACCTATATGCAGGGCCCCATTCGGGCCCTGTGTCTTTTTCTGACCTTAACCCTGGCAGGACCGGTTACCGGACAGCAGCTTGGCGTGACACAAGCCAGCGTCCTAACAATCTCCAGCGAACGGTTGTTTTCTGACTCGGCGTTTGGACGTCGCATTCTCAGTGAGATCGAAGCAGAAGGGGCTCTGCTGGCTGCCGAGAACGAGCGGATCGTTGCAGAGCTCAGCGCGGAGGAGAAGGACCTCACCGAAAAGCGCGCCTCTCTGTCTGCTGAAGAATTTCGTCCCCTCGCAGAGGCGTTCGACAGAAAGGTTCAGAACCACCGAGAAGGGCAGCGCGCCAAGCTTGATGCCCTTGCGCGTCGCAGTGAAGATGCACGACAGATGTTTTTTGAACTCGCCCGCCCAGTATTGATCGATCTTTTGCGCGAATCTGGCGCCTCTGTCATTATTCAACGCTCCAGCGTGTTTCTCAGTTCGGATCTGTCCGATGTGACAGATGCCGCCATCACCCGAATTGATACAGCCATTGGTGATGGAACAACACTTGACGAAGGTACAGGCGAATAGGTTTGCTTGCCCTCGGGTCGCGGTGTTGCTAACCACATTGAAAAGAGAAATCCAGAACAGGATATCAGAACTATGAGCACGGACACCAAAAGCGCCGACATTCAGCTGATTCAACGGATATTGCCGCACCGCTATCCGTTTCTGCTGGTCGACAAGGTGGTCGAGATTTCAGGCTTTCAGTCAGCGGTCGGCATCAAGAACGTCACTATGAACGAGCCGCATTTCCAGGGCCATTTTCCTGGTACACCGATTATGCCTGGTGTGACCATTGTTGAAGCAATGGCGCAGACCGCAGGTGTTATGCTTGGCGTTGGGATGGATGTCATCGACAGCGACTTGTTGATCTATTTCATGAATATCGACAAGTGCAAGTTCCGCCGCAAAGTCGTGCCCGGTGACGTGCTCGAGATGCATGTTGAAACTGTGCGCGGCAAGAAGGGTGGCAAGATTTTCAAGTTCTCTGGCAGGGCCACGGTTGATGGAGAGGTCGCAGCCGAAGCTGAGTTCTCAGCCTATGTTGATTGGGACATGGAAAAGACAACATGAGTGGCATTCACCCTAGCGCAATCATCGAAGACGGTGCTCAGATCGGAGAGGGCTGTGTCATCGGCCCTTTTTGTTTTGTTGGTTCAAGGGTGCGGTTGAAAGACCGGGTAGAACTGAAGTCGCATGTTGTTGTTACTGGTGACACCGAGGTGGATGAAGACACCATAATCTTCAATTTTTCGGTCATCGGTGAAATCCCGCAAGACCTTAAGTTCGGCGGTGAAGATACGCGGCTGGAAATTGGCAAACGAAACCGTATCCGTGAACATGTAACAGTGAATTCTGGAACAGACGGCGGTGGCGGTGTAACCCGGATTGGCGATGACTGTTTGCTGATGGCTGGTGTTCACGTGGCTCACGACGTTCAGATTGGCAATCGCGTGATCATGGTGAACCATTCTGGTGCCGCGGGACATTGCATTATCGAAGACGATGTTATCGTCGGCGGGATTTCGGGTTTGCATCAATGGGTTCGTGTGGGCCGCGGGGCGATTATCGGCGCGCTGACGATGGTGCCCAACGACGTGATTCCCTATGGGCTTGTTCAAGCGCCTCGCGGCGAGCTGGACGGCCTGAATCTTGTTGGCCTCAAACGGCGCGGTGTCGCACGAGCTGATATTTCAGCTTTACGCGCAGCGTTTCGCGAATTGTCCGATGGTGACGGAACTTTTATGGACCGCGCCAAGCGCTTGGGTGAAGATGCCGAAAGCGAATATGTCCGCGAAATCGTCAATTTCGTAACCGGCGATTCGGATCGGTCCTTTCTGACACCGAGGAAGTAACATCATGTTGGCACTGATCGCGGGAACAGGTGTGTTGCCGGACGAATTGGTTTCCTGTCTGGCTGAACGGCCCTTGATCTGCGCGATGGAAGGCTTTGCCCCGGATACTCTGTCTGCCGACATCGTTTTCCCGCTTGAACAGCTTGGATCATTCATCGCAGATCTCAAAACCCGTGGCGTAACTGAAATCTGTATGGCCGGAGCGGTTCAACGTCCCGCCGTTGACCCGTCGCGCATTGATGCCGCGACGATGCCGTTGGTGCCTATTTTGGTGCAGGCGATTCAATCCGGCGATGACGGCGCATTACGGGCTGTCATTGGGATATTCGAAAACTCAGGCCTGAGTGTCCGTGCCGCGCATGAGATTGCGCCTGAACTGCTGCCTCCGCTTGGTTGTTTGACAGAGGCACAGCCCTCAGATGCGGATCGGGCAGATGCGGATCGGGCATCCGGTATCCTGCGTGCCATGGGGGCAGCTGATATCGGCCAGGCCTGTGCAGTTTCCAAAGGGCAGGCTTTGGCGATCGAAGGGATTTTTGGCACCGCATGGATGCTCGAGTCTCTGACTCAACGGCCTGATGCGGGTGGTGGGGTGCTTTTCAAGGGTCCAAAGCCCGATCAGGACTTTCGCGCGGATCTGCCAGCTATTGGACCTGAAACCATTTCCAGCGCCGTCGCAGCTGGTTTGTCCGGGATCGTGATCGAAAAGGGCGGGGTGCTTGTATTGCAGCGACAACGTGTAATTGCTGAGTGCGATCGCCTGGGTTTGTTCCTTTATGTGCGTGAGCGAACCAACTGATGCGGGTGTTTCTGGTCGCCGGCGAACCTTCGGGCGATCGATTGGGCGGCGCGTTGATGGAAGGGCTACGTGCACTTGTCCCAGATGTTACATTCGACGGGGTAGGCGGACCATTGATGCAGGCCCAGGGTCTGAACAGCCGCTTTCCGATGTCCGAATTGTCAGTGATGGGCCTGATTGAGATATTGCCAAAATTCTTTCACCTCAAGCGCCGGATATCTGAGACAGCGCAGGCCGTGCTGGACACCAAACCTGACGTATTGATCACCATCGACAGTCCGGACTTCTCGTTGCGCGTTGCCAAGCTGGTCAAAGCAGCAAGCGATATTCGAACCGTCCACTATGTGGCCCCCAGCGTTTGGGCCTGGCGACCGGGGCGTGCGGATAAGATGGCCAGGGTCATCGACCATGTGCTGGCGTTGCTTCCGTTTGAGCCGCCCTATATGGAACGCGCCGGGATGGAATGCGATTTTGTTGGCCATCCGGTTGCAAGCGAACCCATCGCCTCAGATCACGATATCCAGGAGTTTCGCGCCGCCTATGATCTTGGGGATGCTCCGCTGGTTCTTGCCTTGCCGGGGTCGCGCAAGGGTGAGGTTGACCGTCTGGCCCCTGTATTCGGTCAGGCCTTGGGGCAGTTCCTAGCCGACCGGCCGGGTACGCGGGTTATTGTTCCGGCGGTTGCGCATATGGTCGAGGCCGTAACCGAACACCTGCAGACATGGCCAGGCAATCCCGTCGTGATCGACCCGCGCAATGTTCCGACCGAAGAGGCGGTTCAGCAGAAACGCGCAGCCTTTGCCGCAGCGGACCTTGCTCTGGCGGCATCGGGTACCGTGTCGCTTGAACTTGCAGCCCAGGAAACACCCATGGTGATTGCCTACCGCCTCAGCTGGCTGACCCAGAAACTGGCAGTACGTATGGTCAATCTGGACACGGTTACATTGGTCAATCTTGTCTCGGAAACGCGTTCCATCCCGGAATGCCTGCTGGATGACTGCCTGCCGGACAAGATTGCCGTAGCGCTACGAGAGGTCGCCCTGAAACCTGACGCGCAGCGCAACGCGATGGATCTGACAATGGAGCGCCTGGGCCGTGGCGGCGACGCCCCTGGTTTCAGAGCTGCAAAGGCCGTGTTGGCCAGAATGCCGTCCTGATGGCCGAGTTCATCCTCTTTGGTTTTTCGGCCTTTCTGGCATTGATACTGACCAATCTGGATAATCTTGCCGCCTTGGTGGCGCTGATCTTGGTGTCAGGGGACAAGCGGGCCGTCTTTGGCTTTCTGTTCGCACAGGGCTTGGTGATTTCGGCGTCCTTGCTGTTCGCCATGGGGATCGAGGGCGTGATACCGGGCTGGGCCGGGTATCTGGGGATGATCCCGCTGACACTGGGCTGTCTGGCCGCCATCCGCCAATGGCGCGGGCAGGGCGCCGATACACCGGTGCATCTCGAAGCCGGAGCGTCAATTTTGGTGACAACCTTACTGTTTACCAGCCTGTCGATGGACACTTTGGCCGTTCTGGCGCCGTTATTGGCGGATTCAACGCCAGGCTTTCGGATCGCCGGAGCCTTCGGCGCAGGGCTTGCCGTGGTAGGATTGGCCACGCTGGCGCTGCTGGGCGCCAAATCTCCGCTCATCAGTGGTCGCATCGCGCGCAAGCTTGAGATGCTTGTTCCTTACGTGATGATCTGCGCTGGTCTTTATATTCTCAGCAACTCGTGGACTGACGCAGTTTAGTATCCGCGCCAAATCCAGCCGCCGCCAAAGATGCGGCTGCCTTCGGACGCATAGAAAACACAGGCCTGACCGGGCGACACACCTTCTTCCGGGGTCAGCAACTCGACCTCTGCCGTGGTGTCCGAAAGCGGGCGGATGATGGCCTCACGCGGGGGGCGGGTCGAGCGAACCTTGACCAGGACGTGCCATTCATCGCGTGACGTAAACGGCTCATCGCCCAGCCAGTTGATCTCACGCACCGGAATGGTGCGGGTGGCCAACATTTCTTTGGGGCCAACCACAACCTGTTTCTTGTCGACATCCAGCTTCACCACGTAAAGCGGATCGCTGAGGCCTCCGATACCAAGCCCGCGGCGCTGACCAATGGTATAGTGGATTACCCCGTTATGCTGGGCCAGCACACGACCATCCGCATGAACGATCTCACCCGGTTCCGCCGCGCCGGGGCGCAGCTTTTCGATTACGCTGGCATAGTTGCCGTTGGGCACGAAACAGATGTCCTGACTGTCGGGCTTGTCGGCAACAGCCAACCCATATTGCGCAGCCATTTCGCGCGTTGCGTCCTTGGAGGGCAGGTGGCCCAGTGGAAAGCGCAGGAAATCCAGCTGTTCCGGGGTCGTCGAGAACAGGAAATAGGATTGATCGCGGTTGGCATCCTCGGCGCTGTGCAATTCCGGCCCGTTGGGGCCTGTCTTGCGCTGAATATAGTGGCCGGTGGCCATGCAATCAGCCTCAAGATCCTTGGCGGTTTCCAGCAGGTCCTTGAATTTCACCCGTTCGTTACAGCGAATGCAGGGAACCGGCGTCGCACCGGCCAGATAGCTGTCGGCGAATTCGTCGATCACGGCGTCCTTGAAGATGTTCTCATAATCCAGAACGTAATGCGGAAACCCGCGTTCCTCGGCCACGCGGCGCGCATCGTGAATGTCGATACCGGCACAGCAGGCCCCCTTTTTGGCCAGCGCAGCACCGTGGTCATACAGCTGCAGGGTGACGCCGATGACGTCATACCCCTGATCCGCCAAATGCGCGGCCACGACCGAGCTGTCCACGCCTCCGGACATGGCAACAACCACCCGCGTTTCAGACGGGGGCTTGGCAAAGCCAAGAGAGTTCAGCGGTGTCTCGGTGTCGAGGGCCATGACGGTTCCAGTACGGGTTAAGAAAGACCGGCAGAATATAGGAAAATTCTAGATACTCTCAAGGGGCGGTTTCACAACACATTAAGTAGCATGGTGTCAGCTTTGTCGCAGCACGAAGAGGACCGAAAGATGTATTTGCACAAAGTAGAGGGGCCCAGGTCGGTAACCCTGCCGGATGGAACGGTTTTATCCCGGGCTGATCTGCCGCCAAAAGAGACAACCCGCTGGGTGGCATCCCGTAAAGCGATTGTAGTCCGTGGCGTTCTTTACGGATTGATTACGCTTTCGGAAGCTAAAAACCAATATGGCCTCAGCGACGAAGAATTTAATTCCTGGGTTTCTGCGGTCGCAGAACACGGAACCGACGCTTTAAAGGTCACCACGATAAAAAAATATCGACAACCTAAAGGAGAGTGTGAATAAATGATTCAACGGTAACGTCAGATTAACCATTTTTGAGCAGGCTCGATTTTAATTGGTAAATTGAGCTGAATTGGAGCAGTAAATGCGTATACTTCTTGTCGAGGATGATCCAACCACGTCCAAAAGCATCGAACTGATGCTGACACATGCCAATCTGAACGTATATGCGACAGATTTAGGCGAAGAAGGGATCGACCTGGCAAAACTTTACGATTACGACCTGATCCTCCTTGATCTCAACCTTCCGGATATGAACGGGCATGAAGTGCTGCGCCAGTTGCGGGTTGCGCGGGTGGAAACGCCGATCCTGATCCTGTCGGGGGCCGACGATACAGAAAGTAAAATTAAAGGCTTCGGATTTGGTGCTGACGATTATCTGACCAAACCGTTCCATAGAGAAGAATTGGTTGCACGTATTCACGCCATTATTCGCCGCTCAAAAGGGCATTCTCAATCCATAATCCACACCGGGCGCGTTGCAGTGAATCTGGATGCGAAAACCGTCGAAGTGGAAGGCAAGGCCGTTCACCTGACCGGCAAAGAATATCAAATGCTCGAACTTCTGAGCCTTCGAAAGGGAACAACCCTGACTAAAGAGATGTTCCTTAACCATCTCTATGGCGGAATGGATGAGCCCGAATTGAAAATCATTGACGTCTTTATCTGCAAATTGCGCAAAAAACTTAGCAATGCCACCGACGGCGAAAATTATATCGAGACCGTCTGGGGCAGGGGATATGTGTTGCGAGATCCTCAGAAAAACAGCGTCGACGAACCTCGCATTGCGGTTGGCGCCTAGGCGCGCAAGTTTTACGTCGCCAAGGGTCCGGGGCGACACCCTCGCTCACTGAACAGCACGTCTGGACCTAGCCATGCCCTCGCCCTATCACTGAACTCCAAGAACAGTTGACGGGGCGAGGGCATGAGCAATTCCATTTCTGTATCAGACCTGACGGAAGATCAGGCACGCAATGAACTGGCGCGGCTGGCTGGGCTTTTACATCATGCGAACGCATTGTATCACCAGAAAGACGCCCCCGAGATTTCTGATGCCGACTATGATGCGCTGAAACTCAGAAACTCAGAAATCGAGTCGCGATTTCCGCAACTCAAGCGATCTGACAGCCCATCGGATATCGTTGGTGCCCGCCCCGCCGATGGGTTCTCCAAGATTTCACATGCCGTACGCATGCTGTCTTTGGGCAACGCTTTTCAAGACGAAGACGTCTCTGATTTCGATCGGTCCGTCCGAAAATACCTAGGGTTGGATGACGAGACGAGTTTGAGCTATACGGCTGAGCCCAAGATCGACGGTCTCTCCCTTTCGCTTCGGTATGAGAGGGGTAGGCTTGTCCAGGCGGCCACGCGGGGAGACGGAGAAGTCGGGGAAAATGTTACCGCAAATGCGCTAACCATATCGGATATTCCACAGGTAATCACCGGCGCACCAGACATCCTTGAGGTTCGCGGCGAGGTCTATATGTCTCACGACGACTTTGATCGTCTAAATGAGAGCCAGTCCAAGAAAGGCGAAAAATCCTTCGCCAACCCGCGAAATGCTGCCGCAGGATCCCTTCGTCAGTTGGATTCCGCAATTACCCGTTCTCGTCCCCTCAAGTTTTTTGCTTATGCCTGGGGGGAGCTGTCTGAGCCTCTGGCAAGCACCCAATACGAAGCCATACAGCGCCTGAAGGAATTCGGATTTTCAACCAACCCGCTAACCCGTTTATGCGCGGATACAATGCAGATTCTGGATCACTATCGCAGCATCGAGCTGCAGCGCGCGACGCTTGGATATGACATTGATGGTGTGGTCTACAAGGTAAACGATCTTGCGCTGCAATCACGGCTTGGGTTCCGGTCCAGCACACCACGTTGGGCAATTGCGCATAAATTTCCGGCCGAGCTTGCCTGGACCCGTCTTGAAGCGATCGACATTCAGGTTGGCCGCACCGGCGCGCTGAGCCCGGTGGCCAGGCTGCACCCGGTTACTGTCGGCGGTGTGGTCGTGTCGAACGCAACGTTGCACAACGAAGATTACATTTCTGGTAAAGACGCAAAAGGCGGCGAGATACGCGAAGGCAAAGACATTCGGATCGGCGACTGGGTTCAGGTTTATCGCGCCGGCGATGTGATCCCGAAGGTTGCCGATGTCGACATTTCGAAACGCCCGGATGATGCCGAAAAGTTTATCTTCCCGGAAAAATGCCCTGAATGTCACAGCGATGCGATCCGCGAGGAAGGTGACGCGGTCCGTCGCTGTACCGGCGGCGTTATCTGCCCTGCGCAAGCCGTTGAGAAATTGAAGCATTTCGTCTCACGCAAGGCGTTTGATATCGAAGGGTTTGGAGCAAAGCAGATTGAGATGTTCTATGATGATCCCGATCTGCCAGTTCGGACCCCGGCTGACATTTTTACTCTGAAACAACGAGATAGTGCAAACCTGAACAGGCTGGCTAATCGCAAGGGATGGGGGGCGCAGAGCGCCACCAATCTGTGGCAAGCGATTGATGAAAAACGAGTTATTCCACTGGGTCGGTTGCTGTTTGCACTGGGCATTCGACATGTCGGCGAGGCAGCGTCGAACCTAATCGCAACGCATTACGGATCATGGGATGAGCTGGAAAAAGCGGTTACCATAGCGCATAGTCAGACCGGGTCAGAATGGGATGAGCTGCTGAACGTTGACGGTGTTGGTGAGGTTATGGCCCGCGCATTGGTTTCAGCCTTCGCCCAACCTGCCGAACGGCAGAGCATCGACGATCTTGTGGCTCAGCTTGATGTCCAAGACGCGAAACGGCCCGATACCTCGGGCAGCCCTGTTGCAGGAAAGACAGTGGTTTTTACGGGAACGCTTGAAAAGATGACCCGCGCCGAAGCCAAAGCACGTGCCGAGGCACTGGGCGCTAAAGTGTCGGGGTCAGTGAGCAAAAAGACCGATCTTTTGGTTGCAGGACCGGGCGCTGGATCAAAGGCGAAAAAGGCGGCTGAGCTTGGGATCGAGACGCTCGACGAAGATGGCTGGTTGCAGCTGATCGACGGCAAATGAGTGGTCGGCCCGAATCTCTGTTCCCGCTGTTTTCGCGGCTGGAAACGCTTGACGGCGTGGGGCCGAAAACGGCTCAGGTCTTGGCGCAGTCAGGTGTCGAGACCCCGCGCGACGTCTTGTTCGGGCTGCCTTATGCGGTGATTGATCGGCGCAGGCGCGATACCATTCAAGGCGTCGATTTGCCCTCGACGCTGACCGTAGAAGTCACCGTTGGCATCCATCGCCCCCCTAGAAACAAGGGCGGTGCTTATCGTGTCCATGTTGAAGACAGCCAGACTGAATTTCAGTTGGTGTTCTTTCATGCCCGCGGCGACTACTTGCAAAAAGTGCTCCCTCAGGGCGCGCGCATGGTGATTTCTGGCAAGATCGAGCTTTTCGACGGCATCGCTCAGATGGTTCACCCGGATCACATGCTGCCGCCTGCGGACGCAAAGGATATCCCTGAGTTTGAGCCTGTCTATCATTTGACCCAGGGGCTGACCCAGAAAACTGCCTTCAAGGCCGCGCGTAGCGCGGTTACACTTGCGCCGGAATTGACGGAATGGATTGATCCCGCGCAGGTCGCAAAAGAGAACTGGCCAGACTGGTTGAGCGCTGTACAAGCAGCGCATAATCCGCAGGGTGCGGATGATGTAGCGTCTTTTTCTCCAGCGCATGAGCGTTTGGCCTATGATGAGCTGTTCGCGCATCAACTGACCTTGGCATTGGCCCGCCAAAGAGAGCGCAGGGTCAAGGGGATCGCCAGCGCTGGTACGGGCAAGCTGCAATCCCGTGTGTTGTCGAACCTGCCATACAAGCCCACCAACGCCCAACAGCGCGCAATTCAAGAGATCGCAGGGGATATGGCCTCCGATACGCGCATGAACAGATTGCTTCAGGGGGATGTTGGGTCCGGCAAGACTCTGGTTGCGTTCATGGCACTGCTGGTCGCGGTCGAGGCGGGCGGGCAGGGCGTCATGATGGCCCCAACCGAGATACTCGCTCAGCAGCATCTGGAAGGGTTGCGCCCCCTCGCCGAAGAGGCGGGCGTGGTTCTGGAAATCCTGACCGGTCGCGACAAGGGGGCGGATCGGCGTGCCAAGCTGTTGGCGCTTCAACGGGGGGATATTCACATTCTGGTGGGCACTCACGCCGTATTTCAAAGCGATGTCGCGTTTCAGGAATTACGGCTGGCAATCGTCGACGAACAGCACCGATTTGGGGTCCGTCAACGCATGGAGCTTTCGGAAAAAGGCAAGGGAGCAGATGTTCTGGTCATGACTGCAACGCCGATCCCACGCAGTCTGGCCCTGACTCAATACGGTGACATGGACGTGTCCGTGCTTGATGAAAAGCCACCGGGGCGAAAACCTGTCAAAACAGCGGTTGTGAGCACTGAACGGATTCAAGAAGTTGTCTCGCATCTGCAAAAAGCTATTGCTGAGGGCCGCCAATGCTACTGGGTTTGCCCGCTTGTCGATGAATCCGAAGTCTCGGATCTGACCGCTGCCGAGGAACGGTTCAAAAGGCTGCGTGCCATTTTGGGGGACGGGATAGTGGGGCTGGTTCACGGCCAAATGCCGCCCGCCGACAAAGACGCAGCGATGAAGGCATTTCAGCAGGGGCAAACCAAAGTTCTGGTGGCGACCACGGTAATCGAGGTTGGCGTGAATGTTCCAAATGCCTCGATCATGGTTATCGAAAGGGCCGAGATTTTTGGCCTGGCGCAGCTGCATCAGCTTCGCGGTCGTGTTGGGCGAGGCGAGGCAGAATCGACATGTCTGCTGATGTATCAGCCGCCCCTCGGCGAAGGGGGGCGCAAAAGGCTGGAAGTTCTGCGCGAAACCGAAGACGGGTTCAAAATCTCTGAGACAGACCTGCAAATGCGCGGAGCGGGCGATCTGATCGGTACCGCGCAGTCAGGTCTGCCGAAGTTCCGTATCGCCGATTTGGAAAGGCAGGCCGGTTTGATGGCAGTTGCGCAGTCTGACGCAAGGGCTCTGCTGGGCGTGGACGCCAAACTTGAAACGCAAAGGGGCAAGGCGGCTCGTGTTCTTTTGTGGCTGATGAAACAGGATCAGGCAATCCGTTTGATATCAGTTGGTTAGACGAAAACAGGAACATTAGTTCACAAATGTTCTCAAAAAGTTCTTTACCAAGACAGCAAAATATGAGAACAAAAGGTCAACAAAGGATTAAAACCCTGACCGGAGGAACCCATATGCTGACCCAGATCAAGACCACCCTAAATCGTTCCCAGTCGACGCTGCTGCAGGACGCAGCAGGTGCGGTTGCACTGGTGGTCATACTTATGGTCGCACTTCATCTTCCCGGAACGTATTAAGTCTTTCTGCCTGCGATCTCATGCCGATCACGCCGCGCTTGTCATCCCCATTTCAATCAAGGGTGACCTGCCTGTCCCAATACCCTTGAAGGGCCATGCCTCGGCCCCGCGCGGATATCCGGACCCCACATGAGAAACGCATTACCTGCCGCCGCCCTTTCCGCCCGAAAGGTGCGGCGGTTTTTTTTAGAGCTGACCGGTTTTCATAATTTCCAACAACGCCGACAGAACCGAGTTCACTGCGACCGATGCCAGGATCATCCCCATGACACGGCTGATGATGGCGGCGCCTGAATGGCCGATCAGCCGAATGATCGGCTCGGCCAGCAACATCAGGACAAAGGCAATCGCAACAACCGACAGCATGACCAAAGCCGTGATCCCCTGATCAGCAACACTGTACCTGTTGTTATCGGTCAAGATGACGATGGCCAGCATCGCACCTGGTGAGGCAAGCGAGGGGACGGCAAGAGGAAAGATCGCTGGGTTGTGTTTGTGGAGTTCGTCTTTGATGTCGTCCTCGGCAGCGCGCTGCTCGACTTCCTGTTTGGGCTCGCCAAAAATCATGGTCAGCGCGAACAGGAAAAGGATAATGCCGCCAGCGACTTGAAAAGAGTTCAGGCCGATATCCAGTGCCTCGATCAGCAGTTGCCCGAAGACCAGGAAAAACAATAGAATCCCGGCGCTTATAAGCGAGGCCAAAAGCGCCATCTTACGGCGTGCGGCGGCCCCAAGCCCTGCGGTAACAGCGATGAAGACCGGGATTGTTCCAATAGGATCAATAACAACCCAAAGCGTGACAAAATGCTCAAGTAAACCGTTCAAAACTGAAATTCCCTTCGTTTATTCCGAAAGGCTATAACGTTTTGCCCGTCAAAACCATGTTTAGGCGCAATTTGCACGTTCCGCCTGTTCAAACGCCTCTGCGGTTGCATCAAGAACCAGCAGGATCGAGGCATGGCGGTTCTTATATTCCCGTGCGGGCATCAAAACCTCTAGCCCATCAAATGGGGCCTCGGGTGCCGATCCATCCTTTTTCAGCATCGCGGACAGTTGCTCGCGCGCCTTTTCGACCTGGGCACGCGTTGTTCCGACGATTGCCCCGCCAACAACCGAAGCGGAGGCCTGTCCCAAAGCGCAGGCTTTCACGTCCTGACCGAACTCTGAAATTCTGCCATCCTGAACTTTGACATCAACCGTGATGGTCGACCCGCATAGGGGCGAGCGTTTTTTCACCGTAGCGTCAGCGTCATCAAGCCGGCTTAGATGTGGAATGTCAGCAGCAAGGGCCAGAATTCGGCCAGAGTATAGCTTTATCAGGTCATTCTCGCCGGACATGGCTTTCCCTCGTTGAATGTTCCCAATACATAGTGGCCATCCACCGGGATGCAAAAGGTTTTTGTCATGTCTTCCTCAGTCGCGTTCGATGCATCGAGTTTGAAATTCAACGAGGCCGGGCTGATTCCGGCCATCGCTCAGGACGAAAATACGGGCGAGGTATTAATGATGGCCTGGATGAACCAGAGCGCCATTGAAAAGACGCTTGAAACCAGACGCGTTACCTATTGGTCCCGCTCGCGCCAGTCAATCTGGATCAAGGGCGAAAGCTCGGGCCATGTGCAGGAATTGGTTGATCTCCGCGTGGATTGCGACCGGGATTGCCTGCTTGTCTTTGTGCGCCAGACCGGTCCGGCCTGCCACACCAACCGTCGGTCGTGCTTTTACACAGCGGTCAGAGACGGGGACGAGGTCGAACTCATGGCCCCCATGGCCTGATCGGTCAAAGCCCGACCATCGCCCGAATATCTTCGGGCGTCGCCCCTTCGTCGCGAAACTTGGCAATGGCACGCGCATCGTCGCGTTTAGCCAGCCGTTTGCCGGCCTGATCGCGTATCAGGCGATGATGCAGGTAGATGGATGTCGGCAAATTCAACAACGCCTGCAGCAGAACGTGGATACGTGTGGCTTCGAACAGATCCTGACCGCGAACCACATGCGTAACTTTTTGTGCAGCGTCATCCAGAACGACCGACAAGTGATACGACGTGCCCATATCCCGGCGCGACAGAACGACATCCCCAACCGTTTCCAACATCTCTGCCTGTGTGAACCGGACACCGCCGGATTCAGCGCCTGGACCTTCTCCAATCTCTTGAAACCATGCAGTGTTTTTATCGATCTGAAACAGGCTGGATGTTTGTTGCAAAGCTTCGGCCATATCCAATCGCAACGGAATACTAAGCGGGCGTGGTTTACCCGATGAACCCTGTTGTTTCCAACGTGTGCGACACGTCCCCGGATAGATAATCCCGTCCGGACCAAGAAGTGGGGCTCCTTCCTGGGGAGCGCTGGCCGCGTTGGCGATGTCTTTTCGGTTGCAGCTGCACGGGTACAGCAGCCCCCGCGACCACAGATCGTCTAGCGCGGCATCATAGATTGCGGTTCGCGTGGATTGGCACAGCACCGGTTCAGGCCAAGACAGGCCAAGCCAATGCAAATCATCGTAAATCTGGGTTTCCCATGCCGGGCGCGAGCGAGATCGGTCGATGTCCTCGATTCTCAGCAAAAACAGCCCATTATTCGACTTTGCAAAATCATGGGCCAACATCGCCGAATAAGCGTGGCCGAGATGCAGCGGTCCTGTAGGTGATGGTGCAAATCTGGTTACTAAAGTCACACTTTTTCAACAATATAAACGTCAGACTTCATGTCCATTCCCGGAAGGTGCGGGCCATATTCCCGGAACAGCAATCGTGCTGCGCCCATATCCAGCCACTCACTTAGGCGAACGGTATAGCTGTGATCTTCAAGCGTATGATCATTATAAGAAAAAGCTAAAAGACCGTGTGATGGCAATGCGTTTAGGAGCATATCCAGTGTCTCTGGCGGTGCGGCGCCGACGCCGATGACTCCGATCGCTGTGATTACTTTATATGCGCCAGCTTGCAGAGGGTTGGGATCTGTGATGTCGAAACTGGTTAGGTTGCGATAAACCCCCTTTGTAAGAGCGCCCTCTAACATCTGGGGGGTGGGGTCTATTCCGTCGATGACCTCAAATCCTACCGCGTTCAGTGCGACACCCGACAGACCGGTACCGCAGCCATAGTCCAGAATTGGGGTTTTCGTTTCAGGTAATTGCGACCAGAGAGCCCGGGCGATACGTCCCGGGGTCGCATAACCGTTTGACCCAACCTCATCATCATAAGACGAGGCCCATTTTTGATAATGTGCTTTGGTCGCCTGAGGCGAATCCAGCCCATAGACATCCTTTAGGAATTTATCGCTCATACCGATATGTTAGGACGTCGGGGCCGGACCCGTCCAGTCACCAATGCGCCAACCACTTGGTCCATTCTTCCTTGGCCCGGTCAGTATAGGCCTTGTAGCGGTCTTTTCGGCCACGCCGACCGCCTTTTAACCCATCGACAGGACGGAACAGACCGAAATTCACGTTCATTGGCTGGAATGTCTTTGCCTCGGCACCGCCAGTGATGTGGTGGATCAAAGCGCCCATGGCACTGTCCTGCGGAACTTCGGGAACGGTACGGCCCAACATCTCGGCAGCAGCCAGACGTCCGGCCAAAAGACCCATCGCGGCGCTTTCCACATAACCTTCGACACCGGTAATCTGACCAGCGAACCTGATATTGGGCTTTGATTTCAGCCGCATTTGGGAATCCAGCAATGTCGGAGAATTGATGAACGTATTGCGATGAATACCGCCCAGCCGCGCAAAACTGGCATTCTCCAACCCAGGAATCATGCGGAATACATCGGTTTGGGCTCCGTATTTCATCTTGGTCTGAAAACCGACGATATTGAACAATGTTCCCAGGGCGTTATCCCGGCGCAGTTGAACCACCGCGTGAGGCTTTACCTCGGGCTGATGCGGGTTCGTCAGGCCGACCGGCTTCATCGGTCCGTGGCGCAACGTTTCACGACCGCGCTCGGACATAACCTCTATCGGAAGACAACCGTCGAAATAGCCTGCGGTCTCTCCTTCATGGAACTCGGTCTTGTCCGCGGCCAGCAGGGCGTCGATGAAGGCGTCGTACTGTTCTCGGTCCATCGGACAATTCAGGTAAGCGGTGCGTTCTTCTTCGGTCTCACCCTTGTCATACCGAGATTGCATCCAAGCTTTGCTCATGTCGATGCTGTCTGCATAGACGATTGGTGCAATGGCATCAAAGAACGCCAACGACTCGGCGCCGGTTTCCGCGCGGATTGCTTCTCCCAATCCAGCAGACGTCAGAGGGCCGGTGGCAAATATCCATTGGCCGTCAGAGGGCAGGGCGGTCACTTCTTCGCCAGTGATTTCGACAAGGGGGTGAGCCTTTAACTTGGCCGTCACAGATTCCGCAAACGGACCGCGATCCACAGCCAATGCGCCCCCGGCCGGCAGTCGGTGCGCATCTGCCGTTTTCAAGATCAACCCTTCGGCCTCGCGCATTTCCCAATGCAGCAGTCCAACGGCGTTCTGTTCGTCATCATCCGACCGGAATGAGTTCGAGCAGACCATCTCGGCCAAGTTGCCGGTCTGATGCGCAAAAGTTCCGACTTTTGGGCGCATTTCGTGAATCACGACCTCGACGCCCATTTCCGCCGCCTGCCAGGCAGCCTCGGACCCGGCCATGCCGCCGCCCACGATATGCAATTTCTGTGTCATAAGCTGCCACATAGGGCACAGAAGATCGCAACGCAACACAGCAGCGATGGCGCACGGGAAATCATGTTTTCAAGGGATTTTTGGGGTCGCCGATGCGGGAATGTCTGCGCCAGTGAGAGAAACCAGCTCGGAGGGACCTTCCGCCCACGGCGACCCAAAAAGTGTTCAAGGCCTTAGCCTCGTCTCAGCATTGCCACAGTAACGCCCATTTGAAAAGTCCAAAAATGGCGACATTGCGGAAAAATATGCATGACAAATTCCTTATTGGCTCCAATTTGGATCTCTTTTTCCGATAAATGCAGATATTCCTTCTTCGGTATCCCGATGCATCATATTCTGAGCCATTACCTCGCCGGTATAGGAATAGGCCTGATCCAATGGCATATCCAACTGGCGGTAGAAGGCCTGTTTTCCGACTTTCACGGCAGATCCCAGTTTTGAGGCAAGCTGCTCGGCCAGCGAAACAGCCTCATGCTCCAACAGCATTTCTGGCACCACGCGATTGACAAGACCCAGCTCAGCAGCTCGTGACGCCGGAATGAAATCTCCGGTCGTCAACATCTCGAAGGCGTGTTTGCGTGGAATGTTTCGGCTAAGAGCAACCATTGGAGTCGAACAGAACAGCCCGATATTCACACCGTTTACGCCAAACCGCGTCCCTTCGGCAGCTACAGCAAGATCGCAGGTTGCAACCAACTGGCATCCGGCCGCCGTAGCAATGCCGTGCACCTGGGCAATTACCGGCTGCGGAAGCGACTGAATCGAAAGCATCATTTTCGCACAGCGATTGAATAGGTCCTGGAAATAGGCTTTGCCGCCGTCTTCAGATTGGCGCCCAGCTGTCATCTGTTTCAGATCATGACCCGCACAAAAAGCTTTGCCTTTACCAGAAAGGATCACCGCCCGGATGAAACTGTCTTCGCGCAGAGTATCAAGTTCAGTCTGCAGCGCAGCCAGCATTTCGTCACTTAGGGCGTTGAGTCGGTCTGGCGCATTCATTGTAAGCCTAGCCACGGCGTCTGCGTCATTTCGTTCCAGAATTCCCATCTTGCCCTCCGATCTGATGTGAGGCCAACTCTAGGTCGGCAAATCCAGGAGGGGAAGTATGTCATTGGCAATGAATCGGGAGGAACTGGAGGATTATATGAGCCAAATCTTCCCCCAGGTCAGTCAGGATTATTCGGTCCAGGATCTGACCGAAGAGTCCATCGTCATGAGACTTGCCGTTGGCGACCGTCATTTGCGCCCCGGTGGGACCGTCTCGGGACCGTCTATGTTTGGATTAGCTGATGTAAGCGTTTACGCACTGATCCTGGCGCGCAGGGGCCAGCAGTCTCTGGCCGTGACAACCGGTTGTTCAATGGACTTCATGCGCAAACCGGATGGAAATGCAGATTTGATTGCGCACTGCACCTTGCTGAAGCTAGGAAAAACCCTTGCCGTAGGTGACGTTCTAATATTTTCGGAAGGGTCAGACAAACCCGTCGCTCGCGCAACGATGACCTATTCTTTACCACCAGAGGGGTCAGCTGCGGCAGCTTTTGGGTGAAAAAATGGCCGGGATAAACCCGGCCAAGGAAGAGGTCCCATATAGGGACTGGGGATTACCTAGCCCTGCCAAAAAGGGCGTTCGATCTCTCGTCTGGCCTGATAATTAGTCAGGCCCACATCCTTCAGCAGCCTGTCATCGAGATTGGACAAGTTAATTCGGCTGCGGCGTTGCCGCTCCCATTTTGTGACCGTCGCCGCAAACCGCACGGCCAGTGCGGCAATCAGCGGCAGCCGGGGGCTGTCGTTAAGCGCTATCAGGGCGGGGTTGTGCATTGCGCGTGTCATCTTGGGGTTCCTTTCAAATTGTATTGACACAAACGTAATATGTTCGGTATGAACCTTTGATACATTCATAATTGTGCTGCAATCAAAGGAAGAATTGTAATGGATACAATTTGGCCGGAGTCACTGCCTAAATCCAAAGGGCCAAAATATACACTGGTCGCCGATACAATTCGAAAAGCTATAGATAACAATCTTTTGGAAGTCGGTACAAAGCTGCCGCCGGTGCGGGAACTTGCCTATAGGTTACAAATCACACCGGGCACCGTTGCGCGCGCCTATACGATACTCACAGACGAAGGTCTGCTCAGCGCCGAAGTAGGACGTGGTACATTTGTGGCCCCGCCCAAGGCGCCTCTGCTCGATGATGTCTGGGCTCGGCAACTTCATCTCAGAGATGACAAATATGAAGCCAATGTCAGCCTGTTCAGCCCGAGGCTTGCCGATATGGGGCAGGTGGCCCTGATCCGCGAATGTATGAAGAAAGTGGCAAAATCCGATCCACGCCTGTTTATGAACTATCCAACCCGCGATGCGTATAAACCTATGCGACAGGCTGTTGTAGATTGGCTTTCCGATTTGCCATTGGGACCAATTTCGCAGGACGATATCGTTCTGACCCACGGCGGACAAAACGGTCTTTGCCTAGTATTTCAGACAATATTACGTGGACCAAAGCCGATTGTTCTGGTCGAAGATCTGTCATACGCAGGGTTCCGACGCGCCGGTGAGTTGATGCGTGCAGAGGTCATTGGCGTAAAGATGGACAAATGGGGCGTGGATCCCAACGCTATGGAGCATGTCCTTCGCCAGTCGGCGGCGCAGGCCATATGTGTCTCACCCGAGGTTCAAAATCCGACCGGCTCACATACACCACTGGAACGCCGCAAAGAAGTTGTGGAAATCGCGCGGCGGTTTGGCGTCCAGATAATCGAGGACGACTGCTACCGCATGGGTGATGCAAGAGCGCCCAGCTATCGCGCCCTGGCGCCGGAAAGGGGATGGCATGTGTCGTCGATCTCGAAGATTTTGACGCCCGCACTGCGTGTCGGGTTTGCCATAGCGCCGCGCGAGCGCAGCGTTGATCTGCGCCGTTCAGCGGAATATGGCTATTTTGGCCTTGCTCAGCCGCTTGCCGAACTGGCGCGGCTGATGTTGTCTGATCCGCGGACGCGCCAAATCGCAAAAGATGTCCGGACCCGGATGGGGGAATATGTGCGCGTGGCCGTAAACGCCCTGGGTGGGTTCGACCTGAACTGGGCCTCAGATGTACCTTTTGTCTGGCTGAACTTGCCTTCCGGTTGGCGAGCGGCTGCGTTCAGCCGCGCAGCCGAGCGAGAGGGAATTCAACTGCGGTCTGCCGATGAGTTTGCTTTGCGTGACGGGCGCGCGCCCAATGCGGTGCGCATTGCCATGAACGGGCATGTATCGTTGGATCAATTCGAGGACGCAATGCAGCGTCTCAGGCGTCTGCTGGATAATCCACCCGAACAGATTTCGGTGTAAGGGGACGCTTAATGGATATTCGGGAAATGCGGGGCAGGGGATTTTTCGTCACACCTATGCTCGAAAGTGACTTCGAAGACCTGCACCTTGCAGCCAGCGATCCGTTGATTTGGGCCGGGCATCCCGCCAAATCCCGCCATCAGAAAGAAGTTTTCGCCCCTTATTTCGATTTTCTGTTGAGCGCAGGTGGGTCAGTGACAGTACGCGAAGAGGCGACAGGCCGGGTCATCGGGTGCTCTCGCTATTATGAGCCTCCCGAAGTTC
This sequence comes from Ruegeria sp. YTSA105, assembly GCF_059610225.1. Classification (NCBI taxonomy): domain Bacteria; kingdom Pseudomonadati; phylum Pseudomonadota; class Alphaproteobacteria; order Rhodobacterales; family Roseobacteraceae; genus Ruegeria; species Ruegeria sp. YTSA105. The sequence continues at coordinate 442,937 of NZ_JBXWNE010000001.1, forward strand.
CCGGGGGCATCGGCATCGGATACAGCTTTATCACCCGTGATCACTGGGGCGGAGCCAGCAATCGGGCGATCAAATCGCTGATGGTAAATCAGGTGTTCGGCGAACTGGATGAGGTCTGGTTTCATATCGACCCAACCAACTTGCGATCACAAAAAGGGACCGCGAAACTTGGGGCGCGGTACGTTGATACCCGGCAACTTGTTCTTGGTACCGGGGCTGGGCAGTGGATGCGTTGGGTATTGACGGAAAAAGATTGGCAAAAACATGGGGTAAAATAATACCTATTTTGTAATACATTGTTTTTGCTAAGGTAAAACTGATTTGCGTGTATTGACCCGCCTTTCGCGTGGGTTTAAACCCCATCCATCGAATTCGGACCGCTCCGTATGGGGGCGGTCTTTCACATCAAACAGGACTATCCTGCCATGAAAACCTTTTCTGCAACACCTGCAGACATCGACAAGAAATGGATCCTGATCGACGCCGAGGGCGTTGTTCTGGGCCGTCTTGCCTCGATCGTCGCCATGCGTCTGCGTGGCAAGCACAAAGCGTCGTTCACCCCGAACATGGACATGGGCGACAATGTCATCGTGATCAACGCTGACAAAATCCAGATGACCGGCAAGAAGCGCGAAGAGAACTTCTACTGGCACACTGGCCACCCGGGCGGCATCAAGTCGCGCACCAAGCAGCAGATCCTCGAGGGCAAATACCCCGAGCGCGTCGTGACCCAGGCGGTCAAGCGCATGCTGCCGGGCAACCGCCTATCGCGTCAGGTTATGACCAACCTGCGTGTTTATGCCGGTGCCGAGCATCCCCATGAGGCGCAAGCGCCCGAAGTTCTGGATGTTGCATCCATGAACAAGAAAAACACCCGGAGCTAATGACCATGGCTGATCAGATCAATACTCTCGAAGAGCTGAGCGCCGTAGCAGGCGTTGAAGTTGTGGCCGAAGAAGTCATCGTGCGTGAACCCGTACGCGACGAACTGGGTCGTGCCTATGCCACCGGCAAGCGTAAAGACGCTGTTGCCCGCGTTTGGATCAAGCCGGGTTCCGGTAAGGTCACCGTGAACGGCAAAGACCAGGACGTGTACTTTGCACGCCCCGTTCTGCAGCTGATCCTGCGCCAGCCGTTTCAGGTTGCCGGCGTAGAAGGTGAGTTCGACGTTGTTGCAACCGTCAAAGGCGGTGGCCTGACCGGTCAGGCCGGTGCGGTCAAGCACGGCGTCTCGAAAGCGCTGCAACTGTACGATCCGTCGCTGCGTGGCGCACTGAAAGCCGCTGGTTTCCTGACCCGCGACAGCCGCGTTGTGGAACGTAAGAAATACGGTAAGCGCAAAGCGCGTCGTTCGTTCCAGTTCTCCAAGCGTTAATCGCTGGCACGAACCTTCAAGACTGTTTCAAACGGCCGCACAATGTTGCGGCCGTTTTTCTTTTGTTGATTGGGATTTGGTTTGCCGAATCTGTTTTCGAACTCAGCCAGCTGCTTTGGTTTCGATCAGCGGGGCCAGAATCTGGAACATGAAATCAGACAGAACCCTGTTGCCGTCGGCATTCAGATGACCATCGTATCTGAAATACAGATCTTTACCTGTGGAGCTGTATTCTTCGGTGAGGTAGGGCAACGCTTCGTGCCACTGAAATCCTTGCTCGGCCACCACACCCTCCATCAGGCGGTCGGGTAGGCCGGGATCAACCTCGGGATCAGAAGATGTTTTTGCTGCCTGGAGAACCTGAAACAACTGTGGGACAGACACGACCACAAGCTCGGATCCCTGCGACTGTGTGAAGGTGGCCATGCGGGTAAACACCTGCTTTGTCGTCTCGACTTTGGCCTGAAACAGCTCGCTCATCGGGGTGGTGAAAAACGCCTTTCGCGGCGTCATCAGGTACAGTTGGGTATAGCTCTGATCGTTGGCCATCAGCATTCGCTTTAACATCGTGACCGAGTGCAGCGAGGATTTCTTGATATTCCCGGACCCCACAACCGAGCTGACATCGCTGTAAGCGACATCAACGCCATCAACGGTCCGAATAGGCTCATTTGCAAACATATCGTTGGGAAGAAAGGTCACCAGCACAATATCGGGGTTATATTTTTCGCTTAACCGCTCAAGATACAGCGCCTGTTGAGATGTGTTATATCCCGGCACGCCTGCGTTGATCAGCTGCACAGACATGCCTTCATCCAGGAATTTCTGGGCCAAAAGTTCAGGCCAGATATCGCCCAGCTCGTTTGAAGCGCCGAAGGTAAATGAATCCCCCAGCAGCAGGATCTTGATGGTGCTTCCATCGTCTGCGGCATTGGCTGGAAAACGCGTTTCACGAAACCCGTTTTCGTCGACTTTATACTCGACCGTGAACTCTGGTGCATTGATGGCGACGACAGTGTTTGGCCTGTTCGTATGCCCGACGACCGGGTCCTTCAATCCAAGTGGACCACCCTCTAGATATGTTGTCAGAACGCCTTGTGGTGACAGCCAACGGATGCCCAGCTCCACACCAGCAAGAAGCGTTGCAGAGATCATCACGATGATCAGAAAGTTCAGAATTTTTGACCGCATTTTTTATCTAACTACCTAGAATACCATTTACTGAATTGGTCCCGTTTTCGTGGTAATGACGAGGACGCACAAAACACATTTCTGAATGTTGAGATTAACAGCCCGCACACGTCAAGCGTGAGACGAAAAGAAAGTCACTCCAGCACGGATTTGTCAGTCCGTTTCACGTCCTAAAGCCTGTTGAGCCAAAGTAAGGAATTTCTGCCGAGTCTGGTCGATCTTTCGTTTATTCAGGCTTGGGAACCACCTGCGAACTGGGATCGCCTGCTTATTTCCGAAACTGTCTATCCAGACCCATCGTCCTGAGCTGTCGGCCAGCGTCTGATAGACGATGTTGCCGGGGTTCTGGTTACTGACCAAAACGTTCTCTTTGACCAAAATATCAAAATGCGCGTTCAACGAATCCAAGTGATGCGGCTTAAGGCGACGGCTTTGGACCAAGCCAATAAGGCTGGGCGATAGCTGTCCGTCAGGCTCGGAAATCCGCTCGTACATAAGCGCCAGACCCAGGTCCGTCTGAACCACACCTCGCACCTCACATACGGGGATAGGGGCAGCGGATTTCTGGTGACGCACCATAAGATCAAACGACTCGTGAAACTCGCGCAGAAATCCTTTGAACGCCGTCGAGCGTCGAAACATCCGATCAAACCAGGTATCCGTCACAAGATGAGCTTCGTCATCTATCGTCTGAGGTTGCGGGATCTTCAGCAGAGTGTCCGGCAGATCAGGGTGTTGATAGACAAATTGCCGATTACCCTGCGCGATGATCTTACGATCTTTCAACGACAACAGATTTTCGATTCGAGTTTTTTCCATTTGGCTTAACTATAGCGGTTTTGCATTGGAACCAATTATCCGCAGGTGGATAGCTCAAAACAAAATGAAAAAGCCGTCCGTATTGGAACGGACGGCTCGTGGTTTCTAACGCCTGAATGCTGATCAAACTCTGTTTTTCAGTCGTTACTCTTCGTGGACCAGCTTCCAAGCACCGTTTTCAACAACGCTCACAAACACCGTATCGGCACCTTGGTGGTCGTCCGGCGAAAACGAGATGTGGTTTCCAACCAGTTCGTCGTTGTAGTCGAGTGTCTCCATCGCAGCGATAAAACTGTCATGAGTCAGATCGGGGCCGGCGGCGTCCAGCGCCTTAACCATCATTTCAGCCGCAGAATAGCCCAACATCGCAAATCCAACGGGGTCTTCGCCTGTTGCAGCCTTATACTCTTCGATGAAGGCTGCAGGGGCCGGTTGATCCGCGCGGGCCCACAAGTCCAGCCATGAGGCGGCGGCATAAAAACCATCCGTCACGCCACCCGGCACCTGGGCAACGACGGTCAGGAAGCTGGCTGATGTTCCCAAGAATTTCATATCCGTTAGACCCATCTTTTTGGCGGTGCCAACCACAGTGATCGCCTGCCGAACCCCAAGGGCCATGGTGACGATGTCGCAGCCTTCATCTCTGAGCTTGCTCAGAGAGCCCACGAAATCGGTCTCATCGGGCTTGTGGGTGGTTTCTGTGCCAAAACCGATCCCAGCCTCTTCGGCACCCGCCTTGCTGCCTTCCAGAATCTCCTCGCCGAAATCGGTGGGCAGATACATGGTGCAGACTGTTTGCGATCCGAATTCGCTGGCCAGATAGTTCACGCCGACACGCGCCTGATCGAAATAGGTGGAAAAGGACGTGAATTTGTTGCGCACCGGGTCTTGCAGCATTTTCTGCGACGATGTCAGAGGCGCGACATTCGGAATGCCCTTGGGATCCAGCAGTTTGAATCCGGCCAGGTTCATCGGCGTACCCAGAGATTGCAACATCGCGAACACCTTGTCGCGGTTCAGCAGCTTGTTGTAGCCCTGCATCGCGCGCGGCATCTGATAGCCATTATCCTCAACCACAAAACGGATGGTCCGACCGTGAACACCACCTGCAGCGTTTACGCGGTCGAACACCACATTGGCGCCTTTGGTGGCTGGGACACCAACGGCGGCGAAGATACCGCTCAGATCATTGACCGACCCAATTACGATCTCATCATCCGTAACACCCTGTGTCTGAGCGCTGGAGAGTGTCGCGACAGCCGCCAAAACTGTGGCAGCGGACAGCCGTTTAATCAGATTCCTCATTATAATCCTCCCTTTGGATAACGTTTTGTCTAATTGTACATGTCTTCAATAAGATGTTCGTGTTTCTTTTCCACAAAGCTGCGCTTGAGCTTCATTGTGGCCGTCAGTTCGTCATCATCTGCCGTCAGCAGAACATCTATCAGGCGGAAATCCTTGATCTGCTCAACCCGTGCGAAATCCTTGTTTGCGGCACCAACTTCGTCTTTGATCTGGTCCCGAACCTCGGCGGAGGCACAAAGAGAGGCGAAATTCGAGAAGGGAACCTTTCGATCCTGCGCAAATTTCTCCACGTTTTCCTGATCAATCATGATTAGTGCAGTCAGGAACTTGCGCTTATCGCCAATTACAACTGCGTCCGAGATAAAGGGGCTGAACTTGAGACGGCTTTCAATCTCGGCCGGGGCTATATTTTTGCCGCCCGCCGTGATGATAAGATCTTTGAGGCGACCCGTAATGGTCACGAAACCGTCTTGGTCGATCTCGCCCATATCACCAGTACGCAACCAACCATCGGCAGTGAAAGTCTCGGCTGTTTTGGCGTTGTTTCGCCAGTAACCCTGAAAGATGTTCAACCCTTTAAGCTGAATCTCTCCGCCTTCGGAAATACGGACGTCATTGACCGGCACAGCCTTTCCAATGGTTCCGATCCTGTTGTTTCCAAGTGTATTCAATGTCGCCAGGCCCGATGTTTCGGTCATACCAAAACCTTCGACCAGAGGTACACCAATGGCCCAGTACCATTTCAGCAAGTCCGCCGAAATCGGAGCGGCGCCGCTTCCACCGCGCCGCATATTGTCCAACCCCAGCATCCGGCGCAGGTTACGCAGAACCAAACGGTCCCAAAGCCAGTACTGCGCGGCAACACTGGCCGGGACCGGCTTGCCCGCCAGGATATATTCGGCACGTGCCAGACCTGCCTTTACCGCCATTCCAAAGGCCGCGCGCCCGGTCGAGGTTGCATCCTGGGCCATGATCTGAACCTGAGAATAGATCTTTTCCCATACACGCGGGACCGCCGTAAACGTCGAAGGAGAAACCTCTTGCAGATTTGCGAAAACAGTCTCGGGGCTTTCGGCAAAGTTGACGACAGATTTCGTTGCCAGCGGGAAATATATGGAAACATCACGCTCGAGGATGTGGCAGAGCGGCAAAAAGCACAGCTGTTCATCTGTTTCCAATGCGGGCAAGGAATGGGCGCCGGCTTCGATTGCGGCCAGGATGTTCTCGTGGCTCAGCATTGCGCCTTTTGGCATGCCGGTCGTGCCGGACGTATAGACAAGAAGGGCGGTATCCTGCGGGGATGCAAGCGCGATTTCGGCGTCAAAGCGGTTCGGCTCTTCACGCTCGGTTTGCTGACCTAGCTCATAAAGATCGCCGATCAACATGCAGCGGTCATGGTCCAGGTCATGCAGACCTTCATCCTCAAGGATGATAACCTTCAAAAGATTGGAAAGATCACCTTCGACCTCAAGGAACTTGTCCAACTGTTCTTCATTTTCGACCACCAGAAAACGGCTGTCACTGTCATTGATCAGATATTTCAGTTGCGCGGCCGAATCCGTCGTATAGATGCCCGAGGCGATCCCCCCGGCGCCCTGAATGCCCATATCGAACCAAGCCCATTCTTTTCGGTCCTCGGACAGGATCGATACGACCTCACCGCGTTTCAAACCGAGCTTTTGCAGGGCGAGGCCTATCCATTTCGCGTGCTGCCAGTAATCCGCCCAGGAATAGGATTTCCAGATACCTAAATCCTTTTCACGATGCGCCGTACGCGCGCCCAAATCGGCACAACGCTTTTGAAATAGTTGCCCGATGGTTGTGCATTCATCTACATAGACCGGTCGCTGACCGGGATTTGCGTTGTACTGAACACCGTTGATCATGATCTGAGAGGGCAGGGTGCTTATATTCATGCTGCTCACCTCCACGTCTTCTTGCGTTTCCAGCGACGGTTTTCACGCGAACCTTCTTCCTGCACGCCCAGATAGAAATTCTGGATGTCTTCTGACTGCATCAGCTCATCCGCGGGGCCATCCATGACGATGCGCCCGACCTCCATGACATAGCCGTGATGCGCCAGTTCCAGCGCAGCATTGGCGTTCTGTTCAACCAGCATCATCGTCATGTTCTGTTCATCATTCAGGCGCTTCAGGATTCCGAAAATCTCTTGCACAAGCAAAGGAGACAGGCCCAGCGAGGGCTCGTCCAGTAACATGATCCTTGGATTTGCCATCAACCCCCTCCCGATTGCCAACATCTGTTGTTGGCCGCCGGATAAGGTCCCCGCCTCTTGATTGCGGCGTTCTTTCAGGATCGGGAAGTATGAAAAAACCAGATCGCGATCATGATCAATTTGCCCCCGGTCCGACGAGGTATAGGCCCCGAGACTCAGGTTCTCCTCCACGGTCAAAAGGGGGAATACTTCGCGCCCTTCGGGTACGTGGACGACGCCTTTCTGCACGACTTTATGCGGCTCGGCCCCTTGAATTTCGACCCCGTCAAAGCTGATCTTGCCCTTTTCCGGGTCCATTACGCCGGACACGGTTTTCATCAATGTAGTCTTGCCGGCCCCATTAGCCCCAAGGATCGACACGATTTTACCCGGATGCACATCCAGCGACACGCCCCGGATTGCCATGATTGGCCCGTAAAAACTTTCGACATTGCGAATGGTCAGGATCGGATCGCTCATGAAACTTTCCCCAGATAGGCCTCAACCACTGCCGGGTGTGACTGTACCTGCGCAGGGGTTCCCAGTGCGAGCATAGCCCCATCCGCCATTGCAAGGACCCGATCCGAGACGCCCGAGACCAAAGCCATGTCATGTTCGACCATCAGCACCGTAATCCCCATCTGCCGCCGGATATCATCTATCCACCAGCGCATATCGGTCGTTTCCTCGACCGACAGCCCCGAGGCCGGTTCATCCAGCAGTAACAACTTGGGATCGGTGGCCAGGGCGCGGGCAACTTCAACCACTTTGCGCACACCGTAAGGTAGGCCTGATATCATCTTGTCGCGATAGGCCTGCAGATCAAGAAAATCGATGATTTCTTCAACCTTTTCACGGTTTTCGATCTCTTGCCGCCGGGCCGACGGCAGGAACAGCACCTCGGATAAAAGTTTTGTCTTGCGGTGCCGATGACGCCCGACCAGCAGGTTCTGCAAAACAGTGGCGTGTTCGAACAGTTCGATATTCTGAAACGTCCGCGCAACACCAAAAGCTGCAACGCCTGACGGTTTCACCTGCAGCAAGTTATGCCCGTCATACCGGATTGAACCCTCTATTGGTTCATAAAAGCGCGAGATCAGATTGAAAACGGTCGATTTACCCGCGCCATTGGGGCCGACTATGGCAAAAACCTCGCCGTCTTCGACCGAAAAGGACAGGTCGTTCACAGCCGTGACGCCACCAAATTTCAAGGTGACATTCTTAAATTCAAGCAGGCTCATCTCAGACGCTCCGTCTTGAGATAGGATTTCTGACGTTTGAACATGTCCTTGCGATAGAAGGGAAACAGTTCGAACCATGTCCGGATCTTCAGCCAACGTCCATACATCCCCATGGGTTCGAACAGGATAAAGGCAATCAGGATCATGCCGAAGATACCAAATTCCAATCCCGGAATTGCGACGGTGCTGCCCCCGAAAACTGCGCCGACATACTCTTTTGCGATCGACAAAAATTGCGGCAGAAACCCAATGACGACAGCACCCAGGAATGCCCCGTGGATTGAGCCCAGACCACCGATCACGATCATCATCAGCAACTGAATTGAGATTAGGACGCTGAATGTCTCGTTATTGAACGCGCCCGAGAACATCCCCATCAGAGCACCCGCCCAGCCGGTCACAGCGCAGGACAGGGCAAATGAGATCATCTTGGTCTGCGCAATATCAACACCCATCGCCTGGGCCGAGACCTCAGAATCTCGCACGGCGATGAAACTGCGCCCAAGCGGTGCGCGCAGCAGGTTGATATAGCCCAGAGTGACCAGAACCGCGACTGCAAGCACCAGCCAGAAGAATTGGACCGGCGTAGCCCAGCGATCGACCATGAATCCAAATATCTCGACCCCGCCGATATATTTACCGGCGACCCCGCCGGTGATCGGCTCGGCCAGTACAATCACGTCATCCATCAGGATCGACAGGGCCATGGTAAAGATTGCCAGGTAGATACCGTGAAGGCGCAGGGCCGGGATAGCAACGGTCACCCCTGCTATCCCGGTCAGGATACCGGCGATCGGGAAGGCCAGCAGGAATGGCAAGCCTGCCTCAATCAAGATGATATTCGCATAGCACCCAAAGGCCAGAAAAGCCGCATGCCCAAGGCTGACCTGTCCGGTATGGCCGGTCAGTATCATCAACCCAAGACCTGCAATCGCCCAGATCAGAACATTTGTCAGCTCACCCAGATAGAATGCGTCCAACCACCACGGAGCAGCGATCACGACGCCTAGAAGGATCAGGTATAGGCTCAGTTGATACCGGTCTTTCCAAGGCCGGATATCTTGCATGTAACTGGTCTTGAAAATGATCCGCATCGCTTAAACCTTTTTGACCCTAACTTGGCTGAACAGCCCATTGGGGCGAAAGATCAGGACAGCCAACAACAGCGCATAAGGTGCAATCTGACTGTACCCAGCAGCGATATAGCGACTGGCAAACGGTTCGATTACGCCAACGATCAAACCTCCGGCCAATGCTCCAGGTAAACTTCCGAATCCGCCAATAACCGCAGCGGCGAAGGCCTTAATGCCCAGAAGTCCGGTTGCCGGGTCCACGGATCCTTTGGCGGCAAACAAAATGCCTGCGATACCCGCAACCACGCCGGCCAACGCCCAGATGAAACCCTGTACACGTTTTACCGGGATTCCCATATAATAGGCCGCCAGCTGATTTTGCGAGGAACCCTGCATTGCAAGCCCAAGCTTGGTGCGACTGAAGAACTGGTACAGCCCCCAGGTCAGCAGAACGGTAACGACAATAACCGCCACGTCCTCCATCCCCAGTACAAGGTCACCAAAGCGCACTTCTTTTCCGGCCAGTGGATTCTGCAGCGTCTGCGGTTCGTGCCCCCAAATCAGACCAGCGACAAATCGGATTACAAAGCCCAGGGCGATGGTCAGAATGACCACAGCCGTCTGGCTTTCCCCGAAAAGTCGCCGAATGATCAACCGGTCCAGCAAGTACCCCAGCACGCCCATGATCCCCAACGAGATCGGCAAGGCCAGCCAAAAAGGCAGCCCTATATATTCGGCATTTGTAAGCCCGATGGTAACAAAGGCGCCCAGCATCATGAGGTCACCCTGTGCGAAATTCACTGCCTCGGTCGCCTTGTAAATCAGAACAAATCCGAGCGCGATCAGCCCATAGACACAGCCATTCGCCAGCCCGCTAATCAGCAGCTGCGCATTATCCAAACTCACCTCCCTATACCGGTTGCTCCGGGTTCATTTAGATCCCGGGCCTCCTCCTTAGCCCGGGGTTTGTACTACTATGGCGTGATAATTACCTTTCCGTCACTCTTTTGCAGTGCATCAACCAGCCCGGACATAACATTTTTTAATGTAAGCTTTTCAGAAACATCTGTTTTCCAACGCCCGTCCGCAAAGCGGGCCTGAACCTCGGCAACGACACGTACCACATCTTCGCGAGGCGTCGCTGTCATCCATTGTGTCAGCCAAAACCCTTCGATTTTCTTACCCATAAAGATGAGCTGTCCCGTCTGCGTTAGTTTGGGCAGTTCAGGGCTGAGCTTGCCATAACACACCCAGCGCGCACCTTTCGGCATCGCACAGAAAATCTGTTCGGAAATCTGGTCGGCGACGGCATCCAAAAAGACCCGAGGTTTAAGCTCTGTGCTAAGCGCTGCGAGTTTCTGCAGCATGTCGGGGTCTGATGTCACCAGCACCTCATGCGCGCCCAGCTCTTTCAATGCAGTAACGGTCTCAGCGCGTCTCACTATTGCAATCGGCTTGAGCCCAAGATCGCGACCGAGGCTGCACATAAGCTTGCCCAACTGACTGGTTGCGGCAGATACGATAAAAGCATCTCCGGCCTGACGCGCCAGATCGACCATCGCCATGGCCGTCATCGGGTTCACAATCTGTGCTGACCCATCGTCATCCGAGATATCCGGACGCAGTGGAATACACATTTGTGCATCGGTCAGAGCGTACTCGGCCCAGGCACCGGAATGAGTGGCCATGAATGCCACGCGCTGTCCCTGCAAACCCTCGGCACCGGCACCGGTGGCGACGACGTCTCCACATCCCTCAAACCCGGCCGGAGACCCCTTTACCCTAGGCTGCCCGTATTCACCCTTGATAAAATGCAGGTCGGACGGATTAACCGATGATGCCCTCAGGCGGATCAGAACCTGTCCTGCGCCCGGCTCGGGCACAGGCATTTCCGTTTCGGCCAGCCAATCAGACGCATTTTGGATGCTGGGACCAGTGGCTTTGCCCGAATACCCATGATGAGTTTGAATGATCGCAAACATGGAAGTGGGAAGGGGGGTCATGAGCGTACCTTTTCTGAACGATAAGAAACTGTCGGGTCCTGCTTGACTGCATCGAACCAACAATTTCGAAAATAATGGCCATGATCGACATCAACCGTGGCATATGTGTTCAGATCAGCCAAGCAAATGGCCAAAGGCGCGTCAATCGAACTATTCTTTGACGTAGGGAAAGACCGCCTTTTCGGCGGTCTTTCTAATTCTTACTGACCAGTCAACAGGGCCTGAAGTTCCTGAATTTTCAGCGCGATTGTTGCAGGTGAGGCTTTGATATCATCGAGAATACCAACCGCTTTTACCTTCAGTTCTTCTGCCAGTGTGCTTTCCTGAACTGAGGCCACCATGGCGTCATAGTCAAAGTTATCAACACTCATAGCGCCGCTCTCAACCCAGGAATTCAGCAGCTCTTGCCCCTGGTTGGTGAGGGCAGCGACCTCTTCTCCAGCCTGATCAGCCAGCTCAGTCGCTGTTTCACCAGCTTGAGTGGCTAAGTCAGACGCGGCTTCGCTGGACTGTTCGACGATTTCAGCCGCCTGTTCCGTAACGGAAGACGCAGCTTCGCCAGCCTGTTCAGTAACCGATTCTACGGCTTCGGACACAGCGTTTCCGGTTTCTTCAGCGGCGGCTTGCGGCTGTTCGACCGGAGCGGCAGGTTGATTCAGATAGTAATAGATTGCGGCGCCAACGCCGGCGACGACGACCCCTAGCAAGATTATACGCGACATGGGATTCTCCTTTGAAATATGTGTCGCCGAGATGGGGGGAAACTAGCGGACTGGAAAGGGGAATTCGTGGAACATCCTCTCAGAACAAGGGATTGAGCCAGTGTACGCCGATCTGGGCCGATCCCATGGCAATAACACGCCAACGTTGAACAACCAGTGGCCGAGATGCCATTCTTGTCAACTAACCCACAGGGTCGCACAAATGCCTGTTCGACAGGGAAGCACAGAGGCTAAGAATTCTCGTAGGAAGGCGCGCAAAGCGAATAAGACGACAAAGGCCTGCATTTCAGGTGCTTGAGCTAAATTCCGGAAAGCTGGTTGCCAATCATGCGCTGAATGGCTGATGGCGGAGAGACAGGGATTCGAACCCTGGGTGGGCTTGCACCCACAACGGTTTTCGAGACCGCCCCGTTCGACCACTCCGGCACCTCTCCGCGGGGGTCTGTGAGGGGGGGATTTAGTGATGAACACCCGGGGGTGCAAGCAGAAAGTTTCATAATTTATCAATCCCAGGATTTTCCGTTGCCAGATGCCGCAAAACCCCTAGGCTTCTGTACATGAGACATTTTACGCACCACATGACCACCGCCCTTTCGCTGTTTCTTTTCACAGTATTCATGTTGCCAATCCCGGCATCCGCTGCCGGGCGCGATAGGATCGAGGCATTCTTGACCACGACCGGTTTCGACGTTGCCCTTGAAAGTATTGCTCTGGCCTCGGCCTCGGCACCTCAGATGCTGGGTTTTGACCCCGATGGATTCGGGTCGGACTGGGCGCGGCTGACCGAAGAAGTTTTCGATACCAAAGACATGCATGAAACTGCAGTTTCGATTTTAGAGCAGACGCTCAGCGATCAGGCGCTGAATCACGCGGTAGAATTCTATGCATCAGATCTGGGTCAACGACTGGTTTCTGCTGAAAACGCTTCCCATCTGATCGAGGATGACGAAGCGAAACAACAGCAGGGGCAAGAGATAGTCGCTCAACTTGTCCGCGAAGGCTCTCAACGCGTTGAGAGTCTAAAAAGGATGAACACTGCCATCGACTCAAGCGGTACTTCTTTGCGCGCCCTTCAGGAAATACAAATCCGGTTCCTCCTCGCCGCCAGCGCTTCAGGTGTTATCGAACTGCAGTTGGATGCAGATGAATTGCGCGCAATGATGAAACAGAACGAAACCGGGATGCGACAGGCCTTACAGCTTTCTGCACTTGCCGGTGCTGCTTATACCTATCAGGATTTCTCGGATGCGGATGTCATCACCTATGTCGAGGCGTTGGAACAGCCTTTAATGCAGGAAGTCTACGAACTTTTGAACGCCATTCAGTATGAGATAATGGCTATGAAATTCGAAGTCCTGGCAACCAAAATGGCCGAGCTTCACCCCGCACAGGACATCTGATGCGCATTCTGATCGTTTTCGCCCTAATCTTCTGGGCCACATCATCCGGCGCCGTGGAAAAAGCGGATCGGCTGGCGCAGGCAATGCGTCTGGAGAACCTGATCGAAATCCTCCTGTCCGAAGGCGGAAAGATGAGCCAAGAGATGGACGCCACTTTGTTGGATGGCAACGGTGGCGCTCTGTTCGAAACTCGGGTCGAGGCGATTTATGATCCCGATTGGATGTATGATCAGTTGGTCCAGGGATTCCGGCAAAGCCTGGATGAAGTGCATTTGGAACGCGCCATCGCCTTTTTTGAAAGCGATCTTGGCCAGACCATCGTTTCCCTTGAGAATTCCGCACGGCTTGCATTTGTTGATCCGGCAATCGAAGACTTGGCAAAACAGGCCTATTTCGAAAACACCAAAGACAGCATGCAGTTCAAACTGGTCGAAGAGTACATACTGGCCAACGACCTGATCAAACAGAACGTGCGGAGCGCTTTGAGCGCGGATTACAACTTTTTCAGGGGGATAAATGACGGCCAGGTTCTCGATGACAGCGACCTTCTGGACAACCTTCTGCTGCAAAAGGACGGGATCGAGCAAGAGACAGAAACCTGGCTGTATTCCTTTCTGTTGATGGCCTATAACCCTCTGAGCAACGCCCAGATGCGCAAGAACATCGCGTTTTCTCGAACGGATACAGGGCAAGCGCTGAACAGCTCACTGTTCGAAAGCTTCGACAGTATGTATGATCAGATCTATTACGATCTGGGAAAGGCGGTTGCGGCTGTCTTACAGGGCTCTGATCTTTAGTCGCCATTTCATGTTGACTTTCCTCTGCAATCTTTGGATAAGCGCCCATCCCGGCCGGAATCTCCGCGCCGGGTATCGTTATTATTGACCCAAGGGGCTGATCCATGGGTCATTCACACAGCCCGAAAAAGGGCGCGCTGTTCGAGGTGGCTGAGGCCGAAAACACCCGCAAGGGGACCACAGAACGCGGGTTAGACAAAGGAAAGACGCATGTTTGCGGTCCTCAAGACTGGCGGCAAGCAGTACAAGGTTCAGGCGGGTGATATCCTCCGCGTTGAAAAATTGGCTGCCGACGCAGGTGAAAAAGTTCAATTCAACGATGTTCTGATGCTGGGCGGTGACGCTCCGGTTGTTGGTGCACCGTTTGTAGATGGTGCAGCCGTTCAGGCCGACGTGATCGAACAGATCAAGGGTGACAAGGTCATCAACTTCGTCAAGCGCCGTCGTAAGCACAGCTCGAAGCGTACCGTTGGCCACCGTCAGAAGCTGACCCTGGTCAAGATCACCGACATCCTGTCGTCGGGCGCTGACAAGTCGGGTATCAAAGCTGCAACCGGTTCCGCGCCGGCTGGTGAAGCTGCACCCGCAGCGAAAAAGCCCGCCAAGAAAGCAGAAGCCAAAGCAGAGGCACCCGCCGCTGTTGCTGCTGCAGACGATCTGACCGCGCTGAACGGTGTCGGCCCTGCCGCTGCCAAAAAGCTGAACGAGGCCGGTATCGAGAGCTTTGCCGCTCTGGCCGCCTTGTCGGACGAGCAGATTGCTGCTATCGAAACGGTCAAAGTGAAACCCGAATGGGTTGAGCAGGCCAAAGAGCTTGCTAAAGGCTAAGGAGAGAGAGAATGGCACATAAAAAAGCTGGCGGTTCCTCCCGTAACGGTCGCGACTCAGCTGGTCGCCGCCTTGGCGTGAAACTGTATGGTGGCCAGGCCGCCATTTCAGGCAACATCATCGTGCGTCAGCGCGGCACCAAGTTCTGGCCGGGCGAAGGCGTAGGCATTGGCAAAGATCACACCATCTTTGCAACTGTTGATGGCGCTGTGAAGTTCCACAAAGGCCTCAAAAACCGCACCTTTATTTCGGTCCTGCCAGTGGCGGAGGCCGCAGAGTAAGCCGAAACCCATAAGGTTTGAAAATTCTTGGGGGACCGGCAGAAAATGCCGGTCCCTTTTCTCGTTTTAACGCAGGTTCGATCAAACAGTCCGATGACAGTCGCAACCACCAGTTTCCTGATCTTTGCCGCCAGTCAGGTCGGCACGCCGGGACCGGCCAATATGGTCCTGCTGGGAACCGGTGCGCGTTACGGGTTTCGGGCAGCGCTGCCTTTTGTGGGCGGCGTCATTCTGGGCAAGCAGCTAATCATCTGGCCGGTGGGCTTTGGATTGCTGCAATTGGCGGATCAGGCGCCGGCGGTGTTTGCTGTTCTGAAATACGCCTCGGCGGCCTATATCATGTGGCTGGCCTGGAAGATCGCCAACACGCGGCTGTCCCGGCAAGAGGCTGATGGCGCAGCGCCAGGGTTTCTGGCTGGATTGATTGTTCATCCGCTCAATCCCAAGGCCTGGGCCATGATCGTTGCGGGGTTCACGGGGTTTGTCGCCATCGGAACACCAACTTTTGAGGCAACGCTCGCAATCGCGGCTTGTTTGTTGATTTGTCAGGTGATTCTTCACCCAATCTGGACATTTGCCGGGGATAGAATTGCCCACGCGGTTGAAGGTCGGCCGATGGAAAAATATCTGATGTGGACGTTAGCAGGTCTCACTGTTGCGTCTGTACTTTTTGTGTTGTTCGGAGGAGGAACGCACCTATGAAACTTGAGACGATCATAAACCAGCCGGTCATAGAAACCGAGCGGTTCGATCTGCGCCCTCTGCGCCGGTCGGATCTGGGTCTCATCGAACATTATGCCGGAGATGAGCGGGTTGCGCGTATGACGACAAGGATTGCGCACCCTTTGCCGCCCGGCGCGGTTGAGGCCTTTGTGACCCGGTCCATGGCCGAAGACCGCAGCGAGGATGTCTGGGCGATGGACGCGACCAAGGATGGCGGTCCGGAGCTGATAGGCCTGATCTCGCTGGAACGCCTGGATCGCAACCAATCCGAGGTCGGCTATTGGGTGGCTCCTGTCTATTGGAACACCGGGATCGCATCTCTGGCGGTCGAAGCACTGGTTGTCGCCAATCCGCTTGAAAACACGTCGATGTTCGCCAGCGTATTTCAGGACAATCCAGCCTCAGCCAGGGTGCTGACGCATTGTGGTTTCGAATACCTGGGTGATGCCGAAATCTATTCAGTGGCGCGTGATGCGAACGTGCCCACTTGGACATACAGTAAAAAACTCTGACTTGTGGCCGGTGGGGCCTTTGCAGTAGGGGACAGTCATGAAATTTCTCGATCTTGCAAAGGTCTACATCCGGTCCGGGGCCGGCGGTGGCGGCTGCGTCAGTTTTCGGCGCGAAAAGTACATTGAATACGGCGGTCCCGATGGCGGCGACGGCGGTAAAGGTGGCTCTGTATGGGTCGAAGTTGTGGATGGGTTGAATACCCTGATCGACTTTCGCTACCAGCAGCATTTCTTTGCCAAGAACGGTCAGCCTGGCCGAGGGCAGCAGCGCACCGGAAAAGATGGTGATGACATCATTCTGCGCGTCCCGGTCGGCACTGAGATCCTGGACGAAGACGAAGAAACGGTCATCTGCGATCTGACAGAGGTGGGCCAAAGGGTCCTACTGGCCAAGGGCGGCAATGGCGGTTTTGGCAACCTGCACTTCAAATCGGCCACTAACCAAGCTCCTCGTCGGGCAAATCCGGGTCAGGCAGGTATCGACCGCACGATCTGGCTGCGCCTGAAACTGATTGCCGATGTCGGCCTGTTGGGGATGCCTAATGCCGGCAAATCGACCTTTCTTGCTGCGACATCGAACGCACGCCCCAAAATTGCCGATTACCCCTTTACCACCTTGCACCCCAATTTGGGCGTGGTGGGTGTCGACAATGTGGAATTCGTGGTGGCCGACATCCCCGGTCTGATCGAGGGCGCACATGAAGGACGCGGGATCGGAGACCGCTTTCTGGGCCATGTCGAACGCTGCGCGGTATTGCTGCATTTAGTTGATGGCACCTCGGAAAGTGTGGCCGAAGACTATCGCACGATCATTCACGAGCTTGAAGCCTATGGTGGTGAGTTGGCCGATAAGCCTCGCATCACCGTCTTGAACAAGGTCGACGCCCTGGATGACGAGGAACGCGAACTAGCCAAGACCGAGCTTGAAGAGGCCGTCGGAGGCTCCGTAATGGCAATGTCTGGTGTGGCACATCTGGGTGTAACCGACGTCCTGCGGGCTTTGCGCGGTCGGATAGACGATGACCGCGTGCGCCAGAAACCCGCCGAGGAGGAACTGCCTTGGCAACCCTGACCGCAGCCAAACGCCTCGTGGTCAAGATCGGATCCGCCTTGCTGGTGGATCGGAACACAGGGTTGCTGCGATCTGATTGGTTACATTCGCTTGCTCAGGACGTCGCATGGCTAAAGGGGCAGGGGACCGACGTCATTCTGGTCTCATCGGGGTCAATCGCATTGGGGCGTGGCGTTTTGGGTCTGCCCCTGGCCACGCTTCCGTTGGAACAGTCTCAAGCCGCCGCCGCTGTCGGGCAAATCCGGCTGGCCCGCGCCTATGAAGAAGCGCTGACGCCTCACAACATTACCACTGCACAAGTGCTCGTCACGCTGGAGGATAGCGCGGATCGTCGCCGCTATCTGAATTCACGCGCCACCTTGGAAACGCTGCTGGGGCTTGGAGTCGTTCCGATTGTCAACGAAAACGATACAGTGGCAACGGATGAGATACGATACGGCGACAATGATCGTCTGGCCGCTCAGATCGCCGTCACAGTTGGTGCGGATCAGCTGATCCTGCTGTCAGATGTTGATGGGTTCTATTCGGCCAATCCAAATGAGGATGCCTCGGCCAGGCGGTATGACGTCATCGAAGACATCACGCCCGAGATTGAGGCGATGGCGGGTGATGCCGGTTCCGGCCTATCAAAGGGCGGGATGAAGACCAAACTGTTGGCGGGAAAAATGGCCACGGCTGCTGGTTGCGACATGGCGATCACCGAAGGTTCCCCTCTGAACCCGTTGAAAACGCTTGAAAACGGCGCGAACTGCACATGGTTCATCGCGACTGTTGATCCGCATGCCGCACGCAAACGCTGGATTTCAGCGATGAAACCCCGGGGTGAGATCGTTGTAGACGCGGGGGCCGCGCGGGCGCTGAGCAATGGCAAAAGCCTGTTGCCAGCAGGAATAGTCGAAGTGTCCGGAGATTTCGGGCGCGGTGATCCTGTTTCGATCATGGACCCACAGGCGCGACGGCTTGCGCAGGGGCTCAGCCGCTATACCGCGCAAGAAGCAGACGCTATCAAGGGGCGCAAATCGACCGAGATCGAAGCCACTCTAGGCTATCCTGGCCGCGCGGTATTGATCCACCGCGATGATCTGGCTGTTTAATAAATTGACTGAAAGGCACCTGAGATGAAGGATTTCGACAGCATCCCCGACCTGATGACCGATCTTGGGAAACGCGCCAAGGCCGCCGCTGCCGAGCTGGCATTTGCAAGCGCCGAGCGTAAACACGCAGCCCTGATTGGGGCCGCCGAGGCTGTTTGGGCCAATCGTGAAAAGATCATTGCGGCCAATAAGAAAGATATGGAATTTGGGCGCGACAAAGGGTTGAGCCCGGCGATGATGGATCGCCTGATGCTGGATGAGGCCCGCATTCAGGGCATGGTCGACGGGCTGCGCGCCGTTGCAGAGCAAGCCGATCCTGTTGGTGAGGTTCTGACCGAATGGGACATGCCCTCGGGCCTGAACATTCAGCGCGTGCGCACGCCTCTGGGCGTGATCGGCGTGATCTATGAGAGCCGCCCGAATGTCACGGCGGATGCGGGGGCGTTGTGCCTGAAATCCGGGAACGCGGTCATCCTGCGCGGTGGATCAGAAGGCTTTCATTCCTCGTCAGCCATCCATGCCTGTTTGGTTCAGGGTCTGACATCGGCGAACCTGCCCGAGGATGCCGTTCAGCTTATCCCAACCCGCGACCGGGCGGCGGTTCAGGAACTGCTGACCATGACCGATTATGTCGACGTAATCGTTCCCCGTGGGGGCAAAGGGCTGGTCGGGCTAGTCCAGCGCGAGGCCCGGGTCCCGGTATTTGCCCATCTGGAAGGCATTGTGCATATCTATATCGACAAGGCCGCTGATCCGCAAAAGACGCTCGATGTGGTTTTAAACGCCAAAACCCGTCGTACCGGAATCTGCGGTGCTGCCGAATGTCTGCTGATCCATCGGGATATCGCTGAAACGCTGGGACGGGATGTCATATCGGCGCTGTTGGCCGCAGGTGTCGAAGTACACGCCGAAGGTACTTTGGCCGTTGATGGCACTATCGCGGCCACTTCTGATGACTGGGGCAAAGAGTTTCTGGATAGTATCATCGCGGCCAAGCCGGTGGCTGATATCGACGCCGCCATTGCGCATATCCGCAGGTTTGGGTCGAACCATACGGATTGCATCATGACCGAGGATCCCGCTGCAGCTGCCCGTTTCTTTGAACGGCTTGATAGCGCGATCCTGATGCATAACGCCTCAACCCAATTCGCCGATGGCGGTGAGTTTGGCATGGGGGCCGAGATCGGCATCGCCACCGGAAAGATGCACGCGCGCGGCCCCGTAGGTGCGGCTCAACTGACCAGTTTTCAGTATCTGGTGCGCGGTTCAGGGACTGTTCGGTCTTAAAACCGGATTTCGACGCGGGTTGAGGCCGTATCGGTCGCGACCCGCCGTCCAATCGACGATGCGGATTCAGGCAGCAGCGCAAATTGAACCTGCGCAGGGGTGACCTTGTTGGTAAACCGTCCGCTGGGCAGGTTCTTCCATAGCTCGGCTTCCAGCTTCATTTTGTCCGCGGTCCCTGTCACAGACCAGTTCTTCCCATCGTTTACGATCGTTACATCCCCGCCAAATGGCATCGCGCTTTCGCAGCACATCAACGCCAGAAAGGCCAGTTTCACCTGATTACGCGGTACCGCTTCGGTCAGGTTCCAGTTGACGCGAACACGACGTGCGCGTTCGACATCATTCAACAGCTCTAAAACCTCGGCCCGCCCAAGGGGATGATGGCTGGCCGACCCAAAAGCGACCCTGAAAAAGCGGATGCGTGCGCCGGCGCTGCCGACACTTCCCGCGATCAGTTCCATCTCGGGGCCTTGCACCGCGCCAACCATTTCAAGCAGCTCCAAGCCGTTGGTGATCGCCCCGATCGGGCTGATCAGATCGTGGCAGATCCGCGAGCCGATCAGTTCGGCCAGGTTGACGTCCAAGTCGCTCACGCGTACCTCCTGCTGTATCTGCCACCGGACCGGAGCCCCTTGATGACAGATCTGAATGCCATTCTTGCACCGGGCATGTATGTCCGCCACCCCGATTTCCCCGATTGGGGCGTTGGACAGGTACAATCCAACATCGCAGGTAAGATCACCGTAAACTTCCGCGAGCAGGGAAAAGTGGTAATCGACGGGGCACGCATCGCCCTGATGCCGGTCTTTGATCCGTGAAACTGGTTTAAGAAAGGTTAACGTTTGATCGAAGCGCTCTATGTTGCCATTCCCCTGAAACCTGCGGTATCAGCGCGGAAACAACACGGAACCTCTGATGCCGGACGCAGGCCCTTCTTTCACCGTCAAACTCGCCGAAAATGACACCGAATTGCAGGCTGCACAGCGGTTACGCTATGACGTGTTCATACGTGAACTGGGCGGCGGTGGGGAAATGGTCGACCACGATGCCGGGCTGGAGCGCGACAGGTTCGATCCCTATTTCGATCATATGTTGGCGATTGACGATCAATCTGGAAAAGTTGTTGGCGTTTACAGGCTGTTACCAGGTGATCGTGCTTCTGAAATCGGACAGTTCTATTCCGAAGATGAATACGATCTTTCCATCTTGAAACAAGGCGGACGCAAGCTGTTGGAGTTGGGACGTTCATGTCTACATCCCGATTATCGCGGCGGCACAGCAATGTATCACCTGTGGAATGGCTTGGCCGCCTATGTTGCCGAGCGCGAGATCGAGGTCTTGTTCGGCGTCGCCAGTTTCCACGGCACCGATCCTCAAGCTCTGGCTCAGCCTTTGTCCATGTTACATCACAATCACCTTGCGCCTCCGGACCTTCGGGTTCGGGCTCAGCCCGAAGTGTTCCAGCCCATGGATATGCTGGATAGCGATAAACTGGATCGGCGCGCAGCGATGGTGCAGGTTCCAGCACTGATAAAAGCATACCTGCGTCTCGGCGGGTTTGTGGGCGAGGGTGCCTTTATCGACCATATGTTCAATACCACCGATGTTTGCCTTATCCTCGACACGGCGCGGATGAATGAGCGACAACGGCGCATCTATGGCGGAGCGTAACGTGATGAGTGACGCCTCATGGCACAGTGAAGACGCACCTGACCCAATCAATCTGGGGGTCTGCGGATGGCTATTGGTCTTCCTTCGGGGTTTACCACTTGCTGTATTTGTATTCAGCGGGCTGATTGTCCTGCTGATCCTTCGCATGATCGAGCGCCCGCTCTATGGGGTTCACCGTCCGGTCACGCCCTTCATCACGCAGTTCGTATGCCGTAATGCGTTCCGGATTCTCGGGATTAGCTACCGTACAACCGGCGAGCTTATGACCCAGCGTGGTGCGGTTGTTGCGAACCATTCCTCGTGGCTTGATATTTTTGCGCTGAATGCCCGTAAAAGGATCTATTTTGTCTCGAAGGCCGAGGTAGCCAAATGGCCCGGTATAGGCTGGCTGGCGCGAGCGACAGGTACTGTCTTCATCGAGCGCGACCGCAAGAAGGCACGCGAACAGACACTTCTGTTTCAGGAGCGCCTGACAGCCGGTCACAAGCTGCTGTTTTTTCCAGAGGGCACGTCGACCGACGGTCTACGAATTTTACCATTCAAAACTACACTTTTTGCGGCATTCTTCACTGAAGATCTACGCGATTTCATGTATGTTCAACCGGTGTCGGTCGTTTACCATGCACCTAAGGGTGAGCCTGACCGGTTTTATGGCTGGTGGGGTGACATGGATTTTGCGCCGCATCTGTTAAAGACTTTGGGAGCGCGTCGCCAAGGTGGCGTAGAGCTAATCTATCATTCGCCAGCCAAGGTCAGCGACTTTGAGAACCGAAAGGCCCTGGCCGCCTATTGCGAAGATACCGTGCGTCAGGCGCACAGCCTTGCACGGCTTGAAAAATAGGGAGATTGGCCCTTGCACTGCCTGAAAACCTGCCGTATACGCGCGCCATTCAAACCCGCAGGCGGGGTTTGGGCTTTATAGGGGAGACATCCTTATCTGGCCCGCCGGTTGGAGCATCCGCTTCTTTCACCCCCGCCGAGGCGTAAACCGGAAAAAGGAAATAAAGCATGGCTCTTCCCGAGTTCTCCATGCGTCAGCTGTTGGAAGCTGGCGTTCACTTTGGTCACCAGACACAGCGTTGGAATCCCCGCATGGGCCCGTTCATCTACGGCTCGCGCAATGGCATCCACATCATGGACCTGACCCAGACCGTTCCGATGCTGGACCAGGCTCTGCAGGCTGTTCGTGACACTGTTGCCAAGGGCGGCCGCATTCTGTTCGTAGGCACCAAGCGTCAGGCCGCAGGCCCAATCGCCGAAGCAGCTGAAAAGTCAGCCCAGTACTACATGAACCACCGCTGGCTGGGCGGCACCCTGACCAACTGGAAAACCGTTTCCCAGTCGATCAACCGTCTGAACCAGATTGACGAAGCCATGGAATCGGGCGCCGAAGGCCTGACCAAGAAAGAGCGTCTGGGCATGGAACGTGACCAGGGCAAACTGCAGGCTTCGTTGGGCGGTATCCGCGAAATGGGCGGCGTCCCGGACCTGCTGTTCGTCATCGACGTCAAAAAAGAAGCACTGGCCATCGCCGAAGCCAACAAGCTGGGTATCCCGGTCGTGGCAGTTGTCGACACCAACTGCTCGCCCGATGGTGTCGATTACATCATCCCTGGCAACGATGACGCAGCCCGCGCGATCTCGCTGTACTGCGATCTGGCAGCACGTGCCGCTCTGGACGGCATGACCGCTCAGATGGGTGCAGCAGGCGTTGATCTTGGCGCATTCGAAGAAGCACCGGTTGAAGAAGTCGTTGCGGAAGAAGCACCCGCAGCAGCAGAAACACCTGCCGAAGCGTAAGCTGCCCGTCACGTAAATGACATCTGGGGCAGGGTATGACCTGCCCCTATTCCGTTTGAATTGAGGAGAGCCAAAAGATGGCAATCACAGCAGCAATGGTAAAAGAACTGCGCGACACCACTGGCGCAGGCATGATGGACGCGAAAAAAGCGCTGACCGAAACCGGCGGCAACATGGACGAAGCCGTTGATTGGCTGCGCACCAAAGGCTTGGCCAAAGCGGCCAAGAAATCGGGTCGTACCGCGGCGGAAGGTCTGGTTGCCGTTCACGTAAACGGCAACAATGGTGTTGCAGTTGAAGTGAACTCGGAAACCGACTTCGTCGGGAAAAACGCCGAATTTCAGGAAATGGTTGGTAAGATCGCATATGCCGCAGAAGGCGTCGACAATGTCGAAGCTCTGCTGGCAGCTGATCTGGGTGGCAAAACCGTTGCGGAAACGCTGACCGACAAGATCGCCACCATCGGTGAGAACATGTCGGTGCGCCGTATGTCCAAACTGTCGGGAGACACTGTTGTATCTTACGTCCATAACGCAGCCACTAACGGCATGGGCAAGATCGGCGTTCTGGTCGCTCTGACCGGCGGTGACGAAGCCATCGGCAAGCAGATTGCGATGCATATCGCGGCTGTGAACCCGGCAGCTCTGTCCGAGGCAGACATGGACCCGGCGATCGTCGAGAAAGAAAAGCAGGTCCAGATGGACATCGCACGCGAATCCGGCAAGCCGGAGCAGGTCATCGAAAAGATGATCGTTGGTCGCATGAAGAAGTTCGTCGCTGAATCGACCCTGTTGAACCAGCAGTTCGTTGTAAACCCTGACCTGACCGTTGAGGCCGCTGCCAAAGAAGCAGGCGCGACTGTCACCGGGTTCGTGCGTCTGGAAGTTGGCGAAGGCATCGTTGTCGAAAAAGAAGACTTTGCTGCTGAAGTTGCAAAAGCAGTTCAGGGCTAAGCATCACAGGCCCTGAACAGGGCCTGTATCAATCTGAAAAACCGGGTACGCCATGCGTATCCGGTTTTTCTTTGCCCTTAGTGTAGAATTGATGCCAAGAAACGAAAAAGGACGCCGAAAGCGTCCACAAGTTAAATCTGGTTTGAATGAGGGGCCCCGCAAAGATGGGGATGGACGAGGCCCCCCAAAATTCCGACAAAGAGACGCGGACAAATAGGCGCCCTATTGTCAGAGCGATCGGAGAGCTTTGTTATTGCAAAGATCCGACCAAATGTTCCCAGGCTAAAGCCACCACTCACGGAACAATACCACTTTGCAACTTTAGCGTTAGATTCGGAAAGTCATGTTTTCCTTACCCTAGGTAAATTGACGCATATTCGCGTCACTCCCTGAGTCAAACCCCAACGATGAACATCTGATTTTGAAGAGATGCTTTCAAAACTGCCTGCGCCGTTGTCTCGACTACGAGGGCCTCGCGCGCCAGACGCAGATGCTTTTCGACAGTGGCAGAAGTCAGCCCCATCAGTATCGCAATGTCCTGAGTTGTTTTGCCGTCGCCGACCCACTCAAGCGCCTCACGCTGACGTTTTGTCAGGGCGCGATTTGGTGCGTTATAGGGCAGGGTGAGGATTTTCAGATGAGCAACGTTGTTCATCAGAAGAATATCCTGGCCAAATTCCTCCCAGACAGCGTCCACATCGTCTTGTGTACGCGATCCATGCGCTGAAAGCGAAATTGCCCCTTTCGACCGAACCGAAACCGAGTCGAAACTGACCGTATAGCCGGCG
This sequence comes from Ruegeria sp. YTSA105, assembly GCF_059610225.1. Classification (NCBI taxonomy): domain Bacteria; kingdom Pseudomonadati; phylum Pseudomonadota; class Alphaproteobacteria; order Rhodobacterales; family Roseobacteraceae; genus Ruegeria; species Ruegeria sp. YTSA105. The sequence goes on from NZ_JBXWNE010000001.1 coordinate 468,087, forward strand.
ACGACACCTTTGGTTTTGTTGAACTCGATGACGTCTCGCTCTTTTGCGGTCAGGGTGCCATCAGTCATCAGATCCTGGGCGATCCTCCAGCTTGCGGCCCCTTCATTATGCAAAGCCCATTTCAGCATCGGAGCATGGAAATACAACCCGCCTCCCAGAAACCCATCCAGGTAATCTTTGCTGTGATTGGTCAGGATTACAAAATCCTCGGGATCCCCCAGCGACGTTTCGGTGCGATATCGCGTATATCCGTACAGCAAACGATCGAACCCATATTCTGCCATTTGCCGGCAATGGGCATCCCAGAGCTCTTCCAGGGTTTTGGTATAGCTGAGGAAATTCAGATACTCAGAAAGCTTCATAGCGATCATTCACCCTGTAAATGGGACCGCAACGCATCCAGCGCCAGCACATATCCCTGCGGACCCAATCCGCAAATCATGCCTACTGCCACACGTGAGATATAGGATCGGTGTCGAAACTCCTCACGCGCGTGGATATTGGACAAATGAACCTCGATGACCGGCAGCTCAACCGATGCGATTGCGTCCATCAGGGCAATCGAGCTGTGCGTATAAGCACCTGCGTTCAAAACAATGCCATCCTGCACACCTTTGGCGGCATGAATGGCATCAATCAACGCGCCTTCGTGGTTGGATTGGAAATGGATCACTTCCATCCCGATAGACTTACCGTGGTCGAGGCACATATCCTCGACCATTTGCAGCGTTGTGCTTCCGTAAACCTCGGGCTGTCGCGTGCCCAGCAGATTGAGGTTCGGACCATTCAGAATAAGAGCTTTATGCATTGTTATACTGTCCCCATAACAAGGTTCTTAAACGTGAACAGGTAGAGATGTCCACCGAACCTGGATCATGCGTCAGAACCGCGGCCTATAGGACACGAGGCTGAAGTTTCAGATATTGGCTGGCTATGCCATGGTCACGACAATTTTCCCAAGGGCCTTTCGGCTGGCCAGAAGGTCTAGCGCCTTTTGGGCTTGATCCAGAGGGAATTGCGCACTGATCTGTGGTTTGATCTGCCCTTTGGCGTATAACCCGAACAAATCTTTCATGTTTTTGCCATGTCCCTTCGGGTCGCGAAACACCGAGGCGCCCCAGAAAACACCGACAATCTGACAACCCTTAAGCAGAGGGAGGTTCAATGGTATCTGAGGGATTCCGGCTGGGAAACCGACGACCAGGAACCGCCCCTTCCACCCCAAGCTGCGCAGCGCTGGCTCTGAATAGGCACCGCCAACGGCATCGTAGACGACATCAACGCCCTGACTACCGGCTAAGGCCTTGATGCCCGATCCAAAGGCCTTTTGCGCCTGTTTGTCCATGTCGCGCGCGTAAATGATCGTTTCGTCCGCCCCGATCTGACGACAGAAATCTGCTTTGTCTTGCGATGAGACTGCCGCAATAACCCGAGCCCCCATGGCATTGGCTAGCTCAATCGCAGCCGTACCAACTCCGCCTGCTGCACCCAGAATCAGGACCGTTTCCCCTTGTTGCAGCGCAGCGCGGTCCTTCAGGGCGTGATATGAGGTGCCATAGGTGAAGATAAAGCTCGCCGCGTCCTCAAATGGCATTGAGCTCGGGAATTTAACAGCTGTCGCCGCTTTGACCGCCAGATGTGTGGCAAAACCTCCGTGTCCGGTCAGGGCCAGCACACGGTCGCCAACGTTAAAGCCCGAAACACCTTCGCCTAGCCCGATAACCTCGCCAGCGATTTCACCTCCGGGGGCAAACGGTCTTGGTGGCTTTATCTGATACAGGTCGCGTATCATCAGTGTATCCGGGAAATTAACGCCTGCGGCCCGCACGCGAACAAGCAATTCGCCCTTGCCCGGCGACGGATCGGGCAGGGTGGTCAGTTCCAATGTCTCCGGCCCGCCCGGAGCGACGCTGAGTAAGGCTTGCATGTTTACGCTAATGTCCCTGTTATTCGGTAAGGAAGAACTTTTGGCCTACTGTTCTGAGTTGTCAAGAAACCACCCGGCACAACCGGGTTAGGCGTTAACCTTGACCGACAAATGAGACAGTTTGCCAAAATCAAAAACCGAGGAGCAGGTCATGACCCCCGAAACTCTTTTCTCATTGCAGGGCAAAACCGCTCTGGTCACGGGTGGGGCCACCGGAATTGGCCGAATGGCGGCCGAGGCGCTGGTCCGGGCGGGTGCACGTGTACTGTTGGCGTCTCGTAAAGGCGACGCGTGCGAGGCGGTCGCGGCCGAATTGAACGCACTGGACGCCACAGGAACCGCCGAAGGGTTTGCCGGTGATGTCGGATCAAAAGAGGGTGTCGACAATCTGGTGGCCGAAGTGCTCAAGCGCACGGACCGGCTGGATATCCTCATGAACAATGCCGGTGTTTCCTGGGGCGCACCGATGGGTCAGTTTCCCTACGAAGCCTGGGAAAAAGTCATGTCGATCAATGTGACAGGAATCTTCGAACTGACCCAAAAACTGTTGCCGATTCTGATGTCTTCCGGGACTGCCGAAGATCCATCCCGCATCGTCAATGTTGGATCGGTTATGGGCGAAGTTCCTATGGGCGACGGTGCGTATAGCTACTCTGCCTCAAAGGCGGCTGTGCTGCATCTGACCAAAATCATGGCCAAAGAACTAGCTCCGCATCACATCACCGTCAATGCGCTGGCGCCTGGACCCTTTGTCTCTCGGATGACGGCCTTTGCCACATCTGACGAAGGGACGCGCAAAAAAGTCGGCGAATCCGTACCCTTGGGTCGCGTTGGACGTGACGAGGATATCGCGGGCTGTATGCTGTTCCTGTGCGGCCTTGGCGGCAGCTATGTCACAGGCGCGGTGATCCCGGTTTCGGGCGGGATCAATGTTGTCACCGCCGGCAACATCTTTGCTGAAGCACTCTGAAGCATCGGCCAAAGGGAGCCACAAAATGGACAGCGCAATTCTGGATCTGAAACGCGTCGATGCCTATCTCGGCACGCATCTCAAAGGGTATCGGGGTCCGTTGGAGGCGAAAAAATTCGAGGTTGGCCAATCAAACCCAACTTTTGAGTTAAAAACGCCTGAGAATTCCTATGTCCTGCGCCGCAAGCCGCCGGGAGTGTTGCTGAAATCCGCCCATGCCGTTGACCGTGAGTTCAGGGTTCAAAGTGCTCTGGCCGAAAGCGATGTGCCGGTGCCAAAAATGTTGCTGCTTTGCGAGGATGATGACGTCATCGGGTCGGCGTTTTATGTGATGGAGCATCTCGACGGCAGGACGTTTCTTGAACCCACAATGCTTGGCGAAAGAACCGAAACCCGCACGGCAATTATCGACGAGATGAACCGCGTTCTGGCGGCGCTGCATAAGGTCGATATCGATTCGGTTGGCCTGTCCGACTATGGCCCGCCGGGAAGCTATTTTGAGCGTCAGATCGGGCGGTGGACGAAACAATTTCGGGCGTCCGAAACCACTCAGATTCCGGATATGGATGCCTTGATCGAGGCTTTGACCAACGCAACCCCCAAGGATGATGGTCAGAGAACACTGGTTCACGGCGATTACCGCATCGACAATCTGATGTTCGAAAAGCAGGGCACACGCTGTCTGGGCGTACTGGATTGGGAATTGTCGACAATCGGGCATCCCTTTGCCGATCTCGCAGCCGTTATCATGCAATGGCAGATGCCACCTGGAAAAGAGGGGCGGGGTCTGGCTGGCATAGACCGGTCCTCGCTCGGCCTGCCATCCGATCAGGCTTTCATTGATCAATACTGCGGGCGCCGCGACCTGCCCGGAATTGATAACTTTGGGTTCTATCTGGCGTTCAATTTCTTCCGAATGGCCGCGATCTTGCAGGGTGTTTATAAGCGGGCGCTTGACGGAAACGCCTCTGATCCGAAAAGAGCTCATATTTTTGGTAGTTACGTTCCTAAGTTTGCACAACGAGGGCTGACTGCATTGGGCTGAGGGTGAAACCACCTAGGGCGTATGAAATTTCGACAATTCAAGCTCAAGGTTGGCCAGGCTGTTTTTGCCAAAGAACATCTCAGTACCTACAAACATGCTGGGGACACCGAAAACACCTCGCTTGACCATAGCCTTGGTTTGGTTTTTCAGGTTTTGCTTTACGTTCAGATTGGTCATGGCCTCGCGCAGTTTTCGTATAGGCAAGCCGTTATCCTGAAGAATGTCGCAAAGGACACCCAGATCATCCACTTTTTGGCCGTGCACCCAAATAGCATCAAATATGGACGCTATATATCTGTTTTCCCATGATTTACCGGATGCTAACAAAGCCCCGCGCATGGCGAATTTGGTGTTCATCGGGAAATGTGGGCTCATATGAAAGCTCAACCCACGGTGACGCGCAAAGCGATGGAGATCGCGGGTCAAATAGGCCGTCTTCTGCCGGTTCTCTGAAAAAGCCTTAAACGGGCTTTGGTTATTGGTGGCTTTGAAAACAGTGGCCAGCAGAACCGGAACATATGTAACACCGACTTCGTGCTTTGCGGCGATATCAGATATCATCTTCTGCGCGAGGAAGGCGTTCGGACTGCAAAAATCATAAACAAATTCTATATGTTGCGGCATATTTCTCCTCCATCAGGCGAGAGTCGAACCGGACACGAATCTATCTGCGACCACATTAGCAGGCAAAACCCTTTTGGCGTACAGGGACATCGTTGGATTGAGGTGATTTAGCTGTCCTTTTTCCGCTTAACCCCGCAATATTCGGGAAAGATACGTTAATTTCTCAAAGTTGAGCACACACAGATGAAGTTCGAACAAGCCCGGCTAGATCGTATTTGCGATTGGATGCAATCCTATGTGGATGATCGCAAATATGCCGGAAGCTCATTCTTGATGATGCATCAGGGCAGGGAGGTTCTGTTTCATTCCTGCGGGCTTAGAAGCGTTGAGAACAATCTGCCATTCGAGCGGGATACCCTCGTTCGCATCTATTCGATGACCAAGCCGATAACCACTGCGGCCCTGATGATCCTTGTCGAACGCGGTGAGGTTCACCTCGGCGCTCAAGTGTCTGAATATATATCTGATTTCTCCGCAACACAGGCGCTGGTACCCGGCGCCACAAGGTTGGATCAGACCGAACCTGCACCTGCACCAACGCTTCATCAGCTGCTGACCCATACAAGTGGCCTGAGCTATCCTTTCAACCCCGGCATCCTGGCTGCGGCAATGGACGAACTTGATCTTGTTTTCGGCCCTAAAGAAGTGTCTTTGGCTGAAAGAGTATCTTTGCTGTCCACTTTGCCTTTCGCCTTTCAGCCGGGAACGCGATGGGAATATTCGGTAGGGATAGACGTTATTGGTCGCGTGATAGAAGTTATTTCTGGCCAATCTCTGGAGCAATTCCTTGCGAAAGAGATTTTCAGACCTCTTGGCATGTCCCAGACCGGGTTCAGGGTTCCGGCGGGAGCAGGGGATCGGTTTGCCTCGCTCTATACGCCTTTGGCGGGCAATGCGATGGCGATAAACGAAGCCCGTACGGGTGAGCAGACATTGCGTCTGGTCGACAATGCCGAAGCATCGCCCTTTGAATCGGCAACAATGTACTCTGGGGGCGGAGGGTTGGTTTCAATCATTGATGACTTTGCTAGATTTTCAGAGATGCTCCGAAATCGCGGAAGGTTCGGTGATCAACAGATTCTTGCACCAAAAACTGTAGAATTCATGCTTCACAACCACTTACCCGGCGATATTGCCTCGATGGGACCGCAGAGTTTTGCGGAACAACCCATGGAGGGCATGGGCTTTGGCCTTGGTGGCGCTGTCGTCATTAACCCCGGCAGAACCTGTGTTCCGGGCAGCATGGGGGATTTCAGCTGGGGTGGTATGGCATCGACCTTCTTTTGGGTTGATCGTCAGAACGATTTTACAGCGATCTTTTTCACCCAACTGTCACCATCCAGCTCTTATCCCTCCCGCGCAGAATTGAAGGCGCTCACCCTCGGGTCAATCATTGAATGACATTCGGCGCGCTGATACCCATTCGCCAAGATTAATCGGAGTACCGCATATGACCGAAGCAGAGAGAGTTCTTCTGGATCTTCTGGACGTTGAAAGACTGGAAGTGGACCTGTTTCGGGGAACAGGGTCGGGCGGCGAAACACCTATGCGGATTTTCGGCGGTCAGGTCATCGCACAAGCACTAGCCGCCGCATATCGCACCGTCGACAACCGCCTATGTCATTCCCTGCACGCCTATTTCATCCGCCCTGGCGACCCAAGCATTCCCGTAATTTATCAAGTTGATAGGGCCCGTGACGGAGGTTCCTTCACGACGCGCCGTGTGGTTGCAATTCAGCATGGTAAGCAGATTTTAAACATGTCCGCCTCATTCCACATTCAGGACGAAGGTTGGGATCATCAGCACGACATGCCTGAGATGGAAACGCCCGAATCCTACCCATCGCGATCAGAGCTCAAGAAGAAATATCTGGACAAAGTACCGCCCAGCTTTCGCGGAGAACTAACACGCGAGCGCCCGATCGAAGTCCGCGAGGTCGGCCATCTGGATCCTTTCAACCCAGAGAAATCGGATGACCGCAACCAGATTTGGTTCCGGATGGGGGCCGCGGCCAATGCCGATGCGGTCACGCAGCATCTGTTGCTGGCCTATGCTTCAGATATGTATCTCATGAGCTCGGGAATGCGCCCGCACGGCCTAAGCTGGTTTACTGGTGAAGTGAACGGCGCCAGCCTGGACCATGCGATTTGGTTTCACGCGCCGCTCAAGTTCGAGAATTGGCATCTGTATTCCATGGATTCGCCATGGAGCGGACGAGGGCGCAACTTCAACCGTGGATCAATCTATTCCGAAGATGGCGTTCTGGTCGCATCAGTCGCCCAGGAAGGCCTGATGAGGCGCCCTCAGAACAAAAGTTAAGTCTCTTCAATAAATATTTGATTTAACTTCTGCATTCCAGAAATCCACCTGTCATAATCTCCGGATTTATGGCGAATGTAGTCCAGAACCTGTGGATGCGGCAGTACCAGAAATTGCTCAGAAGATATTGCCTTTACGCAAGCCTCGGCAACATCTTCAGGTTCCAACATTCCGTCAATCGAAGCCACGGAAGTTTCGTGCCCGCGCGTCATATCGGACCGTACGGCCTGTGGGCAAAGTACCGAGACCCGCAAACCTTTATGCCCGTATGTAAGCGACAACCATTCAGCAAATCCAACTGCTGCGTGCTTTGTGACGCCGTATGGCGCAGCACCTGGCTGGTTCAGCAATCCCGCAGCAGACGCCGTGGTCATGATGTAGCCTTCGCCACGGTCCAGCATTCTGGGCACCAAATGCCGCGCGGTCCAAACATGGGACATCACGTTGATTTTCCAGATACGATCCCAGTCTTCATCCGGAACCTCCAAGCCACCAATCGTCAATATCCCGGCATTTGCACAATACAGATCGATAGGGCCAATCGAGCTTTCTATAGCTTCGATCAACTCGGCTGTATTAGCCTCAAGCGAAACATCACAATGGAATGAATGGCCGCCAATCTCTTTTGCGACAGCGTCTGCGCCGGTTTTGTTGATATCAGCGCAGGCAACCGTGGCACCTTCACGAGCAAATCGCTGTGCCAAACCTTTTCCGATGCCATCAGCGGCACCGGTCACAACAACGATCTTTCCGTTCAATTCCATTCGATCCTCATGATGTGGTAGGTGTCAGGAACAGATCGTAAGGTATTGTGAGGATTTGAAAAGTTTCCCAAGCGCATTGGCATTAATTTAACATAATACCAATTACACGAATTCTGGAAACTTAGTAAAACGCCTGCAATCCCGTCTGTGCACGCCCCAGGATCAACGCGTGAACATCATGCGTCCCCTCGTAGGTGTTGACCGTTTCTAGGTTCACCATATGTCGGATGACCTGAAACTCTAGCGAAATGCCGTTGCCGCCGTGCATGTCACGCGCATGACGTGAAATATCCAGGGCTTTGCCGCAATTGTTGCGCTTAATGATTGATATCATCTCGGGCGCGGCTTCGGCCTTGTCCATCAGTCGCCCGACACGCAGGCTTGCCTGAAGACCCAGAGCAATTTCTGTCTGCATATCCGCCAATTTGCGCTGGAAAAGCTGCGTCTGCGCCAATGGCTTGTCAAATTGTTTCCGGTCCAACCCATATTGGCGTGCCGCATGCCAACAGCTTTCGGCAGCGCCCATAACACCCCAGCTGATTCCGTAGCGTGCGCGGTTAAGACATCCAAACGGGCCTTTCAGGCCCTGAACATGAGGCAGCAAAGCATCCTCGGTGACTTCGACACCCTCCAGCACAATTTCACCGGTGATCGAGGCGCGCAAGCTCAGCTTGTTCTGGATTTTCGGCGCGCTCAGACCTTTGAGGCCTTTTTCAAGGACAAAACCACGGATCTTTCCGTCATGTGCATCAGATTTGGCCCAAACAACAAACACATCCGCAATCGGGGCGTTCGATATCCACATCTTGCTTCCAGATAGACGATATCCACCGTCGATCTTTTCCGCACGCGTTTTCATACCTGCCGGATCAGAGCCCGCATCGGGTTCGGTCAGGCCAAAACATCCGATCCATTCGCCGCTGGCCAGTTTCGGAAGGTATTTCCGGCGCTGCTCCTCGCTGCCATAGGCATAGATCGGATACATCACCAACGAGCTTTGTACAGACATCATTGAGCGATAGCCCGAATCCACGCGTTCCACTTCTCGGGCGACAAGGCCGTAAGAGACATATCCGCCCCCTAGCCCGCCGTATTCTTCCGGGATCGTAGTGCCCAGCAGACCCATTTCACCCATCTCACGAAAAATCTCGGAGTCAGTTTCTTCGTTCTGAAATGCTTCTGTCACCCGCGGCTGAAGCTTTTCTTGCGCATAGGCTTGCGCACTGGCCGCAATCATACGTTCGTCTTCGTCTAGCTGGTCTGACAGGCGGAACGGATCATCCCAGGCGAACTGGCCCATGTCAGGCGCATCTTTGGCGCGTAATGTCGGCTTGGTGTCAGGGGCATTCATGGTGCGTCTCCGCTTTGTCAGCTTCGCGGCAAACTAACCCGTCGGCCCGCCAAAAAACAGTAAGAGTTTCGCATCCACCCTTGAGTAAAACTCATAGCTTGCAGCCACCTGCCCCACGCGTTCAACCCAGCGCGTATCCCGCACCACGAACAGTGCGAACCGGATCATCTCCACCATACTGCGTTAGTGCTTTGCGTAAGCGGCCGATATGAACGTCGACCGTTCGTGTATCGACATAAATATCCCGCCCCCAGACGCGATCCAATAGCTGTTCTCGGCTCCAGACGCGGCCCGGCTTTTCCATGAATGTGCTCAGCAAGCGAAATTCGGTTGGGCCAAGCTTTAGTGGTTTGCTGTCGCGGCTGACCTTATGAGTTTCAGAATCCAAAACGATGTCTGCGAATTCCAGCCTAATTCCTACAGTCGCAGGCCGGACACGCCGCAACTGGGTGCGTACCCGGGCCATAAGCTCGACAATCGAATAGGGTTTGACCACATAGTCATCAGCCCCGGTTTCCAGACCTCGTACTTTGTCGATTTCTTCCGACCGGGCCGACAACATGATAATTGGAATCGACCGCGTGTCGGAGCGGGTTTTCAGCCGGCGGCAAACCTCGATCCCGCTAAGATTGGGCATCATCCAGTCCAGTACGATAATGTCCGGACTGTCTTCATCGACCAGCAACATGGCCTCTTCACCATTGGCTGCTTTGGAAACGCGAAAGCCTTCTGCCTCGAGATTATAGGCCAGGACTTCGCGCTGAGCCGGCTCATCCTCGACAACCAGAACGGTCGGTTGATCAGCGGACATTCTCAAATCTCCTAGACGGATTGCGATGTAAAATCGGCTTTGGGACGCGCTTCTGTCGGGCGCTCTCCGGTCACCAGATAGACGACCTGCTCGGCAATGGCCGTCACATGATCGCCCATACGTTCTATATTCTTGGCGATGAAATGCAGGTGCATACAGGATGAGATGTTGCGCGGGTCTTCTGCCATGAAAGTCAGGAATTCTCGGAACAGACCATTATACATCTGGTCGACTTCCTCATCACGTTCGATGACATCCGCCGCCAGCTCAGCGTCGCGCTGGACATAGGCGTCCAAAGCGTCCCTGAGCATCCGCTCGACCTCACGTGCCATACGTCGCAAGGCGGCGGCACTGCCATTGATCTCACTGGTATTGACCAGGACGGTCGTGCGCTTGGCTATGTTCTTTGAATAGTCGCCGATGCGTTCCAGGTTGGCGGAAACCTTCAATACCGATAGGACCAGACGAAGATCGCTTGCTGTTGGCGCACGCAGCGCGATCAAACGCGCCGTTTCTTCATTGATCAGCTCTTCCAACGCATCAATGGCCTTGTCGCCCTGACGCACCTCTTGCGCGAGTTCGACATCGCGCGATTCAAGCGACCGTGCCGCGCTCATGATTGCGGCTTCGACGAGGCCGCCCATTTTCATGATATGCGCCTGAATGGCTTCCAGATCCCGGTCGAAGGCGGATGCGATATGTTGTTCTGTCATCTCTGAATACCTATGTTCAGCCGATACGGCCGGTGATGTAGCTTTCGGTGCGGGGATCTTCGGGGTTGGTGAAAATCTGTCCGGTTTCACCAAACTCGACAAGGTTGCCCAAATGGAAAAACGCGGTCTTCTGGCTGACGCGAGCGGCCTGCTGCATCGAGTGGGTAACAATCACCACCGAGTATCGCGACCGCAATTCGTCGATCAGTTCCTCGACCTGCGCAGTCGCAATCGGATCAAGGGCCGAGCACGGCTCGTCCATCAGCAGGACCTCAGGTTCCGTAGCCACCGCACGGGCGATGCACAGGCGCTGTTGCTGACCGCCGGACAGGCCGGTACCGGGGGCATCCAGACGGTCTTTGACCTCATCCCAGATGGCGCCGCGGCGCAGTGATTTCTCAACAATCTCGTCCAGTTCAGCTTTGTTTCTGGCCAACCCGTGGATACGCGGGCCGTAGGCCACATTGTCATAGATCGACTTGGGAAACGGGTTCGGTTTCTGGAACACCATACCGACCTTGGCACGCAGCTGAACCGGGTCGACGCGTTTGTCATAGATATCTTCGCCATCCAGCAGGATATCGCCCTCGACACGGCAGATGTCGATCGTGTCGTTCATCCGGTTCAGGCAGCGCAGGAAGGTGGATTTTCCGCAACCCGAGGGGCCGATAAAGGCGGTGACGGTCTTGTCTTCGATCCTGACGTCGACGTCTTTGATGGCGTGATTTTCACCGTAATAAACCTGAACCTTGTTCGCGGCGATCTTGATGTCTTTGGCGTCCACGGTTCTCTCCACTCGTGTCATATCGTTCATAATTGACCCCATTTACCAGCGGCGTTCAAAGCGGCGGCGCAGGATGACTGCGATTGCATTCATTGTTACCAGGAAAAGCAGAAGGATAATGATGCCCCCCCATGCGCGTTCGTAAAAGGCCGGGTCGGCGCGCTTGGACCATTCGTAAATCTGTGCTGGCATGGCCGAGTTCGGAGACAGAAAACCGTCCACTATTCCATCCGGCGGGTTCGAGGCGATAAAGCCCACCATCCCGATCAGCAGCAACGGCGCAGTTTCACCAAGCGCCTGCGCCAGGCCAATAATAGTACCCGTCAGGATGCCAGGTGCGGCCAGTGGCAGCACATGATGAAACACTGCCTGCATTTTCGAGGCCCCTACCCCCAACGCGGCGTCTCGGATCGACGGCGGCACCGCCTTGAGTGATGCTCGGGTCGAAATGATAATTGTTGGCAGCGTCATCAGCGTCAGAACCAGACCACCAACCAGCGGCGCAGAGGTCGGTAAATGCATATAATTGATGAACACGGCCAAGCCCAGAATACCAAATACAATCGAAGGAACGGCCGCTAGATTCGAGATGTTCACCTCGATGATATCGGTAAACCGGTTCTTAGGCGCGAATTCTTCCAGATAGATCGAGGCGGCGACCCCGATCGGTAAGGCCAGCGCCAACACGACCAGCATCATGAACAGAGAACCCAGCATGGATACTCCGATCCCGGCAGCCTCGGGCCGCTGATCGGAGGCGTCCGCCCCGAAGATAAAGTCAGGGTTGAACGCCTTGTACAGCACACCAGCAGCACGCAACTGATCCACGAAGTCCAGCTGTGCGACCGAGATGCTCTTGTCATTCGCGATGGACTGGCGTGTCACACGGCCCTTCAGATAGCCATCAACGCGGCTGTTCACCAAAAAACGGAAGCTGACCGACTTTCCGATCTCATCCGGGTTCGAGATGACGTAATTACGAAGGTCCGCCTGTGCGGATTTGGAAAGGATTTGCCCCATCTCTTTGGGCGACAGATCGGACTGGATGCCCAGTTTCTGCACCTCAACCTCCAGTGCGGAGGCGATCAAAGGCGCGTATCCGAAGGTCGAAACCTTGCTGATATCCGCGATGTCACGGTTGCCCTTTTTGTCGAGCTTGTCTTCCTTCAGCTCAACCGTCAGCTCAAGAAAGCTTTGCTGAAAGGCGCCGGTACCGGAGGTGACGATATTGGTCACCAACACGATCAACATCACAAGACCGACACCAATGGCCGCGATACCGTACAATTTGAACCGGGTTTCGGCCGCATTGCGACGCTTGGTTTGTGTGTCCTGATTGAACAGCGAAGCCCCTTTGTGTTTAGCGGCAGGTGCTGCGTCTTGTTTTTGGGACATGTCAGTCATTCATACTGCTCCCGGTATTTGCGCACGATATAGAGGGCGAAGATGTTCAGCCCCAGCGTGATGATGAACAGGGTCAGACCCAGGGCAAAGGCCACAAGAGTCTCCGGGCTTGCGAAATCAGTATCCCCGGTCAGCTGGCTGACGATCCTAGTGGTGATTGTGGTCATGGCCTCGAAAGGGTTTCCCGAGAATTTGGCAATCGCACCGGCGGCCATTACGACAATCATCGTCTCACCGATTGCGCGGCTTGCGGCCAACAAGATTGCCCCTACGATCCCGGGCAAAGCTGCCGGCAGGACGACTTGCCTGACAGTTTCGGAATGCGTTGCGCCTAAGCCTAGCGATCCGTCTCGCATTGACTGGGGCACCGCGTTGATGATGTCGTCAGATAGTGACGACACGAATGGGATGAGCATGATGCCCATGACCAGACCCGCCGTGAGTACAGCGTTCGAACTGGCCATCCAACCAACGCCCAAAGCACCCCCCTGCCCGAACACAGATACCAGTGCCGGACCGACCGTCAGCAGCGCGAAAAGACCGTAAACGATGGTTGGGATACCGGCGAGGATTTCCAGCAAAGGCTTGGCCACAGACCTTGCCACGCTCGAGGCATATTCGGAAAGATAGATCGCAGCGTACAGCCCAATCGGAACCGCAACCAGCAACGCGATCAGAGAAATATACAAAGTCCCCCACAGCAGTGGGAGGATCGACAGTTCACTTCCGCCCCGGAAGTTCGGGGCCCAGGTGCTGCCAAAGAAAAAGTCTTTCCACGAATGAAGTTCGAAGAAATTCATCGTTTCAAAAAACATGGACAGGACGATGCCGACTGTGGTCAGAACTGCGATCGAAGCGGCCAGCAGCAGCAGCGCCAGAATGCCTTGTTCGACAACATTTCGGGCGCGAAATTCTTTATGAGTGCGGATATAGGCAAATGAGGCCCCGATCAGCGTCACAACCAAAACCGCGATCTGCATCGCAATGGTTCCGCTTGCGCTCATCGAGCGATATTTCTGCGCCGCCAGCAGAATGGGTGCGGTTACCTCTTGCGTAATGATCTGGCCAGCCTCTTTCAGTCGCGCGGTCACATCGGCAAAATCTTCATGCGCGCTGCGGGCAAAGTCTTCGGTCATGGTGCCTGCGGCAACCGCGCCGTCCAGGCCGTTGGCGACGCGGCGCACTTCGCTCATCAGCAAGCCGCGGGTCGACCCCTCGGGGATTGCCGAGTCCGGCAGCAACCCAGAGGCAGAATTGCTGACGATCAAGGGCTGCGCCAGCAACCAGATGACCAGCAAAACGAACCCCGGTATCAGCGCCGTCAAAGCAACGTTATAGCCGTAATAGGATGGAAGTGAGTGCAGATTGCGCTGGTTTCCGTCCGCGCTGGCCATCGCGCGGGACCGGCCCGCAAAATAGCCAAGAACAGCAATCGCCAGCAAAATGAGCAGCAGCCAGGTTAGTGCCATGAGAACTCCGTCAAGCGGCAGGAGTGGATTTAAGAAAACCGGGGCGTAGACACCGCCCCGGTTCAGTCGTGTGAAAGCTTATGAACCGCCGCCCAAAGTGGTTTCGCTGGCTACGATTTCCTGAACCTTGACCAGCTCTGGGTCTGATACCAGACCGTATGCAGCCAGAGGGCCATCGGGGCCTGCAACCTCATCAGCGACGAAGAACTCTGCATATTCTTTCAGCCCGGGGATAACGCCGATATGTGCTTTTTTCACATAGAAAAACAGCGGGCGCGATACCGGGTATTCGCCAGTTGCGATGGATTCGGTCGAAGGCACGATGCCTGCCATGGTCGCAACCTGCAGTTTGTCGGTGTTGTTTTCGTAGAACGCCAGACCAAAGACGCCGATGCCGTCTTTGTTGCTGTCGATACGAGCCAGGGTCTCGGTATAGTCACCGTCGATGTCGACCGAAACGCCATCGGTACGCAGAGCGATACAGGCTTTTTCAGCGGCTTTCTTGTCGTCGCCATTTGCAGCTTTGTAGACATCAAAGTCACCCAGATGCTCACAACCGGCCAGGATCACCTTGTCTTCGAACACTTCACGCGTGCCGTGCTTGGTGCCGGGGATAAAGGCTGCAATCGGCTGTGCCGGGAAGGCAGGGTTCACGTCGGCCCAGGTCTTGTTGGGATTGTCGACCAGCTGGCCATCAACCACGATCTGAGCGGACAGCGCTTTGTACCAATCTTCCGGCGTGAACTCGAACGAGTTGCCGTTGATGTCGGATGCGAAAACGATGCCGTCATAGCCGATCTGAACTTCGATGATGTCGGTGACGCCGTTTTCGGCACAGGCTTTGATCTCTTTTTCACGGATCTGGCGCGAAGCGTTCGCTACGTCGATGGTGTTTTCACCAACACCTTCACAGAACCGCTTGAGGCCGGCCGAAGATCCGCCCGATTCAACAACCGGGGTCTGGAAGTCAAAGTTTTCGCCAAAGGCTTCTGCAACGATCGAAGCATAGGGCAGAACGGTGGAAGAACCAGCAACCTGAACTTGATCACGCGCGGTGGCCGCAGTGGCCGAAACAGCAGCGATAGCCAAAACCGAAGCCGACAGTTTTACAAAGGACATTTCAGTCTCCTTGAGAAATATGTTTCTGGATCATCCTCATGATGATCTTGGCCGAACCTTTAAAAGTCGTGCGTAAGCCTTTTGTGACAAGTGTGTAACGGTTTCATGACACGTTTGGATTTTCAGCCGATACGCCACAGAACATATGCTGTGAAAGAAACAAAAAAGATCCGACAACTGGCTTGATCCAAGCGATCAGCGCGGCAAAATCACTGTAAAAACAGAGCCTTTTCCAAGATCGCTTTCCACCCGCAATCTGCCGCGATGGCGGTTTAGAATATGTTTTACAATCGCTAGGCCCAACCCGGTTCCACCCAGTTGCCGTGACCTATGACTGTCAGCGCGATAGAATCGTTCGGTCAAACGCGATACATGCTTCGGGTCGATTCCAGGTCCCCTATCCACGATCTGAACGCGAACACCGGGACCGCGCATAGCAGTATCGTGATCCGAAGATTTGACGCGAACTTCTACCCGACCACCGCTGCCGCCGTATTTAATTCCGTTCTCGATCAGGTTGGTAAATACTTGGAGCAACTGGTCGCTGTCGCCAACTAGCATTATTTTGTCTTCGGGCGCATCCAGGCTCAGCACTACATCCGCGTCATCTGCCAATGGGCGCAGAGAATTGAGGGTCGATCTAAGAAGTGCCGTCAGCTCAAGTTGTTCTTTCGGGCGAACCCGCTCTTCGCTTTCGACGCGGTTCAAAGACAGAAGATCGCCGACAAGCCGGTTCATGCGATTTGCCTCGTCGTTCATGATCTGAAGAAAACGATCCCGGGCGGCCTCGTCATCTCGGGCCGGACCGCGCAAGGTTTCAATAAAGCCCATTAATGCCGTCAGCGGGGTCCGCAATTCATGGCTGACATTCGCGACGAAATCACGTCGCATCTGATTTGCTTGCTCAACATGCGTAACGTCCTGAAATACAGCAAGCAACGCACCGCCGGATACTGCACCGACCCCATTCATATACCGGCACTGAACTTCGAATGTTGTATCCTGGGCACCGTCATTGGACAGGTGCCGAGTGTTAGACGTTCCCTTCGTGCGCAGGCTTTGTTCAATCGCCTCGATCACCTGCGGCTGTCTGAGGATGGTCGCGAAATGCCGCTGCAGGATATTCTGGCCCAACAACGTCTTTGCTTCGGTATTGACCGCAATAATCCGTTCCGTCTGGTCTACCATCAGCGCGGGCATCGGGATGGCGGTTACAATTTCTTCAAGCTGGTCGTTGGTCATAAAGGGGCAGTTCTCTTAGCAACGCAGTTGGACGCTAGGATAGCTCTCGCATTGTATCGCGAAAATGACGCATGTTTTCTTGATAATGCAAGGCGCTGAAGGTCAGTTTCTGGGCGGTCGCATTGTCGATCTCGCGCACCACTTTACCCGGTGAGCCCATAACCAAAGAGTTATCCGGTATCTCTTTTCCTTCGGTCACCAAAGCCCCCGCCCCGATCAGACAGTTTTTGCCGATCTTGGCACCGTTCAACACAATGGCCCCCATTCCGATCAGGGTATTATCCCCGATCGTACAGCCATGCAGCATGACCTTATGCCCAATCGTGCAGTTCTTCCCGATGGTCAGAGGATACCCCGCATCAATATGCATCACGCAGTTTTCCTGAACATTGCTGCCCTCACCAACCCGAATTTCTTCGTGATCAGCGCGGATCGTGCAGCCGAACCAGACCGAGGCCCCCTGTTCAAGCACGACTTTGCCGATCAGATTGGCGTCTGGGGCGACCCAGGTGTCCTCGTGGATTTCCGGTACATCAGAGCCAAGGGCATAGATGGTCATGACTGATCCTCGAATTCGTTTTGCAGCGTACGGACATGATCCTGAAGCTTGGGTTGCTGGATACGCCGCATTCGCTCGGCACTGACGATGGTTTTCAGCTTTTCTTCGGTCTCGTCCAGATCGTCATTGACCAGCACATAGTCGTAATATCCCCAATGACTGATCTCATCCCAGCTTTTGAGCATCCGCTTGGAAATAACCTCTTCACTGTCCTGACCGCGGCTTTCCAATCGGCGGCGCAATTCGGGGATCGACGGTGGCAGGATGAAAATCGACAGGGCGTGTTTGCCCAGATCCGAGTTCCTAATCTGCACCTCGCCCTGCCAGTCGACATCGAACAGAACGTCCTTGCCGTCATTGATGGACTCGCGAACTGGCCCAGCCGGAGAGCCGTAGAAATTGCCAAACACATGGGCATGTTCCAGCATCTGTCCCTCGGACACCTGCTGTCGAAAGGTATCTTCGGTCAGGAAATAATACTCACGCCCATGTTCTTCCCCAGGCCGGGGCGCGCGTGTTGTGGCCGAAACCGAGAACTCCAGATCCGTGTCCCATTGCATCAGACGCTTGGCCAACGTGGATTTCCCTGCGCCCGAAGGCGAGGACAGAATGATTAATAGGCCGCGTCGATCCGCCATCAGGGCGCTCCTGTCATTATTCTACGTTCTGCACTTGCTCGCGCATCTGATCTATTACCGCCTTCAACTCAAGCCCAACCGATGTCAAATCGGCGCTTTGTGCCTTGGAACACAGCGTATTGGCCTCGCGGTTGAACTCTTGCATCAGAAAATCAAGCTTGCGCCCCACGGCGGCATCCTGTGCAAGCAAATCGCGTGCGGCAGTGACATGGGCTTTCAGCCTGTCAATTTCTTCCGTTATATCCGACTTGACTGCAATCAGAGCCAGTTCTTGTGCAACCCGGTCCGGATCCGCGCCTTGCGCATTATCCATCACGCGCTGCAGATTTTCTTGTAAGTTTTCAGCGATTTTATCCCGGCGCTCTTCAGCGAGCTTGGCGGCTTGCTCCGTAAGGCTTGAAACCTGCGATAGCTGCGCCTCAAGCACATCGGCCAGGGCCCGGCCTTCGGATTCACGCATCTTAATGAAATCGCTCAGCAAATCGTCAAACGCGCCGATCAGATGTTTGACCAAGGGGGCCGGGTCATCCGCATCCCCACCGGTTTCCAACATGCCTTTGACCGCAATCAGTTCGGCCGCTGTTGAGGGGGCCAGCACTATCCCCCGTTCTTCTGCCATCGTCTGCGTTCGTGCCATCGCATCAAGCGCGGCAGCCATCGCAACCGGGTTCAGCACCAAATCGGCGGTCGCTTCCTCGCGGCTCAGCTTGAGCGACAGCGTCACATTCCCCCGGCCCAGACCTTTGGACATCCGTGACCGCAGCGCAGCCTCAAGCCCCGTGAGCCATTCAGGCACCCGCAGACGCATATCCAGCCCTTTGCCATTTACGCTGCGCAGCTCCCAGGTCCAGCTATGTGGACCATGTGTTCCCTTGCCCGAGGCAAATCCGGTCATGGATCTGATCATGCCTATCTTCTCCGCTTTGCCCGCCTAATGTTCTTGTCCGCACCTAATGCCATCCTCGTGTGCAGGGCAAGAGTTTGCTGAGAATGACAGCGTCGGACAGAGGTTAACCATTCATTAAAGAATTACTCCAAAATTGACTCAACCCGTGCCAATCTCGTCTAGGCAAGTACCGACAAGGCGCAAAAGCTCCCGGTATCTTGCATTTTATGAAAATGACGGTCGATTGCAGTTAGGGTGATGAAAATGAAGATCTTTTTCGGTAACGGTTCCGGGACTAAATTTGGAAAGATCGTCGCAATGGATCGTTTTGACAGTGGGCGCAGTCTATCGCCCATACAACAGGCCGAAGCGTACTGGACAGCCTTGCTGTCCGGCGATGGTGTTCCTATGCGATCTCAGATCGACCCGCGCGGGCTTGAGAATATCCTGCCTAACACCTTCATCCTTGAACGCATTGCACCCGGTCTGGCCCGGTTTCGTCTGGCCGGCAGTCACTTGAACACACTGGCGGGTATGGAGGTTCGGGGAATGCCTCTGACCGCTTTTTTCGAACCCAGCGCGCGAACTCAGGTTACCGAAATCCTTGAACAGGTTTTTGCCGGTCCTGCCATTGCTGAACTTGAATTGGCCTCGACCGGTGGGTTTGGGCGCACGGATCTTCAGGCGCGAATGATCCTTTTGCCGCTGAAAAGCGATTTGGGCGATGTCAGCCGTGTTCTTGGCGTTATGGTCAGTGACGGGGCGATTGGGGCAACCCCCCGGCGCTTTGATGTAAGCCATTATAAACTGCGTGCTGTGTCAGAAATACAGGCGCCGCAACAACCGGTTCAGCCTGTTGTCGAAGGATTTGCCGAAGAACAACAAGAGTACAAACGTCCCGGATCTCACCTTCGATTGGTCGTATCACGGGATAAGTAACGAGTAACGCGTGTTAAATGTAAAGAAGGCGGGCCTATTAGACCCGCCTTTTTAAAATCGTCTGACCAAGTGGTTAGGAGGCTGCGCGTTTGCCGCGGTTCCGGCGCAGATCTGTCAGTTCTTCCGCAACAAGGAAGGCCAGTTCCAACGATTGCGACGCGTTCAAACGTGGATCGCAGGCTGTATGGTAACGGTCTGACAGATCTTCTTCTGTTACAGCGCGTACACCTCCAGTGCATTCGGTCACGTCTAGCCCCGTCATCTCAAAATGCACACCGCCGGGGATCGTGCCCTCGGCCTGATGCACACCAAAGAAGTCGCGAACTTCGCGCAGCACGGAATCAAAGGGCCGGGTCTTATAGCCGGTGGCCGATTTGATCGTATTGCCGTGCATTGGGTCACAGACCCAGGTCACCTTGGCGCCCTCTTCCTTGACGGCTTTGACCAGACGCGGCAGATGCTCTCCCGCCTTGCCTGCACCAAACCGCGCGATCAGGGTCAGACGCCCTTCTTCGTTTTCCGGGTTCAGTTTGGCCATCAAAACTTTGAGGTCTTCGGCAGATGTCGTCGGACCGCATTTCAGACCGATCGGGTTCAGAACGCCGGAACAGAATTCAACATGCGCGCCATCAGGTTGACGGGTGCGGTCGCCAATCCAGATCATGTGGCCGGACCCGGCCAACCAGTTGCCCGATGTAGAATCAAGACGGGTCAGCGCCTCTTCGTATTCAAGCAGCAGACCTTCGTGGCTGGTATAGAATTCAACCGACGAGAATTCATGCGTTGTGTCCGCGGTGATGCCCGCAGCCCCCATGAAATCAATCGAATCCTGAATTCGGTCAGCAATTTCAGAGTATTTCTGAACATCCTGGCCATCGGCAAAGCCGAGTGTCCACGAATGCACATGGCTCATATCGGCGAAACCACCGGTCGAAAAGGCACGCAACAGGTTCAATGTTGCCGCTGCCTGCGTATAGGCTTGCAACATCTTGGACGGATTCGGAATCCGCGCCTCGGGCGTGAAATCCAGCTCGTTGATGATATCGCCGCGATAGCTGGGCAGCTCAATGCCATCCACCACCTCTGTTGGTGCGCTGCGCGGTTTGGCGAACTGTCCAGCCATACGGCCCACTTTGACCACCGGCACCTTTGCGCCATAGGTCAGAACCATGGCCATCTGCAGCATCACCTTAAAGGTGTCGCGGATCGCATCCGCGCTGAATTGTTCAAAGCTTTCAGCACAGTCGCCGCCCTGCAGCAGGAAAGCCTCACCCCGCCCCGCAGCACCAAGATGTTGCTTGAGCCGACGTGCCTCACCTGCAAACACCAGCGGCGGATACTGCGAAAGCTGAGCCTCGACTTTTGCCAGCGCGGCTGCGTCTGTATAGTCTGGCATCTGAACCCGGGGCTTGTTGCGCCAGTTCGTTTTTTGCCATTCGGTCATAGCTTTGATCTCCGCTGAAGTATTCAAGTCGCCTCTATACAAAAACGTTTGATGAGAGGCCATATACGATTTGGACCTCTTGACGTCGCAAACAAGCTTTGATCATGGTGGCGGTCAAATCTGTCGCCGGACGTAGGGTCAAACGGCGCCGAATCAAGGACACCTCGCCATGCAAGAGCAACGCCAAGTTGTCACGGTGGAAACCACTGCGGCCAGCCCTCGTCATTTCGTGTTTGTCCTGTTGGACAAATTCTCGCTGCTGTGTTTCGCATCCGCGCTGGATAGCCTGCGCATCGCAAACCGCATGGCCGACAAAGAGCTTTACAGTTGGAGCCTGTCTGGCGAAGGCGGCGAGACGATCAAATGCTCCGCCGGGACCGAGTTCAAACTGGACGCTGATCTAGCCGAGCTGCAGCGCGATGACGTCGTGCTGATCTGCGGCGGTGTCGATGTTCAAGCCGCTACCACCAAGAAAATTCTGAACTGGGTCCGCCGCGAAGCACGCCGGGGATTGCGCATTGGTGGGCTGTGTACGGCAGCTTATACCTTGGCCAAGGCGGGTTTGCTGGATGGCAAGCGTGCGACGATCCACTGGGAAAACTCGGACAGTTTCACCGAAGAATTTGATGAGGTCGAACTGACCAAATCCGTATTCCAGATTGACGGAAACCGGATGACAACAGCCGGCGGTACTTCCTCTATCGATCTGATGCTGAAAATCATCGCCGAGGATTTCGGGGAAGACCTTGCCAACGCGGTGGCCGATCAGTTGATCTATTCCTCGATCCGCACCGATCAGGACACCCAGCGTCTGTCGACCCCGACACGGATTGGGGTGCGCCATCCCAAGCTGAGCCAGGTCATCCTGATGATGGAGAAGAACATCGAAGAGCCGATCTCGCCTTCGCTTCTGGCCAAAGAGGTCGGCATGTCCACGCGGCAGCTAGAGCGTCTGTTTCGCCGTTACCTCAGCCGGTCACCTAAACGCTACTATATGGAGCTGCGCCTGCATAAAGCCCGGAACCTGCTGATGCAGACCGACATGAGCGTGATCAACGTGGCGCTGGCATGCGGGTTTGCCTCGCCTAGCCATTTCTCGAAATGCTACCGGGCGCATTACAACACCACGCCCTATCGTGAGCGCGGTGCGCAAAGCGGGCGCTTGTCTGTTTAATCGCTGGGGGTCATGCGAAAGACAGCGCCCTGCCCGACGGAAATAAACCAGATTGATCCATCTGGTGCCTCGACAATGTCGCGGACGCGTTCCGTCTGAGGGCCCTTGATCTGCTCGACCTCAGTCAAAGGGATGCCTTCAAGCCCAGCGATATAGTCGAATTTGAGCGACCCGACGAATAGATCACCCTTCCATTCGGGCCAAAGCTTGCCTGAATAAATCAAAAGGCCGGATGGGGCGATGGAAGGGTCCCAATAGAATTCAGGTTGCTCCATCCCCGGTTTCGCCGTCCCCTCGCCGATTGCCTGGCCGGAATAGTGCTTGCCATAGGAAATCACCGGCCAGCCATAGTTCCGCCCCGGCCGGATTAGGTTCACTTCATCTCCGCCCTTGGCTCCATGTTCCGATACCCATAGATGCCCCCGTGCATCCAGCCCTGCGCCTTGGGGATTCCGGTGGCCATAAGACCATATCTCAGGCTGAATTCCCTGTTGTCCGACAAATGGATTATCAGCCGGCACCGAGCCGTCCCGATTCACACGGATCACCGAGCCGTTGTGACTCGATTGATCCTGTGCGGTCGGGCGATCACCACGATCGCCGATAGTGACAAGTAATGTCCCGTCCTTTGCCTCGACAATACGAGAGCCAAAATGACGCCCAGAATCCCCACCATTTTCCGCTTCGAAAATCGTGCGCAGATCGGTCAGCTCTGATCCGTCTTCGGACAGGCGCGCAATCGCAAGTGCAGTGCCTGCCCCCTTTGGTTGAGGCTTGGAATAGGTCAGGAAAACCTCACGGCTTTGCGAAAAATCCCTGGCAACGGTTACGTCCAGCAAACCGCCCTGCCCCTTTGCAACCACATTGGGAGTGCCTTTGACGCGAACTATGTTTCCCTTCGACACAAACAGAAGTTCACCGTCGCGCTCAGTTACCAGAAAGGACATGTCAGGCAGGATGCCGATTGCCCAGGGCGTATCGAGCCCCTTCGCCATCGCCGTCACACGCGCCGATCCGGAGTTGGTAGTTAGCGATTCTGCCCCTGCCAACCCTGAAACAACAGAAAAGATGAAGATCAAAGCTAGTCTAAACATCTCGTTCTCCTTACCGAAAACACCGCGCCGGGCACATCTGAACAACTAGAACTGTCCGCCACAAAAACACGTTTGCGTTAGGACTTTTCTTTTTCGAACAGCTTGCCTAGGGTCGTGCCCAGAACGAATACGTTCACAACTGGGAGTAACCATATGAAAAAGCTGCTTACAGCAACTGCAGCAACCGCCCTTCTTTCGGGCGCAGCTATGGCCGAAGACGTCACATTGGGTGTTCTGTTCGGCTTTACCGGACCGATTGAATCGCTGGCACCCGCTATGGGTTCAGGCGCCGAGATGGCGATGGCCGAAGTCACCGAATCCGGCAAACTGCTGGATGGCTCGACCGTCACCGCATCGCGCGCTGATACCGGCTGTATCGACAACGGCCTGTCCACCTCGAACGGTGAACGCATGATTGCCGACGGCGTTGCCGGCATCATTGGCGGTGACTGCTCTGGCGTGACCGGAGCGATCCTGCAGAATGTCGCGATCCCGAACGGGATGGTCATGATCTCGCCCTCGGCGACCTCGCCCGGCCTGTCGACCATGGAGGATAACGGCCTGTTCTTCCGCACCGCCCCTTCGGATGCGCGTGAAGGTCAAGTGATGGCAGATATCCTGAATGATCGCGGTATCACTTCAATCGCACTGACCTACACCAACAACGACTATGGCAAGGGTCTGGCAGACGCGATCCAGTCCTCGTTCGAGGCATCGGGCGGCGAAGTCACAATCGTGGCAGCGCATGAAGATGGCAAAGCGGACTACTCGGCCGAAGTTGGCGCGCTGGCCTCGGCCGGTGGCGACATTCTGGTTGTAGCCGGGTATCTCGATCAGGGCGGACTGGGCATCATTCAGTCGGCGCTGGACAGCGGTGCATTCGACACGTTCGGCTTGCCGGGCGGCATGATCGGTGACTCGCTGCCCGCAAATGTCGGTCCCGACCTGAACGGCTCGTTCGGTCAGATCGCCGGTTCAGGTGGTGAAGGTGCTGAAAAGTATTTTGCCATGGCCGAAGCCGCCGGTTTTGACGGATCGTCGCCCTATTCGCCTGAAAGCTATGACGCCGCAGCGCTGTTCATGCTGGCGATGCAGGCCGCTGGTTCGACCAACCCGGCCGACTATGGCAGCAAGATCCTAGATGTTGCCAACGCTCCAGGAGAGAAGATCTATCCGGGTGAGCTGGCCAAAGGTTTGGAACTGTTGGCCGCTGGTCAAGACATCGACTATGTCGGCGCGTCCGGCGTTGAGCTGATCGGCCCCGGCGAAAGCGCAGGTTCGTATCGCGAGATCGAAGTCACCGACGGCGAAAACAAGACCGTCAACTTCCGTTGATTTTGGCCTAAGAAGACCTGAAAATAAGCAGCCCGGACCTTGTGTCCGGGCTGCTTCAGTGAAAAAAGACCGCACCTCTTCAATGAGGGTGTGAAAACAAGAACGCCGAAAACGGCGGCTAGGGGAAAAGATGATCGTCGTCGAGGACGTGCATAAGCATTTCGGCGGGTTTCATGCGGTGGATGGGGCATCGCTGGAAATCCAGAAGGGTTCGATCACCGGCCTGATTGGGCCGAACGGGGCCGGAAAGACAACTCTGTTCAACGTGATCGCGGGTGTGCTCCCGCCCACCTCTGGGCGCGTGTTCATGGATGGCGAGGACATAACCGGCTTGCCACCGCATGATCTATTTCACAAAGGTCTGCTGCGCACTTTTCAGATCGCGCATGAGTTCTCCTCGATGAGTTGCCGAGAGAACCTGATGATGGTGCCCGGCGCGCAATCCGGGGAATCGCTTTGGAACACCTGGTTCGGCCGCAAACGCATCGCCGATGAAGAGCGCGCGTTAAAGGCTAAGGCTGATGAGGTGTTGGAGTTTCTGACCATCGAACATCTGGCCGATCACAAGGCCGGTCAGGTCTCGGGCGGGCAGAAAAAGCTGCTGGAACTTGGCCGTACCATGATGGTCGACGCCAAGATCGTGTTTCTGGACGAGGTCGGCGCGGGTGTGAACCGCACCCTGCTGATGACCATCGCCGACACGATCCTGCGCCTGAACAAGGAACGCGGCTATACGTTTGTAGTCATCGAACACGACATGGATTTCATCGGCAAAATCTGCGACCCGGTCATTTGTATGGCCGAGGGCAAGGTTCTGGCCCAGGGCACTTTGGACGAGATCAAAGCCAATGAGCATGTGATCGAAGCCTATCTGGGCACCGGCCTGAAGAACAAAGACAAGCTGGAGGCCGGGGCATGAGCGATAATCCTTATCAGGATGACCACGGCAACAAGGATGCCTCGATCACCAATACACACGGCATGGGCACGATGACGCCCGCACATCGCAAAAGCGGAAAGACGCACCGCGTCGAAGGTGGCCCATTCCTGATCGGCGACACCATGACCGGAGGCTACGGCAAGGGCCCGGATATCCTGCATGATTGCACGATTTCAGTCGATGCCGGTGAAATCGCTGTAATCGTTGGCCCCAACGGCGCCGGTAAATCCACTGCAATGAAGGCCGTGTTTGGGATGCTGGATGTCCGCGCGGGATCTGTGCGACTGGACGGAGAAGACATCACCAACCTGTCGCCCCAGGATCGGGTGATCAAGGGGATGGGCTTTGTTCCTCAGACCTCGAACATCTTCACGTCGATGACGGTCGAAGAGAACCTTGAGATGGGTGCCTTCATCCGTCGTGACGACTTTTCAGACACGATGGAACAGGTTTATGACCTCTTCCCCATTCTCCGAGACAAACGCAATCAAGCCGCCGGAGAGCTGTCGGGGGGTCAACGCCAACAGGTCGCCGTGGGCCGCGCATTGATGACCCAGCCCAAAGTGCTGATGTTGGACGAGCCAACGGCTGGTGTCTCGCCCATCGTGATGGATGAGCTTTTCGATCGGATCATCGAGGTCTCGCGCACCGGGTTGCCGATCCTGATGGTAGAACAGAACGCCCGTCAGGCTTTGGAGATCGCGGACAAGGGATATGTTCTGGTTCAGGGGCGGAATGCCTATACCGGCACGGGCAAGGAACTGCTGGCCGATCCAGAGGTTCGTAAGAGTTTCTTGGGGGGGTGAGCACAGTGCAAATTTTGAGCTCAACATCCCGTTCACTTGATTGGCATAGGTCTGCCGTGGTTCAAAAGCCAAGGAACCAGATCGTTAGGATTACTGCCATGGCTTGCGCAATCGGTCTAACAGACAATTTTGCGTTGGCCGAAGCAGCAAACACTTTACCTCAGGTATTCGAAATAGAATGTGATTGGTCTAACGACCATTCGCTTGAAAGTGCCGGCACGCTTTCTGGAACACCCACACTCGCTTATTCGTCGTCTTCCAAACCCATCAAACTTGACACCGCCATTCAGAACAACCCAATCGAGCAAATTGGGGTTGGCGGGGCACGGCATTTTCTGGTCCCTTCAATGGGGCCACTTGCAGGATTGACCATAACGGTGTTTCCTGATGGCCGAAGCGTACGTACACAGATTTACAACGCGCTCGGTGATCTCTCAGTTCAATCCAGCATCGGTACATGTGAGGTCATTGAATAATGGATTTCCTCAACGCCCTAGTGGCGCTCTCCAACTTCGTCCTCGTTCCTGCAATCGCCTATGGCAGCCAGTTGGCGCTGGGCGCTCTGGGGGTCACTCTGATCTATGGCATCCTGCGGTTCTCGAACTTTGCCCATGGCGACACGATGGCCTTTGGTGCGATGATCGCCGTGCTGGTCACATGGGGCCTGCAGGCCGCCGGGGTCAGTTTCGGGCCGTTACCGACTGCTCTGCTGGCCCTGCCCTTTGCCATTCTGGGCTGTATCGTTCTGGTTCTGATCACGGATCGGCTGGTTTACCGTTTCTACCGGGAACAAAAGGCCAAACCGGTCATTCTGGTTATCGTCTCGATGGGCGTGATGTTCATCATGAACGGGCTGGTGCGGTTCATAATCGGGCCGGATGATCAAAGGTTCTCGGACGGTGAGCGGTTCATCGTTTCAGCGCGGGAATTCAAGGCAATGACCGGGCTGCGTGAGGGGTTGGCGATCAAGACCTCTCAGGGCATCACCGTGGTTGTGGCCGTAGTCGCCGTGGCACTTTTGTTCTGGTTTTTGAACAAAACCCGCACCGGCAAGTCGATGCGCGCGTATTCGGATAACGAGGATCTGGCGCTGCTGTCCGGCATCAACCCTGAACGTGTGGTGATGATCACTTGGATCCTTGTCGCGGCGCTGGCGACAACTGCGGGTGTGCTTTACGGGTTGGACAAGAGCTTTAAGCCCTTTGTCTATTTCCAGCTTCTGCTGCCGATCTTCGCTTCGGCCATCGTCGGCGGCCTCGGCAACCCGCTGGGCGCTATCGCGGGCGGGTTCATCATCGCGTTTTCCGAGGTGACGATCACCTATGCGTGGAAAAAGGTGCTGACCTATCTGGCACCGGAACATCTAGAGCCCTCGGGGTTGGTCCAATTCCTATCCACCGATTACAAATTCGCGGTCAGCTTTGTTATCTTGCTTATCGTGCTTCTGTTTAAGCCCACAGGTCTGTTTAAGGGGAAAGCAGTATGATCCTAAGTCTCATTGCATCGATTGCTATTCCTCTGATCGCCGGAGCAACTATTGGCACCGTCGGACTGATTGCCGGAATCGCGGAGGTCGCCCTAGGATGGACTTACCGATATGCTGTGCAAACGGACAACGAGCGGCTGAAAAACTCGGTTCTTTTTGCTGCGGTCGCCGTTCTAATACTGGCAACTGGCTTGGTGCAGGGATGGAACACAGCAATCCTGATCCTGAACATGGGGCTGATCTCGGCCATCATGGCGCTTGGGGTGAACTTGCAATGGGGCTTTGCCGGCTTGTTTAACGTTGGTGTTATGGGCTTTGTTGCGCTGGGCGGGCTGGCGGTTGTGCTGGTCTCAACCCCGCCGACACCCGGCGCGTGGTCATCCGGAGGATATGGGATCGTCCTTTCGTTGCTGTTGGGGGCTGCGACCGTCGTTGCGGCGGTTCTGGTGGCAACAAAAATGCCGAGGGGCCGTGTACAGACGATTGCCATCGTCGCCATTCTGATCGCCGGGTTTTTCATTTACCGTGCGGTGTTTGACCCCAGCGTTGCTGGTGTCGAAGCCATTGACCCAGCCGTTGCGGGCAACCTTGGCGGGTTGAATCTGCCGGTTCTGCTGGCCTGGCCAGCGGGCGGCGTGTTGGCCGCCGGTGCTGCTTGGTTGATCGGCAAAACAGCCCTTGGCCTGCGCTCGGACTATCTGGCGATTGCGACGCTTGGGATTGCCGAAATCATCATCGCAATCATGAAAAACGAGGACTGGCTGGCCCGAGGTGTCAAGAATGTCTACGGCATCCCGCGCCCCTCGCCCGTGGTCGGCTATGAGGTTGAGCTACAGCAGGATCCATCCTTCATTGCCCGTGCCGATTGGTTTGGGCTGGACCCTGTCATCGCCTCGACCCTGTCGGTCAAGCTGGGCTATTCCCTGCTGTTCATGGTTGTTCTTCTGATCCTGCTGTGGATGGCCCAGATGGCGCTGCGCAGCCCCTGGGGCCGCATGATGCGCGCCATCCGTGACAACGAGGTTGCAGCCGAGGCGATGGGTAAAGATGTCACCCGCCGCCATTTGCAAATCTTCGTTCTGGGCTCTGCCATCTGCGGTATCGCGGGCGCAATGATGACAACGCTGGACGGGCAGTTGACGCCGGGTACCTACAACCCTCTGCGCTTTACATTTCTGGTCTGGGTCATGGTGATCGTGGGCGGATCGGGCAACAACTTTGGTGCGGTGCTGGGCGCGTTCCTCATCTGGTTCCTGTGGGTCCAGGTCGAACCGATTGGGTTGTGGCTTATGAACCTGATCACGTCCGGAATGCCCGATGGCAGTGCGCTCAAGACGCATCTGATCGACAGCGCGGCCCATATGCGACTGTTCACGATGGGGTTGATTCTGCTGATTGTTCTTAGATTCAGCCCAAGAGGGTTGATCCCCGAGAAATAGGGCCACAGAACCTCCAATATATGGAACCGCGTCAAGAAATTGGTGCGGTTTCTTGCTTTTGAGTGAGGAACTTACTAGAGCAACTCATCGGCCTGACAAGTTTCACAGTCGTGTTCACCAAATATTTGCCTTTGTGCAGACTACTACCATTTGCCCGCAGGGAATAGAAAACACCGATGAAAACCACTCTTACAAAGACACTCATTCTGTTGCCGGTTCTTGCCTCTTTGACCGCATGTATTCCGTCACCAAAAGATCTGGAAACCACTCCGGTCAAAGTCCAGACCCCCAAGGGCGTGGTAACATGCCAGCTCTACCGGCAGAACCGCGTGGACTGGGACCGGGCAATCGACTTTCCGGCAACAAAAATGTCCGTCCCCGAGGCTGATGCATATTGCAGACAAGAAGGCCAACGCCGCCTGAAGTGACCGTTGTGAGGCCGGGCAATTAGCCCGGCCCGCCATTCAACGATTACGAAATAACCCGCCCAGAATGCCTCGGACGATCCTGCGCCCGGTTGTTCCCTTAAGCTCTTTAATGACGGCCTCGCTCATGGCGGTGGCAAAGGTGTCTTTCTTTCGCACGATCCGCGAAGAAGACCGCGATACTTTGCTACCTGAGTATCGGCGAGCCGTGGCAAATTCGCGTTCTGCAATCGATTGAGACTCAAGTTGTTCTTCTGCCTCGGCTGCGGCTTGTGCTGCGGCATCAGTCCGCGCCTGGAGCATCTCAAAGGCTGATCTGCGATCTATGCGGGTTTCGTATTTGCCTTTCATCGGAGATGCATTCATTACCGTTTGCCGTTCGGCAGCGGTAATCGGCCCCAACTGTGACCCAGGGGGACGGATCAAAGTGCGTTCGACGATGCCCGGAACCCCTTTCTTTTGCAGCATGGATGTAACCGCCTCGCCCACGCCAACCTCACGGATGGCGGCCTCTGTATCAAAGTTCGGATTCTCGCGGTAGGTTTCGGCCGCAAGGCGAAGGTTTTTCCTGTCTCGGGCAGTGAAGGCTCGCAAAGCATGCTGTACCCGGTTACCCAACTGACCCAGAATGTCTTCTGGGATGTCTGCCGGGTTTTGCGAGATGAAATAGACCCCTACGCCCTTTGATCGGATAAGGCGGGCGACCTGCTCGACCTTGTCCACAAGAACTTTGGGCGCGTCTTCGAACAACAGATGCGCTTCGTCAAAGAAAAATACCAGCTTGGGTTTGTCCGGATCGCCGACTTCGGGCAACTCTTCAAACAGTTCGCTCAGCAGCCATAACAGGAACGTCGCATACAGCCGAGGTGATCCCATCAACTTGTCAGAAGCCAGGATATTCACCATGCCATTCCCGTTGACATCGGTGCGCATAAGATCGGCCAGTTCCAGGGCAGGTTCGCCAAACAGATTGGTGCCCCCTTGATTTTCAAGAACCAACAACCGTCGCTGGATGGCACCGATCGAGGCGGTTGAGACATTCCCATAGCGCAGTGAAAGATTTGCTCTGTTCTCTCCAATCCAGACCAACAGGGCTTGCAGATCTTTCATATCCAACAGGGGCATACCTTCTTCATCGGCAACCCGAAATGCAATGTTTACAATGCCTTCTTGTGCTTCGCTCAGGTCCATCAGCCTGGACAACAACAAAGGTCCCATCTCGGATACTGTGGTTCGAACCGGATGGCCTTGCTGACCGAACAGATCCCAGAAAGTGACCGGGCAAGCGGCATATTCGTAATCCGTGAATCCGATGGTTTCGGCACGCTTCTGAAATGCCCCATGTAGCTTGTGACTTTCACTGCCCGCCAGCGCCAAACCAGACAGATCACCTTTGACGTCAGACAGAAACACCGGCACCCCGGCCTTGGAAAACCCCTCGGCCAGGATCTGAAGCGTCACGGTCTTGCCAGTGCCGGTCGCACCGGCGATCAGGCCGTGGCGGTTGGCGTATTTCAACGACAACGTCTGCGGTTGGCTGTAATCTGCGCCACCACCGCCAAGAAATATGTTCTCACTCATATGCTTAAGGCCCTGTTTCCTACCGATCTCCACCCAGCATACAAAGTTAACCTTTGGCTGCGATAGTTTTCTGGTTGTTCGTGTGTGAGAATTGCGCGGTCAACAAACTTCCTCCCTGTCGACTGGCCGCGCGTTCACGCGCGGCCCTTTTTCCACCATAGCTTCATAATTAAATTTTCAGGTTAGCAGTTGACCATCGCGCCGCCCTCTCGTAACGTCTGCTCATAATTAAGTCGGCCGGTCCGACGGGGAGAAAAATTCATGAAAGGGAGCCGCTCCACCGGCTCCCTTTTTTCTTGGCCACACGTATTGCCCACGGGGCCTCAGGCGAGATTCCGATCACTTCTGTCTTTTTACGCTGCATAATGCCTGACACTGCGCGCCAGTGGTGCTAGACCCAGCGAAAAGCCACATCAACAATCACGAGGCAATTATGTTCAGGACACCGATAAAGCTTGTTGCGGCAGCTTTTCTTTTCAACGGCGCCGCCCTGGCGCAAGAGACCACCGACACGACAGAACCTGCCACCGAATCCCCTACGACCGAGCAGGTGGACAATGGTCTCGACCTGGGGCAGCCGGTCGATGAAACCGTCAAGGTCGGACAGCGCTATGACAAAGAAAAATTCGGAGACTGGAGCCTGAACTGTTTGAAGATGAACGCGGGCAAAGATCTGTGTTCGCTGCTGCAGGTCATAAATGGCCCGCAAGATGTGCCTATGGCTGAGTTTTCCATGTTCCGCCTACCCGAAGGCGGTTCGGCTGTAGCCGGAGCAAATATCTTGGTTCCGCTTGAAACACTGTTGCAAGCGCAGCTGACCCTCTCAATCGACGGGGCGCCTGCCAAACGCTACAACTATTCGTTTTGTAACCCTGTTGGCTGTGTTGCCCAAATCGGCCTGACCCAAGGGGATATCGACGCAATGAAGCAGGGCAGCAAGGCGACTTTGACCATCGTTCCAGCGCCCGCGCCGGATCAGGTGATCGAACTTGACCTGTCTTTGTCCGGGTTTACTGCAGGTTACGACATTGTTGATGTCGCAACCAACTGAAGACTACATTTCGAGAAAGCCGTTTAACCCAGCGGCTTTCTCAAATCCGCTTCAAGGCAAGTACAGCGTTCAGACCTCCGAAAGCGAAAGCGTTGCTTAGCGCAACCTCGATTTTCGCTTCGCGTGCCTCGTTGGGCACAACGTCCAAAGCACATTCCGGATCAGGTTCTTCGTAGCCAATCGTCGGTGCAATCACCCCATCTCGCAGGGCCATGATACAGGCCAAAAGCTCTACCGCGCCGGTTCCGCCAATCAAGTGACCATGCATCGACTTTGTGGATGAGATCAAAAGTTCGTCCGCATGCGGGCCGAAAACGCCAGCTACAGCGGCACATTCCGTTTTGTCATTGGCCGCAGTACCTGTGCCATGGGCGTTGATATAACCCACCTGATTGGCATTCAGGCCAGCATCAGACAACGCCCCTGACATCGCACGGGCTGCGCCCTGCTTGCTGGGCATCACAATGTCTGATGCATCCGAGGTCATCGCGAAACCAGCAACTTCGCACAAAATTTCTGCCCCACGCGCCTTCGCGTGTTCGTATTCCTCGAACACGAAGATGCCCGCTCCCTCTCCTTGCACCATACCGTTTCGGTTGGCGCTAAAGGGACGACAGGCATCCTTGGACATCACCCGCAGCCCTTCCCAGGCCTTAACGCCACCAAAGCACAACATGGATTCTGAGCCGCCGGTGATCATCGCAGGGGCCGCCCCGCTGCGCACCATCTGAAAGGCTTGCGCCATCGCATGGTTCGATGAGGCACAGGCAGTCGATACGGTAAAGCTGGGACCTTTGAGGTTATGTTCCATCGATACGTGGCTTGCCGCCGCGTTGTTCATAAGTTTAGGAACAACAAATGGATGAACCCTGTTCTTCCCGTCCTCATAGACTGAACGGTAATTGTCGTCCCAGGTCGAAACGCCACCACCTGCTGTTCCCAGAACCACGCCAGATCGTGCAGCCAACTCACCGTGGAATTCGATCCCGGACTGATCTATGGCCTCTTTGGCCGCGGTCAGGGTAAACTGTGTAAACCTGTCATACAGAGTCATCTGTTGGCGGTTGAACCGACCCTCGGCTTCGAACCCCCGGACCTGCCCACCGATCTTGATCGCCAACCTGTCGACATCTCGAAATTCAAGTTCCGAAATGCCACAACGGCCTTCCCGCATCGCCTCAAGCGTATCTGGAACTGAATGACCAAGCGAATTGATCGTGCCTGCCCCGGTTATTACTACCCGTTTCATTTGCTTGGGTCAGACCTTTTCTGCCACAAGCTTTTCGATCCCAGCAATGATCGCGGCGACATTTGAGATGTCAAAGTCACTGGCCGTTGGTTCATTGGCATTGAACGGAACGGTAATGTCGAACTCTTCTTCGATGGCAAAGATACTCTCGACCAGCCCCAGGCTGTCGATCCCCAGATCTTCGAGCGTACTTTCGGGCGTCACATCCGAAGGCTCCAACACGGCTTGTTCGGCAATGATGGCAATGACGCGGTCGGTGATGCTCATATCGATCCTCTGATTATCACGTTGAATGTGATTTAATCGCTCGGAGGCTGTTTGGAAACAGCCTTTTTCAACGCCTCCACGTCACGAAGCATCCGCGGCAATCTGCGCTGCGCCTTATAGACATCAGTAAAGGTTTCCATCTTCACAGCCGGGTAGCCCATCAACACACGACCGGCAGGTACGTTTGACAGGATTTTGGTACCACCGCCGACAATCACCCGGTCGCCAACGAAAATATTGTCCGAGACGCCTGATTGCCCACCCAGAACCACGTTATTGCCAAGCTCAACCGAACCGGAAATACCAGACTGACCACACAGCAGACAGTCATTACCAACGCGCGTGTTGTGGCCGATATGGACCTGATTATCCAGTTTTGTGCCATTCCCGATGCGAGTATTACGAATGGTCCCGTTGTCGATCGTGCAATTCGCACCGATCTCGACATCGTCGCCAATTTCCACAGAACCAAGCGAATGAATGCGCAGCCAGCTTTGCGCGCTGGCGTCTCCTGCATCCCCCAAGGTCTTGCGCGCGTTCTCTACCCCCGATACTTCGGGCGTAACAAAACTGAACCCGTCGCTACCGATCCTTGCCCCTGGTTGCGCGATAAAACGATCCCCGATCTGCACCCGGGCACCAATGCTGACCATTTCGCGCAGAACGGCGTCTTCGCCCAACACAGCATCCATGCCTATGACGCAATGCGGTCCGATATTCGCCCCTCTGCCGACCCGGGCCCGTGCACCAATGACTGCCAGAGGGCCGATTGAGACCCCATCTGCCACATCCGCAGTTGGGTCGATGACTGCCGAAGGGTGAACCCCGGACCCAAAGCCCTGCCCTTTATCCAGCATGGAGGTGATCCCGGCCATCGCCATGCGCGGTCGTCGAACGAATATTGCTGCCTTAAGCCCCAACGCCTGCCAGTCAGCACCTTCCCAAAGGATGGCGACCTGCGCCGAACCCGATCCCAGATCCTCGGCATATTTTGGCGACATCGCCATCGCCAGATCAGTAGCAGTTGCATCCGACGGTTCAGCAGCAGCATGTACGACCAAGCTGGCATCGCCCTGGAACTCAGCGTCAAGGGCATCTGCGATTTGTTGAACTGTATATTTCATGTGGGGCTTCCCGGAACTAGGACCTGCCCCCGGTGATTACCCCTGAACGTCCGGCAGGGCCACCCCTGCTTTCTGCAGAGCATTCCAGATTTTCTGATCACGGCCATAGACGTCGCGTCGGTACTGTACCTCACCTTTCGGGCCAATAAAGGCAGTGCGGTAAATCAAGTGGACAGGAACATGCTGCTCAAGCTTCACAGTGGTCTCTTTTCCAGTCGCGAGAATCCGATGGAAAAATGCCTTTGGGTTTTCTTCTTGCTTCGCCAACAGTGCGTAAGCGAATTCGAAAGGCTGCGCCAATCTGATACAACCATGCGAGAAGGCACGAGATTCCCGAGCGAACAGACTTTTCTGCGGTGTATCATGCAGATAAATGTTGTGCTTGTTGGGGAACATGAACTTCACCAGCCCCAGGGCATTGCTTTTGCTGGGCGGTTGGCGCATCGCAAATGGAAAGTTGCTTGCGGTGAACTGAGTGAAATCTACTGCCCCGCGATTGACCTGGCGACCACTGCGATCGGTAATCTGAATATGCCCAACGGCATTTGGGTTGGACTGCAGCTGCGGCAGGTATTCCTTGGTGATGATCGAGCGTGGCACATACCAACTGGGGTTGATCACCATATGCTCCATCTTGTCCGAAAACTCAGGGCTGCGACGATCATGGGTGTTCTTGCCGATCACGGCGCGGGTTTCAAAGGTAATAAAGCCGTCATCAACAATCTTGGCTGAGAAATCAGCCTGATTGACCAGAATGTGGCGTTCACCGCGCTCGCGCGGCAACCAGCGCTCGCGCTCCAGCGCGACATAGACGGCCTTCAGACGATCCGAAGCAGTGCGGTTCAGCTCAGTAATTGTGCCCGGACCCGCGACGCCATCTGCGGCAAGACCATGTGCGATCTGAAACCGCTGAACGCCTGCCAGCAAGGCATCGTCAAAAACAGGGCTGGCTGTTGGGTTCATAAAACCCATTTCAACCAGTCGGTTACGCATCGCTATTACGGCGGGTCCCGTATCTCCCAGTTCGAGCTTAGCCTGCGGAACAGTAGTTCCCCAACCGCCTTGGCGAACCAATTCTTCCAGCGCAAGTTTCTGCTTCATCAAAGCCCGATACTGGGTCGAGCTTGGCGCCAACTGATCGAAATAGGCTGCATCCTCCGAGGTCGTCAGTCCACGCAGATGCCCTGCTGTCGAGGTCGGCTCGACCTTCCTGACCAATCCATCGTCTATATCGGATGGGCGTAAAAGGCCTGTCCTCATGTCCTGAGCATAGGCTGCAAAAACGCGTGTCAACTCGACCTCGACGGCCCCAAGCTCACGCGCTGATTTTGCTGATTGAAGCCGGTCAACCAAGCCCTGCGCATCATAGGCGTTCGCGGGTAGCCCGTGTAATTCGACCGCAGAAAGCCCCTCAATCAACCGTTGACGACGTTCAGCATGTGCAGCCGTGTCGCCAACCCAAACAGGCACGAATCCTCTTTCACGGTAGAAATCGGCAATCTCAGACCCGGAAGGTGCAAATTCGGCAACCGCCATCTGGAATGCGGTTTCAGGCTTGGCCTCAGTGTTCGCCATCGCCGAAGACGTCAGAAAACATGCGGCCAAAGCAATACCGGTGCTTGCACGAAGAACAGAGAACATTTGGAGCCCTTGAATTTTCAATATAATACGCCGTTTCAGGCAATGCCGAACAATTATGGTTTTGCTTGAAACCCATTGTCTATTCACAAATGCATCAATTTCGTGCTTATACTCAAGCGTGATGCTTGTTTGCATCGGACAGATTTCGGCGACGGCCTAAGACGTTGGATCTTTGCCATTTTGCACCACCTGCGCAAAAAACTGCCGAAAATTCCCCCTTGAAAAGATGAATTTGAAAGACTTCTTGGCCGCCCTTCACGACTGTGTCATAAATCCCTCATCTGGGATGGGAATAAATTAATACAGCGCGCGTAACATCGTGTGCAGGCAGGAACAGTACGGGACGAAACACAAAATGACGACGAGCAGTTCCTCGGGTTTGACCCGGCGTGCTTTATTGGGCGCATTCGCAGCTACAGCAGTTGTAGCAACTCCAACCTACTCCAATGCAGCAGGATTCCTTCGTGGCGGTGGTGATATTCGCCGTATTCGCATGTATTCCGGACGCACTGGCGAGCGGATCGATATGATCTATTGGGTTGACGGTAAATACATCAAAGACGCGGTCAAAGAAGTGAACCACTTCATGCGCGATTGGCGCACCGACCAGGCCAAAGATATGGACCTCCGCACGATCGACATCATGGCGGCGTCGCATAATCTGTTGGATGTCAACGAACCCTATATGCTGCTGTCGGGCTATCGCTCGCCGCAGACCAATGCGATGCTGCGGTCACGGTCGCGCCGTGTTGCCAAGAATTCGTTGCACATGAAAGGCCAGGCAGCCGACCTCCGCCTGTCATCTCGTTCGGTCTCGCAAATGGCCAAAGCGGCGATGTCTTGCCGTGCTGGTGGTGTTGGCAAATACCACCGCTCGAACTTCGTGCATATGGATTGCGGTGTGGTAAGAAGCTGGGGCGGTTGATCCGCCCCGCCCGTCGTCAAGAGAAGTTTGTCGGTCACGTAACCGTTTGAATGAGTAGATTTATCTGCCATTACGTAGGTGCCATTCCACTCAGGCAGCCTCATAAACCCTGCGCAAACCGGCTGTTGCAGGTGATTTTCAATACGAGCCTAAATATTCAAGAAATGGCGCACCTGAGAGGATTCGAACCTCTGGCCTCTGCCTTCGGAGGGCAGCGCTCTATCCAGCTGAGCTACAGGTGCCTGAGCCGATAGCTAACCTTGTTCCGGTCCGGGTGCAACTGAAAATCGACCCGGATCAAACAGGTTTCACGCGAACAGATCATGCGCAAGTTCAAGCGCTTCGATCAGGGTATCGACCTCATCTTTCGAGTTATAGAGACCAAAACTTGCGCGGCATGTCGCGGTTACTCCGAGGAAATCCATCAATGGTCCAGCACAATGGTGCCCGGCCCGAACAGCGACGCCCTTTTTATCCAAAATCGTCGAAATGTCATGTGCGTGGCCTGCACCGTCCAAAGTGAAGCTAAAGATCGCCGCTTTGTCCGGCCGTGTCCCCTGAAGCTGAATCCAGTTCAGCCCCGCAAACCTCTGCATCGCATAGTCTCGGATCTCGGCCTCATGAGCAGCAACGTTGTCCATCCCCAAATCCATCAGATAGTCCAGAGCGACGCCCAGTCCGATGGTTTGCACGATACCAGGAGTTCCCGCCTCGAATTTCATCGGTGGCTCATTGTAGATCACCTGATCCTTGCTGACCTCTTTGATCATGTCACCGCCACCGATAAACGGGCGCATTTCGGCCATCCGGTCAGATTTGATGTAAATCGCTCCCGATCCCGATGGGCCATAAAGCTTATGCCCGGTGATGGCGTAGAAATCGCAGCCGATATCCTGGACATCGACCGGCATATGCACGGCGCCTTGACTGCCATCCACCAGCACCGGGACGCCTTTGGCATGGGCGCCTTCGGTGATTGCTTTGACATCCACAACCGTGCCCAACACGTTCGAACAATGGGTCACCGCGACCAGCTTGGTTTTTGGACCGATGGCATCAATGACAGCTTGCGGATCAAGCCCACCATCCGCATCCACATCCACCCATTTCAGCACCACTCCCTGACGCTCGCGCAGGAAATGCCAGGGTACGATGTTTGCATGATGCTCCATCACACTCAGGACGATCTCATCCCCGGCCTGAAGACGCGGCATCGCCCAGCCATAGGCGACCAGATTGATGCCTTCGGTCGTGCCCGAGTTCAGAACAATCTCATCTTCATCCGTTACGCCCAGAAATCGGGCAATAGTTCCACGAACGGATTCGTATTTCTCGGTCGCCAGATTGGACAGATAGTGCAGCCCGCGATGCACATTTGCATATTCTTCGGTATAAGCCCGCGTCACAGCGTCAATGACAACCTGTGGCTTCTGAGCTGATGCTCCATTGTCCAGATAGGTCAGCGGCTTGCCGTTTACCTCTCGGGACAGGATCGGAAAGTCAGCGCGAATTTTCTGCAGATCGAACATCGTATTTTTCTTCCCTAGACCGGGCCGCTGGGTGTGAACATGAGGACAAATGAGATTGAAATCAGTGCGGATAACAGAATGACCCCAAAAGATTTCAGCATCGAGTTGAACTTATGAGCTTCATTCAGGAAATGCATTGAGACGTAAAGGCTGACAAGTGCGGTCGCCAGCAAAAACATGACCATCATAAATGGAACAACCATCGAAACGATCAGCGTCACCGACATCGCTGCGATCTGAAGGAATTGCAGCCAGATCGTCAGGATCAGGATATCTTTGAATGTCGCAACGCCCCCGATAGTACGACCAACAAAAAGAAGAGCCACCACGCTGAGCAGCATCGCGCCTGACGAACGCAGAAGGTTCAGAATAACAGGATCAGAAACGGGAAGCGGTTCACCTTGCGGGACAGGGACCATCTGTTCGATACCAATTTGGATGGCACCGTTCAGAACGACAGCCAGAAAGAATGCCAGCCAGACAACTTCACGCCCGGGACGCAGATCCAGCAACCGTCTTGCCGCTTCGGCAGGGTTGGTCAGGGTCAGAACAGCAATCTGACTCAGCACGGCCGGATTCATTCCGCATACCTTTGCGCTTGCCTAAGGCCCGAAAACCAGAACCACAGGAATACGACGAACCAGACCAACCCGACAGTGGTCATGGTTGTCCCCGGACCAATAAAACCAGCGACAAGGCCGTTCAGCAAAATCAACGGCGTCGAGGATAGTAACGCCCAGAACAGAGCCAACCTTGCGCCATAGGCAGTCCCCTTTCCGCCGAACAGACGCGCCGCACCGTGGGACACGAAGGCCAGAAGGTAAAAGAACAGCGGCAAGATAATGACAGTTCCAAGCAAGGCACCGCCCAACAGCATGTTAAGTTCGAGGTCTTCGAGATGCGCCCGCCGGGACAAACGTGGCAGTTGCGCAATGAATGCCACCACGCAGAACGCCATTACAAAGACCAAAGCGCGGTCCTCACGTTCGCCCAAATCCAGAAGCCGGCTTACAACCCGGCCTGGTCCACGGTATGTGGCCACTATATCCGACGTTACCGGCATCAGCTTCGCCGAGAAAGCCAGCCTTCAAGGCGGTCAACCATAGCCTCCGCAAGGCTTTCATCCTCGATCTCTTCCACAGCCTCGGCCAGGAACGACAAGGTCAGCAAATTTGTTGCCTCTTTGACGGGCACACCCCGAGACCGCAGGTAGAACAGAGCCGTTTCATCAAGCGCACCTGATGTCGAACCGTGCGAACAGACTACGTCATCGGCATAGATCTCAAGCTCGGGCTTGGCGAGGAACTGACTATCATCATCCAGCAGCAAAGACTGGCTGATCTGATACCCGTCTGTTTTCTGGGCGCCCTCTTTCACAAGGATCTTGCCCTGAAACACGCCGGTCGCGCCGTTCCGCAGCACCTTCTTGAACACCTGGCGGCTTTCGCAACCAACCGCGTCATGGGTGACGAACACCGTGTCGTCATGGTGAAAATCGCCATCTCCGACGCAGGCTCCGGCCACGTGCGCCACCGCATCATCGCCGGTCAATTCGATCACCTGTTCGTTCCGGGTCAGAACACCGTTCATAGTCAGGGTGAAGGATTTGTAGACAGAATTGGCACCCAACCGTGTAAACATATGCGTCGCCGCACGACGCTCGTGGTCACGACCCTGGGCCCGCACATGGTGCAGCGAGCCACCATCGGCAATGTCAATTTCCATACATTTGTTGAAACGCGATGCCGCCGGCCCGTTTTCGAGAATGGTAACCTCGGCGTCAGTTTCGACCCGCACTACGTGATGCAGGATCGCATCCGAATCCTCGGACGCATGGCGATAGATCAGGCTGATCGGTTTCGATGGCTTACCGGTCACATGGATGGCCACGCCGTCTGATGCAAATGCTGTGTTCAATGCGGCCAGCGGGCGCTGAACCGGGACTTGTCCATTTGCTTCAAGAACGCCGTACAAGTCTTTGGCCCAATGGATATCTTTGCAGCAAATATCTTCAAGCCGGTCGATCGAAACACCTTCGAGTGTCAGATCATCGGACTCTTCGGGATTGAACACTCCGTCAACGAAGACAATCTTCAAGCGGTCGAATTCATCGAACATTTGCGGCTCGTCCGACTCGAACAGCGCCGCATGCGCTGCATCAGCCGATACGAGCGTATCGGGTTGGGTGTATTTCCAGTACTCGTCGCGCCGGCTGGGCAAGCCCATTTGGCGCACACGGGCAATCGCGTCCTCGCGCGCAGCGCGAGTACATCCGGCATCGGGCAACGACAGGACGGCCAGCCGCTCCTCCGTCGCAGTCTGTTTTGCTTGGGGCAACGCCATCAGTTCACCTCGGCCAGAATGTCGGCATAACCGTTGTTTTCAACCTCAAGTGCCAACTCGGGACCGCCAGTTTTTACAATCCGCCCATCGGCCATGATATGCACGACATCAGGTTTGATGTGGTCCAGAAGGCGCTGATAATGCGTGATAACAAGGAAACCACGCGCTTCGTCGCGCAGCGCGTTCACGCCCTCGGCAACCAGTTTCATCGCGTCTACATCCAAACCGGAATCTGTCTCGTCCAGAATGCACATTTTGGGCTCTAGCATGGCCATTTGCAGTATTTCGTTGCGCTTTTTCTCACCGCCAGAAAAGCCAACATTCACAGGGCGCTTCAGCATATCCGCATCGATCTTTAACGATTTGGCCTTGGCGCGCACCTCTTTCAGGAAATCGGCTGCCGAAAGCTCATCTTCCCCGCGGGCCTTGCGCTGTGAATTCACAGCGGTGCGCAGAAAGGTCATGTTGCCAACGCCTGGGATTTCAACCGGATATTGGAACGCCAGGAAAACACCGGCTGCTGCGCGCTCTTCCGGTTCCATCTCGAACAGGTTCTCACCACCAAGGGTCGCCGAGCCTTCGGTCACTTCATACCCATCCCGACCGGACAGCACATAGCTGAGCGTCGATTTGCCCGAGCCATTTGGCCCCATGATCGCATGTACCTTGCCAGCCTCAACCTTCAGGTCGACACCTTTGAGGATTTGCTTGTCTTCTTCTTCAAGTTTGACGTGCAGGTTTTTGATTTCCAGCATGTTTATTTCCTTTGGCGTATCGCAAGAGGGTCATGCCCCCTGTATATTCTGAATTCAGGGAAAATCGGGATTAACCCACAGATCCTTCGAGACTGATGGCCACCAACTGCTGGGCCTCCATCGCAAATTCCATTGGCAGTGCCTGTAGCACGTCCTTGCAGAACCCGTTGACAACAAGGGCCACGGCCTCTTCCTCGTCCATTCCGCGCTGACGGCAATAGAACAGCTGATCATCATCGACCTTCGACGTCGTCGCTTCATGCTCGACGCGCGATGAGTTGTTCTTGACCTCGATATAGGGCACCGTATGCGCCCCGCATTTGTCGCCGATCAGCAAGCTGTCACACTGGGTGTAATTGCGGCTGTCCTTGGCTTTCGGATGCATCGAGACCAACCCGCGATAGGTGTTCTGCGCCTTGCCCGCGCTGATCCCTTTCGAAACGATCCGAGACTTGGTGTTCTTGCCGAGGTGGATCATCTTGGTGCCAGTGTCGGCCTGCTGATAGTTATTGGCAATAGCGATCGAATAGAACTCACCTTGGCTTTCATTGCCGCGCAGGATGCAGGACGGGTATTTCCATGTCACGGCAGAGCCGGTCTCCACCTGCGTCCACATCACCTTGGACCGGTCGCCGCGGCAATCCGCGCGCTTGGTCACAAAGTTATAGATGCCGCCCTTGCCATTCTCATCCCCGGGGTACCAGTTCTGAACGGTCGAGTATTTTACCTCGGCATCTTCCTCGATAATGATTTCGACCACGGCAGCATGCAGCTGCGCAGTGTCGCGCTGAGGCGCAGTACAGCCTTCCAAGTAGCTGACATAGCTGCCTTTATCGGCAATGATCAGGGTACGTTCAAACTGACCGGTGTTCTCCGCATTGATGCGGAAATAGGTGCTCAGCTCCATCGGGCAGCGTACGCCCGGCGGGATGTAGACAAATGACCCGTCCGAGAACACGGCCGAGTTCAGCGTGGCATAGAAATTATCGGATACCGGAACCACGGTGCCCAGGTATTTCTTGACCAGCTCGGGGTGTTCCCTGATCGCTTCAGAGATCGAGCAGAAGATCACACCTGCCTTTTTCAGTTCGGCCTGAAAGGTTGTGCCAACGGACACCGAGTCGAACACCGCATCCACGGCCACCTTGCGGCCCTCAGCAGGCATATCCTCAGCACCTTCGACGCCAGCCAGAATCATCTGTTCTTTCAGTGGGATACCGAGCTTTTCGTAAGTGGCCAGCAGCTTCGGATCCACCTCATCCAGCGATTTCGGCTTTACCTCCATCGATTTCGGGCGGGCATAATAATACTGGTTCTGAAAGTCGATTTCGGGATAGCTGACCATCGCCCATTTCGGCTCTTCCATCTTGGTCCAGCGTTCGAACGCGGCCAGACGCCATTCGGTCATCCATTCCGGTTCTTCATTCTTGTCCGAGATCAGACGGACGATATCGGGGTTCACGCCTT
Organism: Ruegeria sp. YTSA105; assembly: GCF_059610225.1. NCBI lineage: Bacteria > Pseudomonadati > Pseudomonadota > Alphaproteobacteria > Rhodobacterales > Roseobacteraceae > Ruegeria > Ruegeria sp. YTSA105. Next base: position 511,727 of record NZ_JBXWNE010000001.1, read on the forward strand.
TTGGGGCGTATTCCATCTCGATATCGGTGTTCCAGCCGTATTTATAGGTTCCGGCCTCGCGCACCGCATCAACGGTTTCCTGATCGACACCTTCTTTTACCTGAGTCTGGTCCAAAGCGGCCATGACTTATCCTCCGTCAGATCACGCGGCGCGCGCGCGATGCTTTTTCTCTTTTTCCAGCCACGTATCCGCGAAACGCAGCACATCATCTTCTGTTGTCCAAGGGCCGAGCGATACGCGAATTGCGCTGGCTGCCGTTACTTCGTCATATCCCATTGCCGTCAGAACTCGGCTGGTCTTTACCTTGCCACTTGAACAGGCCGAACCTGCGCTGATCGCAAATCCAGCCAGATCCATCTGCATAACCTGCGTCTCCCCTTTCCATCCGGGAGTTGCAAAACACAAAGTGTTGGGGAGTCGCTCCTGATCTTTCCCGACAAAAATAGTCGCTTTCGATCCGGCCTCAAGAGCGTTCTCTAGAATATTTCTAAATTTAGCAACATTTTCCCAAACACCGTTAGCCAGATCTTTCACTGCGGCCTCGGCAGCGGCACCAAAACCCGCGATTCCAACAACGTTTTCCGTCCCGGAGCGCCGGCCCATTTCCTGCCCGCCACCAACCGCAAGCGGGTTGATGTCCAGCCCTTGTTTTAGGATCAGAGCGCCAACACCCTTAGGACCGCCGATTTTATGCGCCGAAAGAACCGCCATATCCGCATCGCTCCAGGCGAAGGAAAAGGGAATACGGCCAACAGCCTGCGTAATATCCAGCAACAACCAATCGGCGCGCCGTGCGCCATAGGGCCACTGACCTTCGACCTTTTTCGGTGGCAAGGTAACGATACCTGTTTCCGAATTCGCCAACCCCATTGCTAAGATGTGACCAGGTCCTAACGGGCGTTCGTTGCAGTTCGATAGATCAAGATGCGACCAAAGCGCGTCATGCGCCGTTGCATCAACGAACACATCGCAATTATTCGGTCTATTCTGCAGGGCCCGAGCCGCTTCGGTCGCACCAGAGGTGAAAATAACTTCCTGCGGTCGGCACCCGACAGCTTCGGCCACCTGCGACCGTGCCCGCTCCACCATGGCCTTTGCCGCTCGTCCTTCAGCGTGAACTGAGGAAGGGTTACCGATCTGATCCATTGCCGTGATCATCGCATCGCGCGCTTCGGGGCGAATTGGCGTTGTGGCGTTATGATCAAGGTAAACACGATTCATGGATGCACCTTTTGGCAGCCAAAGGGACTTGGACAAAGCAAATTCATCTTACTCGTCCACGACCGCGAACAGATTGGGAACAGCCGGACAGGGCGCCAAGTCGTTCCTGATCACATCAGAAAGCCGCGTTTGATGCAGAAACACATAAACATGGGCACTTAGCCCTTCCCACAATCGGTTGGTCAGCGATTGCGCACGACTGCCCGATGAGGCCCCCGATGCCCCTGCCCCCTTTTTCAACGCGTCTACAGTTTCGTCGACGGCGGACAGAATTTCGACTACACGGATTTCCGACGCAGGGCGCGCCAACCGATAACCTCCGCCCGGACCGCGCACTGACGAGACAAGCTCGGCCCGGCGCAACTTTACGAACAGCTGTTCAAGATAAGGCAACGAGATGTCCTGCCGTTCGGAAATTTCGCTCAGCGTTACCAGTCCGTCAGAAGACTGAAGAGCGATATCAGCCAAGGCCACCATCGCGTAACGACCCTTGGTCGAAAGCTTCATTCTCATTCCCTTATGGCAGTTAACGCGCGAAATCATTGACGCCGCCGCTGCCAGTGCGTATCTCCGACTGACAGCGCCCTTGCGCCGACTATCACAATTAGAACCGTTCTAAGGTGTCCGACGATTATCGTCAAGTATTTCCGGACACCCAGAAGAAAAAGACAGGACCTATGCACACATGCCCGAGGTGATTTTTCCCGGACCCGAAGGCCGCCTGGAAGGCCGCTACCACCCGCAAAAGGAAAAAGACGCACCGATCGCCATCGTGTTGCACCCGCATCCTCAATTTGGCGGGACCATGAACAACAAGGTGGTCTATAATCTGCACTATGCGTTCTACAACATGGGTTTCACTGTCTTGCGGTTCAACTTCCGCGGTGTTGGCCGCAGCCAGGGAGAATATGACCAGGGCGTAGGCGAGCTGAGTGATGCGGCATCGGCACTGGACTACCTGCAGTCGATGAACAACAATTCGAAACACTGCTGGGTCGCAGGGTTCTCGTTCGGAGCCTGGATCGGGATGCAACTGCTTATGCGCCGCCCTGAGATTACCGGTTTCATCAGCGTTTCTCCGCCAGCCAACATGTATGATTTCTCGTTCCTGGCGCCCTGCCCCTCTTCGGGTCTGATTATCAACGGATCCTCTGATCGGGTAGCCCCGCCTGCAGACACCACTGCATTGGTTAACAAGCTGCATGAACAGAAGGGCATCACAATCACCCATAACGAAGTTGAGGGTGCAGACCACTTCTTTCAGGATCGCCACATGGATACGCTGATCACTGATGTAAGTGACTATGTGAAACGGCGGCTGACAGAGAACACGCGCTAATGTCCGACACGATCATCAGGCTTGCATCCAAGCTGGCCGAAGACACAATGAAAGTGATGGACGAAACCGGTAACGACCGCTTCTTCATGGAAGTTGGCGAAGTGATCGGGGCGTCCTCACAAACATTGGAAGAAGCATTCCTGACCGAGATCCGTGTCCGGATGGCCGAACGTAAGGCCCGCAAGTTTGTCGTCGAGAAATTGACCGAACATCGGTCAAAACTGAAAGCTATAGAAAAACAATGACGCAAAGATTGTCCGCGCAAATCGACTTCCTTAAACGCGCGGACAGGCTGAAATCTGTCAATCGCGCCAACGCCTTGTTGGATCAGTCCCGCCCAGAGAACGCGGCTGAGCATAGTTGGCAACTGGCGCTTTGGGCCCTGGTTTTGGAACCGGTTGCCGGGCCAGACGTGAATATCGACCGCGTGATCAAAATGCTACTGCTGCATGATCTGGTCGAAATCATCGTAGGCGATCACCCGATTCACCTGAAAACAGATTGGAAAGCACTGGAATTGGCGGAACAAACAGCTGCTGAAGAGCTGTTTGGCATGCTGCCTGCGGATCAGGCCACGACGTTTCTTGCTCTTTGGCAAGAATTCGAAGCCGACGCCACGCCGGACGCGAAATTCGCCAAGATTCTGGATCGGTCGCAACCGATGTTTCAGGTGCTGTGTGCAGAACGGCCAAACCCAGAGCATTTAGCTGTCGTGAATGACAACCTAAAACGTGGTCGCGCTGCCTATCTGCAACAAGCTTTCCCGGACGCATATAATCTTGCCCAAGCGCTGCTGAATGGAGGCAAACTCGAAACCTCCGAGCTTTCTTTGCGTTTGGGTTTCTTGTCCGAAACTGACCAACTCAAATCGGTTCAGCGCGCATCTCGTCTGCTCTATGATGACCGGTTTGAGAATTCAGCCGAACATTCCTGGCACATCATGCTTTTTGCCTGGGTCCTGTCCGAATATGCAGCCCCTTCCGTTTCTGTGAACCGCGCCCTCAGGATGCTTTTGCTGCACGACATTGTTGAAATTGACGCCGGTGATCACCCAATTCATGGGCAGGTCAACCACGCGGCACAAGCCGCCGAGGAACTTGCTGCGGCGCAAAGGTTGTTTGGAATGCTCCCAGAGGTCCAAAATCAAGAATTCATGTCGATCTGGCAGGAGTTTGAACAGGCCGAAAGCCCCGATGCCTGTTTCGCCAAAGCGATTGATCGCTTCCAAACCCCGGTTGGCAACCTCGAGACAGGAGGCGGTTCCTGGATTGATTACAACGTCACATACGAACAAATCCACAGCCGTGTCGGCACGGTGATTATTCCCGGTGCACCAGCTCTGTGGGCATGGCTGGATCCGTTACTTCGGGGTTACTTTTCTGAGACTGCAGAAGGCTGAAAACACAGCGGAAAAAGGAGCATAACACCCCTTTTTCCTGTATTCGGCAGTCGCTTAAACCGATGCACCAATCAATCGCTCAACATTTCGGGCTGCTTTTGTTTCGACGGACCCCCCGCCAGCAAGCCACCCAAGCGCAACAATAAGTGCCGAAAGAGCGATGACGTATTTTGCAAATTTCGTCATGGCGATACTCATAAAAAAAACACGATAAAACGCGGACAAAGTATCACATTGCCGAAAATCCACATAGTCGGGTAATCCTGACCCCTGACGGATGCCAGTAAACTCCTGCTATCGCTTGCGGGTATCGGTCATTTCGTGCTCAACCCAATGCAACCTTATTGAATGCGAGACCCCCGTGCCCAAAGCATATCTTCTACTGCTGTTGGCAGTTGTTGCCGAAACGATTGGTACAACTGCACTTCAGGCCAGCCAGCAATTCAGCCGGTTCTGGCCGTCAGTGCTTGTGGTTGTTGGCTATGGAATTGCCTTTTATCTGATGGCCCTCACGCTCAAATACATGCCGGTTGGTATCGTCTATGCGATCTGGTCCGGTCTTGGAATCGTGCTGATTGCCATCATCGGTTTCATTGTCTTTGGTCAGAGGTTGGATTTACCCGGGATAGCTGGACTCAGCATGATTTTGGGTGGAATACTAATCATACACCTCTTTTCCGGTACAGCAGGACACTGACGATCGGTTAGGGCTGGCATATTTCGCCGAGCCGCGTTATGCGCGCGTCAACTTCCCGTTCAAAGGCTGACCTCTCATGGACCTGCGCAATATCGCAATCATCGCTCACGTGGACCACGGCAAAACAACGCTGGTCGATGAGCTGCTAAAACAATCCGGTGCGTTCCGGGAAAATCAGGCTGTCGCAGAACGCGCCATGGACAGCAATGACCTCGAGCGTGAGCGTGGAATCACCATCCTTGCAAAGGCCACTTCGGTGGAGTGGAAAGGCACGCGGATCAATATCGTCGATACGCCGGGCCACGCCGATTTCGGCGGAGAGGTTGAACGCATCCTCAGCATGGTCGACGGCGTTGTCCTGCTGGTCGATGCTGCCGAAGGTCCGATGCCGCAGACCAAATTCGTGACCTCCAAGGCGCTGGCGCTGGGTCTGCGCCCGATTGTGGTGCTGAACAAAGTCGACAAGCCCGACGCCGAACCAGACCGTGCGCTGGACGAATGCTTTGATCTGTTCGCAAACCTCGGTGCGGATGACGATCAGCTTGATTTCCCTTCAATGTACGCCTCAGGCCGGTCGGGCTGGGCAGATATGGAGCTGGAAGGACCCCGCAAGGATCTGTCAGCACTGTTCGACCTGATCGTTGACCACGTCCCTGCTCCCAAACAGATCGAACGCAAGGACGAACCCTTCCGGATGCTTGCCACGACACTGGGCAGCGACCCGTTCATCGGCCGCATTCTGACTGGCCGTGTCGAAAGTGGTACGCTCAAGGCAGGTGACACCCTTAAGGCGCTCAGCCGGGACGGAACACTTATCGAGAACTTTCGCGCCTCTAAAATCCTGGCTTTCCGCGGTTTGGGGCAGCAACCCATTGATGTGGCCGAGGCGGGCGATATCGTCACCATCGCAGGTATGAGCAAAGCGACCGTGGCAGATTCGCTTGTTGCCCCACAAGTCGAAGACGCTCTGCCTGCGCAGCCGATCGACCCGCCGACCATCACAGTGACCTTTGGTATCAACGATTCGCCCCTTGCCGGCCGAGACGGTAAAAAGGTTCAGTCCCGTGTCATTCGCGACCGTTTGATGAAAGAAGCAGAATCAAACGTCGCCATTCGCATTACCGACACTCCGGGCGGTGAGGCCTTCGAAGTTGCGGGACGCGGCGAATTGCAGATGGGTGTTCTGATCGAAAACATGCGCCGCGAAGGGTTCGAGCTGAGCATCTCTCGCCCACAGGTCCTGTTCCGCGAAGAAGACGGTCAGCGCCTAGAGCCCATCGAAGAAGTCACCATTGACGTGGATGACGAGTATTCTGGCTCGGTCATTGAAAAGATAACAGGTGTCCGCAAAGGTGAATTGGCCGAGATGCGGCCTGCTGGTACAGGCAAAACCCGCATCATCGCCCATGTGCCGTCACGCGGGTTGATCGGTTATCACGGTGAATTCCTGACAGATACACGCGGTACTGGCGTATTGAACCGTGTGTTCCACGACTGGGCACCGCATAAAGGACAAATTCCGGGCCGCCGCGCAGGCGTTCTGATCTCTATGGAGAACGGACAAGCAGTTGCCTATGCCCTTTGGAACCTCGAAGAGCGTGGCCGCATGTTTGTTGGCCCTCAGACCGATGTATATCAGGGTATGGTTATCGGCGAGCATTCGCGCGACAACGATCTTGAGGTTAACCCGCTGAAGGGGAAAAAGCTGACCAACGTCCGGGCCAGCGGATCGGATGACGCTGTGCGCCTGACACCCCATATTCAGTTCTCGTTGGAAGAGGCGATCGCCTATATCGACGATGACGAACTTGTCGAAGTGACCCCGAACGCAATCCGTCTGCGCAAACGCTTTCTGGATCCGCACGAGCGCAAGCGTATGGCAAGATCTGCCTGATCATTGCAGTGATGCAGTTCACAGATTGGAAACAATAACACAATCGTGACATATTTGCGCACACGCGTATTAAGGCCCATCCTGGAAGGCTCGCTCTCAAAGCGGGCCTTCTTTTTGTTTTACCTACACTTTCCTCTTTAAGTTGTTTCACTTTTAACATTCACAATTTTAGGAAACTTGTAATTCTGGCTCAAAAGGGATGTATTTGTGTCCAAAGTATGGCACCTGTTTGCCTGCCAAGTTTTGAGTAATGAGTATCAAGGAGTAGCGCCATGCGCATTAAGTCTCGCTTACTTTCAATAGTATTTGTTTCAGCAACATTCCCAGTTATTTCAGCTGTATCCGCTTCAGCTTCAGACATGTGTACAATACGAACAGCCAAACAGTCGGTATCGACTGAAACGCTTTGTGCATGTTCTGTTGTAGACGCCCGGATGCTGCGCTATTTGCAGCGACGCTCAGATTTCGAGGACATCTTGTCCCGTACATTGGAGAGTTGCCCAGCTTTTGCAGCAGTTCTGACTGACTTTCCAACCGCATCTATTCTCGGAAATGAGCAACGATCAGGAGACGGCGCTGCTGATGAAAATGGCGGTGGTGGTTCCGGCGGCGGCGGTGGTACCGGCGGCGGCGGTGGCGGCGGCGGTGATACCCGCGGCGGCGGTGGCGGCAATGGTGACGGCAACGATGATGACGACGGCGGTGACGGTGGTGACGGCGGCGAAGGTGGCGACGGCGGCGAAGGTGGCGACGGCGGCGACGGCGGCGAAGGTGGCGACGGCGGCGACGGTGGCGACGGCGGCGAAGGTGGTGACGGTGGCGACGGCGGCGAAGGTGGTGACGGCGGCGAAGGTGGCGACGGCGGCGAAGGTGGTGACGGCGGCGAAGGTGGTGACGGCGGCGAAGGTGGTGACGGCGGCGAAGGTGGTGACGG